>JBEKQS010000201.1:0-10022 GCA_049519475.1 Bryobacteraceae bacterium | reverse complement strand
GCTGGTTTCCTTTTCCCGTCTTCCGGACGGTGAGCCTCTTGTCGGGCTGGCAGGGATCTGCGAAATCTCGCGACATAGGCCGATTGCGGTTGAAGCGCTAAGTATACTGGCAACTGGGATCAGCCCAGCGAGCCGGAACCTGCCGACCGCAGCCAGCCCCGCCGAGGCGCTGGGGAGATGTACTGTCTCCACAACAACGGCAGGTTTTCCGGGACATCGTCGCGTGCCGCACCGCCGCCCTCGGCACATACGTAGAGCAGTGCGACCACTGCTCCCATCTGGTGACCGAATACCGATTGTGCCGCAACTGGCATTGCCCGAAGTGCCACAGCCGGACGCGCGACCAGTGGCTGGCCGCTCGGGCGCTGGAGATCCTGCCAGTGCCTTGTTGCCACGTGGTCTTCACGCTGCCGCACGAATTGGCGCCGCTGGCCTTGCAGAACCCGCGAGTCGTCTATGGGATTCTGTTCCGGGCGGTAGCCGAGTCTCTTCTGGAGATGGCCGCCGATCCCAAACGTCTGGGAGCCAAGCTGGGTTTCCTGACCGTCCTGCATACCTGGACCCAGCGACTGGAGCACCATCCCTATGTACATTGCGTCGTGCCCGCCGGAGGATTGTCAGCGGACCAACGGCGATGGATCTCTCCTCGCAAGAAGGATTTCTTTCTGCCGGCAAAACCTCTCGGCTGCCTGTTCCGCGGCAAGTTCCTCGCCTATCTCAAACAAGCGTTTGCGGAGGGCCAACTGGAATTCTACGGACAACTTCGAGAACTGGCCCACCCGGCCCGCTTTGAGGATTGGCTAACGCCTTTGAAAGATAAGGAATGGGTCGTCTATGCCAAACCCCCATTCGGCGGACCAGAGCAGGTACTCCGCTATCTGGCGCGGTACACCCATCGAGTGGCAATTTCCAATGGACGATTGCTCGGTCTGGAGGACGGCCGCGTGCTTTTCCGCTGGCGGGATTCGCAAGACGGCAACCAGATCAAGGAAATGTCGCTCGATGCGGTGGAGTTCATCCGGCGCTTCCTCCTCCATGTCCTTCCGGGTGGCTTTGTGAAGATCCGGCATTTCGGCTTTCTATCCAACCGCAACCGCCAAGCCATGGTCCAGCGATGCCGGGAACTCCTGCCGGCGTCGTCGGCTCCACTGCCAGTCGTCATCGAGCGCCAACCACCGGTCTGCCCAGTCTGCGGGGTAGGGCACCTCCATGTGATCGAACCGCGATCCACGGCACCATTGCACCCTGCAGCGCCGCACCAAACACCTCAGATGGACTCTTCGTAAAGCCAATGATCGTCGCGATCCCCATCCTTCGACCACGCACATCACCAATCCGTGATGACAGCAGACGTGTGCCGCCGGACACCGTCTGGAGGCACGAAAAGCCCGTTGCCCCAACACGCCCAGCCGAATCCCCGCACGCCGCGCACTTAATGCCACCTCAACTCGACGTCACACATCCGCTCCCTTCCGGCGAGTCTTCACGCACGCCAGAAACCAATACCCATAGGCCGGCCCAGTTGGCTTAGTCCAAGGGGTTGTATCGGGAATGCGCCGGCGATCAGGCTTTATCTCCTACTTCAACTCCCCTTGGCCGGCGCACTCCCGATACAACGCTTATGACTTATCGGAAGCCCCGCCTTGTTTCATTGATCTACCAAGTTCGCTTTTCTTGAAGTCCGCTATCGCCGAGAAGTTCTTGGCTCTGAATTGATTATTTGGAGTTAGAATGTATTCGTCCGTCCGACGAACCCATTTATCGGTGCGGCGGACAGTCCCGGGCCATCTTAGAACTGAGGACCAAATGGCTATTCTGACTTCAAGCAAGGGTGCAGATCTGGCCAAGACGGGAATCCGGCTGGCGGCGACCATCTTCGGGTTTTTCTTGCTCATGAACTTCCTCGGAGTACGTGCGGTATTCCGGAACCCATCGATAGTCAGGACCAGCCGTCCCAGCGCCCTGATACTGCCCGCGCCGAGCGCCGACATGGTGGCGCCGAAGGCGGCGTCAAGGAATACTTCCGCTAGGCGGCGCCCGCCGCGACGCACCATTAGCGCAACTCTACCATCAGGGAGTGGTGCAATTGGCGAGTCGTCGGGTTCGCTGTGGACCGCCGATACCGCTGTCCAGGTTCAGCGGAATCAGCGTCGCCCTCGTTGGACCGTGGACCTGCGGTTCAGTGCCTCCAGCACGGCACCCCAAACGTCCTTCAGTTGGATCAACCCAGGGCCACATAATGTGATCGGTCAGCAGGGCACCACGGTCTCCGGGAAGCTGCAAGCATTCGCCTGGGCGCCCTCTCAACCCCAGGTGATGTATGCCGGCGGGGGTAACGGCTCAGGGGCAGAAGGACCATTCACAGAGGCGGGAGCATTCGAGTCTACTGATGGCGGCTCAACGTGGACGCGGATGGACGATGGCCTGACAGATACTGCGATCGATTTCCTCTGGATCGACCAGGCTAACCCGAGCACCCTTTTGGCCGGCACGGAGTTTGATGGGATCTTCCGCACTGCGGACGGCGGCCAGTCATGGACACAGGTGTCCGCCAACGGTCCGGTGAGCGCAATAGTATCTGTCCCAGGAGGGATCCTGGCGGGCACGGGCAGTGGATTCGAACTTTCCACCGACGACGGCGTCACCTGGGCAGTTATACAACCAACCACTTCTCCTGTGCGCTGTCTCGCTATAGGGGGAAGCTATATTATTGCCGGGTTGGATGACGGCGATGTGCTCTGGAAGGGACCCTCCGATCGGAGCTGGCGAACCGTGGCGAACAATCCGCAGGAAACGATTTTTGACGTTGCGGTTGATCCCATAAACCCGAATGTAGCGTTCTACATTCTCCCGGGAACGGTCTTTCGGACCACCGACGGGGCCGCCTCCTGGCAGGCTATCAACTCTCCGGGCAACCAAACTATCGTCGTCCGGCCATCCGATGAGGCCGTCCTCGTTGCCGGCGGGGGTACATTCTACAAGAGCTTGGATTCGGGCACGACCTGGACTCAATTGAACGCGCCTTGGGATAACCGGAGGATATTTCTGATCCCCGGTTCGTCGAGCTTGGTAATGGGAAGCGATCACGGACTTCACTGGACCGACAACGATGGCGTATCCTGGCGGGATTTGAGCGGGCCTATTTCCTCAAACATCCTGTTGGGCGTGGCGGTCAATGGACAGACTATCTTCGCGTCGGCGCAGGATTTCGGCCCACTCCTCACGTTGGATGGTGGCGCGACCTGGATCCAGCCAGGAGGTGCGACCTTGCCTGAGGGCGGAAGCGTGGCAAGCGGCCTGGGAGAAGGCGGAGGGGGAGCAATAAACCCAGGGAATCCAAAGTACTGCTATGCATTTACCACCGGCGGCTTGAGCGTCTCTCAGGACGGCTGCGCAACGTTCAGTCCCGTCGCCGGACCGACCTGGCAGAACTACGTGTCGGCTGCTAACGAGAACCTCATTACGGTGGATCCTCTCAACGCCGCCGCTGTCTATGTGGGCGCATCCGACGGCGTGTGGGCCAGCACGGACTGGGGCCTCACGTTTCATCTCTTAACTTGGCCCGTTCAACAGGTGACCCAGGTCGTGTTCGACTCCAAAGACGAGTCCACCGTGTACGTTTGCACCCGATCCGGACTGTACCAGACCCTGAACGGAGGTGCGACCTGGATGCAACTGGCTTTGCCGACGTTTGCGTACCCATATTCCGCAGCGGTCTCGCCCACCAATAGCAATCTCGTCCTGGTGGCTCTGAATGAAGGAGCTGGACGGTCTCAGGGCGGCGTCCTGAAGAGCACGGACCGCGGTATGACATTTCAATTTGCAAACCAAGGGCTCTCCACGGTCTTGTATAACCTTGGCGAAGACCAGCTGTCGATTGCCTTCAATCCTGTTGTTCCGACTGGAACCAACCCCGTTGCGGCGCTTACTACATCGAGCGGAGTGTACGTGTCGGGCGATCTGGCCAACACGTGGCAGAACATCCGCTTCAACGCCGTGCCATTCTACTTCTCCGGGATCCAATGGGACAGGGGATACCTCTGGGCGGCAACCCTCGGCCAGGGAATACTACGCTCGGATCAGCCGTTGTCGAGTGCGTCATTCACTTCAACCCTGGCGGTCACTGGCGGCCCGGTTTGGTTTACCAATACGATGGGCGTGTCCGCCCCGACAGGATCGGAGACCCTTCAGGTGACAGCTGTAGGGGCCAGTCAGAGTTTCACAGTCGCGGCTAACCTCGGAAGCAACGCGGGTTGTGGAAACTGGCTTACAGCGAGCCCTATCTCCGGCGCGACTACTGGAACAATAACAGGCGCCCCAGTCACGGTCTCCTACACGGTGACCGGGCTGCCTGCCTATTCCAATACAACCTGCAGTGGCGCTGTGACGGTCACGACTGCTGGAGCCAATGGCTCGAGTGTCACGATCCCGGTCACTCTCGTCATTTCTCCGCAGCCCTGTTCTTTTGCGCTCAGCACCGGCGGTCAGGCTTTCCCGGTGGCGGGGGGTAGCGGAACCGTCTCGGTCGCCACCTCAGGCCCTTGTGGTGCCTGGAGCGCCTCCAATACTCTGAGTTGGATCACCCTCACTGGTGGCGCGTCCGGTATGGGTGCCGGCATCATCTCCTATCAGGTGGCGGCCAACAGCGGAGGCGCACGGACTGGCCTCCTCACCATCGCCGGGCTCCCCTTCGCTGTGGAGCAGGCTGGCGCAAGCGCGCTCGCATTCGCAGGTTCGATGGCGCAGATCGCATCGGCCGGCGGCTGGGACACCTCGCTGACGCTGGTGAATCTGGGCGCGGCCTCGGGCGAGGCGCGTCTGAATTTTTACGCCAACGATGGGAGCGCGCCGCAACTGCCGTTCACCTTCCCGCAGCAGCCATCGCTGGGGGCCATTCTCGGCTCGACCTTCGACCAAAATCTCAACGCCGGCGCCACGCTGGTGCTCGATTCCACCGGGACAGCCAGCCAAACGACCGCTGTCGGGTGGGCGCAACTGCTCACCAGTGGCAACATCGGCGGCTTCGCGGTTTTCGACTACACGCCGACAGGCCAGCAGGCTGTGGTCCCGGTCGAAACGCGCAACGCCAGTTCCTACCTGCTCGCTTTTGATGACACCGGAGCGCTCGCTACGGGTCTCGCCATCGCGAATCTGGCAACCAGCCCAGCGAGTGTCGGAGTTGTCATCCGCGACGACACCGGGGCGCAGATTGGCACGGGTACGATCAGTCTTCCAGCCCAAGGCCACAATTCCTTCATGCTGACGGATTCGACTTACGGGTTCCCGGCGACGGCCGGCAGGCGCGGCACGGTGGAGTTCGACACGCCGCAGAACGGCCGAATCAGCGTGCTAGGGCTGCGCGCCAACGGCGCCGCCATTACCACGCTTCCGGTGCTGGCGAACGTCGGGACAACCGGCGGTGCGCTGGCGCACGTGGCCTCCGGTGGCGGCTGGCAGACCATCTTCACGGTTGTAAACACCGGAACTGCTTCGGCCAATGCCACGCTGAGCTTCTTTGCCGACGACGGCAGCCGGCTTTCGCTGCCGCTGAGCTTCCCGCAGACCTCGACGACGGCCACGGAGACATCGGTCAACCACACGATTCCTGCAGGCGCGACGCTAGTCATCGGCACTCAAGGGCAGCCCTCCGGTGCCTCGGTGACCGGGTCGGCGCAACTATCGACCAACGGCTCTGTCAGCGGCTTCGCCATCTTCCAGAACTCCGGGCAGGAAGCAGTGGTGCCGCTGGAAGTGAGTAGCGCCAACTCCTACATTCTGGCATTCGACAACACCGGCAGCCTGCTGACGGGCGTCGCGGTGGCGAACAGTTCGGCCCAGCCGGCGGCAGTGCCCGCGACGTTGCGCGACGACACGGGAGCCACGCTAGCGACGACGACAATCAGCCTGCCCGGCAACGGGCACAGTTCGCAGATGCTGACCACTTGGTTTCCGACCGCTGCGAACATTCGCGGCACACTGGAGTTTGACACGCCCTCAGGCGGGCAGATCGGCGCGCTAGGCATCCGCGCCACCCCGGCCGGAGCCTACACAACAATTCCTGTTATGAATTCTCTCGCTGCTTATAGCGGCCTGACCCCACCTGTCATTCAATCGGTGACACCAGTTGCGCCTCAACCTGTCCAGGAGATCGTGATTTTGGGTAGCGGCTTTGGCAATACACCGCCGCAGACGGTCGCCCTCGGCGACGGGTCGGTTGACACGGTCGCTTGCAACGTCACGACGCCAGCAATCGCGATTTGGGATAACAACCCAGGGAGTGGTTGGGAAGCAGGCCAAAAGGACTGTACCACCGCGAACGCGATTGGGATCAAGATCGCAAGCTGGAGTGATAGGCAGATTGTTCTGAATGGGTTCGGTTCCGCTTTGGGAAACGCAGTAAGCCCGCGCACTTGGAATATTGCGCTCGGCGACCCTCTGAAGATCATTGTGTCGGGACCGAACAAATCCGGCACTGCTACGTACAACCTGCAAGTTCTGCCCACCGCGCTGGCCTCGGGCAGTGGCGCGGCAGTCGTCCGTGCGATCTCTCCTGCTGGCGGGCGTTAACGGCAATTGAACTAAGCCGCGCGGCGGCAGGATGGCGGACAAGTGGCCGCCCTGCCGGGCGTCCCCACGTCCGCTGGCCGTCGTGCTCGGCTGCCTGACGGCCGCCTGCGCGCCGGCGGTGTGAGCTTCGTTTCCATCCCCCGCGAGCTTGCCTACCCCCCTTCCGTCGGACCGTTGTTGGTGGTGTGGTCAAACGAAAGGAGCTCTCGTTATGACCGCGCTTCGACAACGGATGTTGGAGGATCTCCAGATCCGCCATTACTCAAAGACAACCATTCGACTTTACCTGCACGCCGTTTCCGTGTTCGCTCAGCACTTCGGCAAACCACCCGATCAACTCGACGCCGAGCACATCCGCCGGTATCAACTGTTTCTGGTCCAGGAGAAGAAAGTGTCGCTTTCCACTTTCATCCAGGTGGTATGTGCCCTCCGGTTCTTCTATACCCATACACTGAACCAGAAAATCCCCATCGAGCGTATCCCGTTTCCCCGTCGGGAAAGAAAGCTGCCACTGATCCTCAGCCGGGAAGAAGTCAAAGCCCTGCTACAAGCGCCCCGCAATCTTCGCCATCGCACGATGCTGGCCGTGCTCTACGGCTCTGGACTCCGGGTCGCCGAAGCCGCACAACTCAAAGTGAGCGACATCGACACCCCTCGTAACGTGCTCTGGGTGCGTCTCGGAAAAGGAAGCAAGGATCGGCAAACCTTGTTGTCGCCCAGGCTGCTGGAACTGCTCCGGGGCTACTGGCGCGCCGAGCGCCCCGTGGAATGGCTGTTCCCCGGCGCCGATCCCAATCGACCGATTTCCGCCAAAGCCATTTACCTGGCCTGCCGGAATGCGGCGCAAATCGCCGGCCTCTCCAAACCAGTTCATCCGCACTCCCTTCGGCACGCCTTCGCCACCCATTTACTCGAAGCCGGCACCAATCTCCGGTGCATTCAGATCCTGCTTGGCCATGCCAACCTGGAAACCACCGCGCGCTATCTTCAGGTCGCCGATGTGGCGGTCCGTTCCACCTCCAGTCCGTTGGATTCCCTAGAACTGGATCTGATTTCGACTCAGCCATGAAAGCGAGTCGGCCGGAAGTGGCCGATGTCTTGCGCACGCATGGAGACGACTTTCTGGCCCGCTGGGAGCCGGTGCTCTCCCGCCCACAGAGAAAAGCCTTCGACGATATTCGCGCTTGCCGAACGGCCGCTTTAGGCGGCCACCTGGACCAGTGCGATCAGTGCGGACATTGCGCCATCTCTTATAACTCGTGTCGAAATCGGAGTTGTCCGAAGTGTCAGGCCATGGCTCGGGCCCTATGGTTGGCCGAACGGGAAGCTGAGTTGTTGCCGGTAGAGTATTTCCATGTGGTGTTTACACTGCCGCAGCAGATCGCCAGCCTGGCACTGCAGAATGCCAGGAGAATCTACAGCATTCTCTTCCGGGCAGTGGCCGAGACCCTACTAACGATTGCGGCAGACCCCCAACATCTGGGGGCGGCAATCGGCTTCCTGGCCGTGCTTCACACCTGGGGCCAGAACCTCCATCTCCATCCGCATATCCATTGCGTAGTGCCTGGCGGCGGAATCAGCCCCGACAACTCACGGTGGATCCCTTGCCGAAAATATCGAAAATCGTTCTTCCTTCCCGTCAAGGTGCTGAGCGCCTTTTTCCGCAAGAGATTCCTGATTCATTTGCGAAGGGCCTTCCAGAAAGGCAAGCTCCAGTTCCACGGCGAACTGGCCCCGTTGGCCCAACCGGCGGCCTTCGAGGCGCTGTGTCAGAGGGCCGGTGACGTGAAATGGGTGGTTTACGCCAAGCGCCCCTTCGGCGGGCCTGAACAGGTTCTCAAGTATCTGGCCCGATACACTCACCGCGTGGCCATCTCCAACCAGCGACTGCTATCGCTGGAGGATGGTCGAGTCACCTTCGAATGGAAGGACTATGCCGCTGGTAGCCAGACGAAGACGATGACCTTGGATGCCGTTGAGTTCATTCGTCGCTTTCTCCTCCATGTACTGCCCTCCGGCTTTGTTCACATCCGCCACTTCGGATTCCTGGCCAACCGCAATCGGAAGGAAAAACTGGCGCTGTGCCGGTCCTTGCTGCCCGCTCCCCACATGGTCACCGAAATGACTGCGGATACTCCTGGCGGCCGAGATGCAACCACTGAGGAGCTGTTGTCCCGGCGATGCCCTATTTGCAAGACCGGCCGGTTGATCCTCATCCAACTCCTCACTGCTGCGGCCTGCGCTTGTTTGCCGGTGCCCATGATCGCAGATACCTCATGACCGCCATCAACATACAGTTCACCAAATCATTGCCCGACTCACTAGGCCTCGCAAAGCCGACAGGAAACCCCTGTCTTGAGCGCTGGTCTTTGCGCCTCAGAACCGCTGGCTTCAGTCGCCAACCCCGGGACATCGCCCTCCCGAGTGGGAGGGCAATGATTTCTGCCACCCAGTTGTCTCGTCGGGAGATGCTTTCCGAAGCGCTCATCAAACAGGCCGCCATTCAATCCCCATAGCTTTCAGTCCGGCTCAGTTCAATGAATTCTATCGGAAGTGCTCACGCCGGCCTTTGCGGTGCTTCGCGAGGTCTTTGCGCGTGAGCACTCCCGATAGAATCCTATTCATTATCGGAAGCTATCGCCAACGCCTCTTCCGCTGCCACGCGCGGTCAATCGGACCTCTTGCCTTTGTACGCTAATAGCGTATAGTTGGGGGAAAGATCAATGCCGTCCAACGCGGGACGAGTCTTTGCCCGACGTCTCGCGACAATCGCGAAGAACGCCGGCCAATAGCCGGCGGCAGGCCGAAAGCCTGGCCCCACATCGGCGCGTCCCGCCTCGCGTACCGATACGCTCAGATTCAAGCTGTTTTGCCGGGGAATCCCGTCGGCGTCCACTCTTGTGCCGCGCACCCGGTTTGGACCAGGCACAAGGCGAGACGGATTGAGCGGTGTACAGTGGAAGTTCCGGCTACCTTATTATGATCAGGCTTGCGGAGTTCAGCGCGGTCAGGGCCCGCGCGATGCGGACGCTCCGCCCACGCACCAAGTTGGGCCGCGCCACGCTGGGGTTGGGCGGATTGAGCGTCCTCATGATCGCTCTGCGCCGGATTACCGGTTCCGCGTCAGGATCGAAGCTGAGTGGCTGGGCGACGTTCGTAACGGTGGTTTTCGCGTTCTGCGCCTTGTGGCTTGCCTTTCGTTGGGCCCGGCGGATGCTCCGCCCAAGCAGCAAGTTGGGCCGCACCACGCTGTGGTTGGGCGGATTGAGCGCGCTCTTCATCGCTCTGCGCTGGATCACCGGTTCCGCGCCGGGATCGACGCTGAGTGGCTGGGCGACGTTCGTTAGCATTGTTTTCGCATTCTGTGGCTTGTGGCTTGCCTTCCGTTGGGCCGGGCGGCATCTCATGTGGCGGCTGCGCCATCGGCTGATGGTCACCTATATCTTCATCGGTGT
>JBEKQS010000200.1:0-10117 GCA_049519475.1 Bryobacteraceae bacterium | reverse complement strand
TGATTGTTCTTTTGGCAATAGCGGGAATACTATACGTGGCCATCGCAAAATATGGCTTCAAGATAGTATCGCACTGGCCATTTCTGAAGCATTAGTGCCCTTGCAGCACACGCGGGAAACCACTCCCTAACGGTCGTGGCTCGGATGGGAGCCGTTCCCGCGGGAATCAGTGATAAAGATCACACCGATCCCGCCTGGTGATTAGTGGGAGCGCCAGGCGCCGCTATCAGCCGGCATGGCCACAAGATAGTACTGCGATTGCCATCTCCAAGGAGTTAGCCATATTAACTGTAGAATTGGATTGGGAATCCGGTGTAACATCAGTTGGTTTCGCTTCGTATGAAGATGGGACGGGCACTGATGCATGGACCTATATAAAGCCATACAGGACTTATACGCCGAAAAAGAAAAGCTGGAGCGCGTAATTGCGTCGTTGGAGGAATTGCAGCGGGCGGCTGAAGGCGGGCAGGCGATGCTCCGCGGCAGCAAGCGGCGGGGCCGCAAGTCGATGGGCGACGGCGAGCGCGCGGAGGTTTCGGAGCGCATGAAAAAGTATTGGGCGAGCCGGCGAGAAGAAGAAGAGAAGCATCAATCCGAGCGGGACTCGCGCCCGAATAGCGGCACTCAATCGGCATCCCTGACTTTGAAAAACCACAGCCAATAATATTGATCTCCGGCGCCGTACTGGTAACGCATCTCAAATCCACAGCGCAGAGCGAGATCGCGGGCGCTCTCTTCGTCTAACGGCGCTCCCACCCAGCTATCCTCAGTTTCCGGCTCGACTTCGGGATAACCTTGCACCTGAAACTTGAAGAGGGCTCCGGGGCGGAGCAGGCGATTGACTTCACGGACATAACCCTCAATCACATCGAGGCTCGGAATGTGTTGGAAGACCAGGCAGGAAAAGGCGAAATCGAATTCGAGCTTGGGACCAAGGCCGAAGCGGTGCCACCAGCGGCGGCGTATGGCGCCGAGGTCGCGGCCGTTGTTGTGGTAGATGTAGGCGTTGGGGAAGGCTGCGACGGCCTGGCGGGCGTGGCGGACCATGTGGCGGCTGATATCGACGGCATGGACTTCGCCGAAGAAGCGGGCGAGCGGAGCGGTGACGCGGCCGGCGCCGCATCCGATCTCGAGAACCTTCATGCTCTTGGGATCTTTTCCCTGGCAAATATTGCCGAGGTCGTTGAAGATGTGGTCGCGGAGTTCGGCTTCGCCGGCCTGGTAAAACTCCTGGTCGGACCACTCCTGCTGGCCGGTGGCAACGTAGTAGCGGGCGTTTTCCTTCGCCCGCCGGTCCCAATTCCGCCGCATTTGGCGGAGATGGGCGGCAATCCCCGGTTTTCGCATTTGGTATTATTGTAATTGTCAGCCGCAGTGGGCGACTAGCTCAGTTGGGAGAGCGCTGCGTTCGCAATGCAGAGGTCGGGGGTTCGAGCCCCCCGTCGTCCACCAAAATCCCCAATTTTCCGATCAATCCGAGATGGCAGCCGTGTGTGCGGAGAGCCGGACCAGGGGGTCCGGCGCGGGCGAGGGCGCCCGCCCTCCGTTACACCAGTTTGGCGGCGTGGGCCGTCAAGATCAGCTCGCCGAATAACGTGTTGGCCCAGGCGAACCATTTGCGCGTGTAATCGGTGGCGTCGTTGCGCGAGAAGGATTCGTGCATGAAGCCGGTGCCGGCGTGCGTGGCCTTCAACATGGCGAGAGAAGCCGCGATTTCCTTGGGATCACGCGTGGTGAGCGCGCGGGTGATGATGCCGAGCGGCCAGATCATGCCGAGGCCGGCGTGCGGGCTGCCCTGGCCTTCGCCGGCTGAGCCGCGATAAAAGTACGGGTTATCGTCGCTGAGCACGAAGGCGCGGGTGGCCTGGTAGACGGGGTCGTCCAAGGCGCAGCAGCCGAGATAGGGCAACGAGAGCAGGCTGGGCGGACCAGCATCGTCCTGAAAGAGTTGGTTGCCGAAGCCATCCACTTCATACGCATAGATCTCGCCGTACTTGGGATGGCGCGCGCGCGCGTGGGTGGCGAGAGCCTGGCGCACCTGTTCGGCCAGTTCGTGACACTGCCGGGCGAAGGACGGATTGGAGAGCGCGGTCGAGTGGATCTCGCGGAGTTGTTCGAGCGCGCGGACGGCGAAGAGATTGGAAGGGACGAGGAATGGGAAGATGCAGGCGTCGTCGGAGGGACGGAAGGCGGAATGGATGAGGCCGCAAGGACGCGTGGGGTTGCCATAGCCATCGCCGGGAAGGGAATCGCTGGGAACGGCGGTGGTGCGCTGGAAACGGTACGGGCCGCGGTCTTGCAGACGCTGCTGCTGGCGGAAGGTTTCGACGATGAGAGCGGCGGCCTGCTGCCACGGTTGGTCGAAGCAAGACGCGTCGCCGGTCGACTTCCAGTAGCCGTGCGCGAGGCGGACGGGGTAGCAGAGGGAATCGATCTCCCACTTGCGTTCGTGCAGCTCGGGCTTCATGCGGGTGTGGTCGGTGGACCATTGGCTGCCGGTGGGGCCGTAGTTGAAAGCGTTGGCGTAGGGATCGATCAGGATGCAGCGGGTCTGGCGGTTGACGACGCCGGCGAGCATGGCGCGCAGCTTGGCGTCGTCCCTGGCGAGCGGCAGGTAGGGCCAGACCTGGGCGGCGGAATCGCGCAGCCACATGGCGTTGATGTCGCCGGTGATGACGAAGGTGTCGGGCTTGCCGTCGAGCGAACCGGCGTGGATGGTGGTGTCGAGGGTGTTGGGAAAGCAGTTTTCGAAAAGCCAGACGAGTTCGGGATCGGCGACGGCGGCTTTGACCTCGGCGATTTTGGCTTCGACGGCGTCGCTGGTAAATTTGCGATCGGCGGGAGCCGGGCGGCGGCTGGGGAAATCGGCGGCGGGAAGGGAACGGGCGGCCAGCGCGGCAGCGGCCGATTGAAGAATGGAGCGGCGTGTGAGCATGAAGGGGTGTTTTAGTCTATGTGGGGCAGGCGGCACCGCCAGCCCCACCACTGCGAAGCGATCTACTTCACCTTCACCGGGTCGGGCGCGCGGGTGGGCGGCTTGGGCGGGTTCTCCTTGAGCTTCTTCATCAGCTCGGCCACGGCGCGCTCGAGCTGCGGGTCTTTGCCTTGAATGACGGAGGCCGGGTCGTTGTCGACTTCGATATCGGGGTCGACGCCGTGGCCTTCGATGATCCAATCGCCCTTGGTGTTGGTGAAGCCGGCTTCGGGCACAAAGACGTGGCCGCCGTCGATCAACTGGCCGTGGTCGTTGATGCCGACGACACCGCCCCAACTGCGTTTGCCGATCAGCGGGCCGAGACCGGCGGCGCGGAACATAGCGGGAAAGATGTCGCCGTCGGAAGCGGAATTGCCGTCGAGCAGCGTGGCCATGGGGCCGATGAATGCGGCGTCGGGATAGAGCGCGGGCTGCTCGCTGGTGCGGCTGAACTGGGCGCCGAGCAGGCGCTTGCCGAGGCGCTCGATGAGCATGCGCGAGACGTTGCCGCCGCCGTTGGCGCGATCGTCGATGATGAGGCCGTCCTTGCGGAGTTGCGGGTAATACCACTTGATGAACTCGCTGAGGCCGTCCGCGCCCATGTCGGGGACGTGAATATAGCCGATGCGGCCGCCGGAGAGCGAATCCACGCGGCGGCGATTGGCGGCCACCCAATCGAAGTAGACCAGCTTGGCTTCGTCGGTGATGGGGCGGTAGGAGATGGTGCGGGCGCCCTGGGTGGAAGGAGTGGAATTGACCAGCCACTCGACGGGGCTATCGGCGGCATTGCGCAGCAGGCGATAGGGATCGTCCTTGCCGGTGAGATCGTGGCCGTTGATGGAGAGAACGTAATCGCCCACTTTGACGTCGACGCCGATTTCGGTGAGCGGGGAGCGGTAGGCGTCCTCTTCGTTCTGGCCGGCGAAGATTTTCGAAATGCGATAGCGGTTGGAGGCCTGGTCGAGGGTGAAGCGCGCGCCGGGCAGGGCCACGCGGGGGCGCGGCGGGATGGTGAAATCGCCGCCATCGACGTAGGCGTGCTGCACGGTGAGCTCGGAGATCATCTCGCTGATGACATAGGTGAGGTCGGAGCGATGCGAGACGTATTGGAGCAGCGGCGCGTACTGTTTGCGCAGCGCTTCCCAATCGTAGCCGTGCATGTTGGGGACATAGAAGAAATCGCGATAGCGGCGCCAGACTTCGTTGAAGATCTGGGTCCACTCTTCGGCCGGGACGCGATTCACAAAGAGGCCGGCGGTGGAAACCGGTTTCTTTGCGGCGGCGCCGGTGGGCGTGGCGTCCATGATGGAGTAACCGGACGCCTGGTTGACCAGAAGCTTGGAGCCATCGGGGGAGAGGACGAAGCCAAAGTCATCTTCGAGGAGGGTGGTTTCCTTGCGGTCCTTGAGGGAATAGATGCGGATGGAACTCTTGGTGTCGGGTTCGCGGCCGTAGTAAGAATTGGGATTGGCGCCGTAAATCAAGTACTCGCTCTTGGCCAGCAGGTTCTGGTAATTGCCGGCTTCCACGGGAACGCGGGCAACGCGCGACTGGATGCCGTCGAAATCGATCACCAGGTCCTTGGGCTTGTCGTCTTTCTTGTCGTCTTTCTTGTCGTCCTTCTTGGCGTCTTTGGGAGCGTCTTCCCTGGTGACGGTTACTTCATCGCTTTCGGGCGGGAAAGGATTCTTGACGTCTTTGCGGAGGGTCAGCGCGTAGATTTCGGTATTGCGCGTGGTGGCGTAATCGAATTCGCGGGTGGAAATCATGGGAGCGAATTCGTGGTCGCTGAGGAAGTAGAGATAGTTGCCGTCGGGCGACCAGACGGGCTCACGCGATGCGAAGGACTCGCTGGTCAACTGGTGCAATTGGCCATCGGGCGAGGCGATATAAATGGAAGCGAAGCCGTTGGCGGCGTATTTGCTGAACGCCAGGAAATTGCCACGCGGGGACCAGGTGAAGTCGGCGATGACGTTTTCGGTATCGTGGGCGATCTCTTTCACCTTATGGTCGCTCACGGTGACGACGTAGAGCTCGCCGTCCTTGTCGGAGAAGGCGATGCTCTTGCCGTCGGGGGACCATTCCAGGCGATAGCGCATGGCTTTGCCGCCGGTGGTGAGTTGCCCGGCGGGAGCGGAGCCGTCTTGCGGCACGACCCAGATTTCTTCTTCGCCGGACTGATCGGAGATATAGGCGATCTTAGCGCCGTCGGGCGACCAGGCAGGCCACTTATCGTGAGCGCCGGAGCTGTTAGTCAGGTTGCGGACGGAACCTTTCTCGATGGGGACGGTGAAGATGTCGCCACGCGCGGAGAACAGGGCGCGCTCGCCCTTGGGGCTCAGTTGAAATTCCTCGATGAGGTTGGCGGCGCTGACGCGGCTGGGACGGCGGGCCAGGGCGTCGGTGGGAACGGTGATGGAAACGGGCGTCGTTTTGTGGGACTTGATGTCGAAGATCTGCAATTCGCCGTCGAGCTCGTAAACGATGCGCGAGTCGCGGTCGGTGCTGGGCCAGCGGAGGTCGAAGGTTTTGATGAAGGTGAGCTGGGTGGTCTTGCCGCCGGAAACATCGTAGGAGTAGAGATTGAAGTGGCCGTCGCGGTCGGAATCGTAGTAGATGGAGGTGCCGATCCACATGGGATCGCGGCTGGCGCGATCGCCTTCGCTGATTTTTTTAGCGTCGTGGGTTTCGACGTCGAAGATGTAGAGCTGGTTGGCGGTGCCGCCGCCGTAGCGTTTTTCGGTGCGGAAATCGCGGGCTTGCGGCGAATAGACGATTTTGGTTCCGGCGGGCGAGAAAGAGCCGGCGCCGGAATTCGGCATGGGAAGGGGCTCGGCGAGGCCGCCATCGATGGAGACGGTGTAGAGGCGGCTGAAGCCGTTGAACCAGCCATCGCGGAGGGTGCGGAAGATGACGCGTTTGCCGTCGTTGGTCCAGCCATAGACCTGGTTGTCGTAGCCCCAGCGCGGCGCAAGCGGTCCGCGAGCCGGATAAAAGGTCAATTGACGGGGCTCACCGCCGGTGGCGGGCATGATGTAGACCTGCTCATCGCCGTCGTATTGGCCGGTGAAGGCGATCCATTTGCCGTCGGGCGAAAACTTGGCGAAGAGTTCCATGCCGGGATGAGCGGTGAGGCGCGTAGCCGCGCCGCCGGCGGTGGATGCGGTCCACAAGTCGCCGCCGTAAGTGAAGACGAGTTGATTTCGGTGAATATCGGGGAAGCGCAGCAGCTTGGTTTGTGCATGCGCGGGGAGCAGCAGCGACGCGGCGATGGCCACGGCGCAGATCAGATGACGAAACATGAAGCCTCCGGGTTGTAGACGGACTGTGAAGGGATAGGATAGCTCGGCGACGCGCCGGCGGGTGAGCGTGGGGCAGACGATCAGTTTGTGTCGTCTGCCATCCCACGGGCGGAGCAGGACAGACCACCAACCACGATGGTCTGTCCCACTTGCGATAGAATCGCTGGATACTATGAGACTGCTTCTGGTTTTCCTGACAGCCCTCGCGGCCGCGCAGGCCGCCGACTATCAACTCAAGTCCGGGCCGGCTACGGTGGTCTGGGGCCACTACTGGGCGGGCGACAAGCCGGTGCTGCGGATCAAATCCGGCGACACGGTGGAAGTCCTGACCATGAGCACCAGCAGCCCGACGGCACTGGCGAGGGTCGGCGTGAAGGACGAGGACATCCAACCCGAGTGGAAGGCCATCTATGCCAACCAGCCGCCGCAAGACCAAAGAGGCCCGGGCGGGCACATCCTCACCGGTCCTATCTATATTGAAGGCGCCGAGCCGGGCGACGTGCTGGAGGTGCGCATTCAGAGAATCCAGTTAGCCGTGCCGTACGCCACCAACGGATTCAGCCCGCAACGCGGCGTGTTGCCGGCCGGCGATTTCGAACGCGGCTCGAGCAGGCTCATCCCGCTCGATCTGAAGCGGAACGTTGCCCGGTTCACGGACAACATCGAGATTCCGCTGCATCCTTTCTTCGGCAGCATGGGTGTTGCTCCTGAGGAGTCCAAGGGGAAGGTCAACAGCGCGCCTCCGGGCCAGCACGCCGGCAACCTGGATAACAAAGATCTGGTGGCGGGCACGACGCTGTATATTCCGGTGTTCGTCCCCGGCGCATTGTTTCTGGTGGGAGACGGGCATGCGGGACAGGGCAACGGCGAAGTGGATATCACCGCCATGGAGACTTCGCTGATCGGGACTTTTCAGTTCGTGGTGCGGAAAGACATGAAGCTGAAATGGCCGCGCGGGGAAACGCCGACGCACTGGATCGCCATGGGGCTGGACCCGGATTTGACGCAGGCGCTGATTCTGGCGGTGCGCGAGGCTATCGATTTCCTGGTGACCGAAAAGCACCTGTCGCGCGAAGAGGCTTACGCGCTGTCGAGCGTGGCCGTGGACTTCAACGTGACGCAGGCGGTGGACGGCACCAAGGGCGTCCACGGCATGATTCCGAAGAGCATTTTCCACTAAGGGTTTGTTCCGAAATAACCTTGCCGAACGCTCCCTTACGGTCGCGGCTCCGATGTGCTCTCAGAGCCGCGACCGTAAGGGAGCGGTTGCCGGCAATTGAGAAGGTTATTTATTGACAGGCCCTAAGGGCTTGTCAGGAATCAAGATTGCCGCTCGCCGTGAAAGAATCGCTTCGATCGCATGTGGGGCAGGCGCTTTCGCCGGCCAACCGATTTCTTCCCGGCTTCTCAGGCCGCTCCCTGTCAGAATGAGAGCCTGGCGCTGAACTGCAGCTTGCGCGGTTGATTGGCCATGGATGAGAAAATACCAAAGCTGGCGGAATCAATACCGGCTCCGGGAGCTGCGAAATGGACCGCGTTGTTGATATTGAACGCGTCCGCCTGGAATGACAGTCTGACTCGCTCGCGGATCGGGAATTCCCGGCGCACGCTCAAGTCCAGATCCGCATTGTGAGGAGCAAACAATCCGAGCGGGGCCGCGCGTGTGATGTTGCCTTCGGTGTAAGCCGCCGGGTCCACAAAGGCCGCCTTGTTGAGGTAAGCGGTGGAGGCGACATTCGCGCCGTTGCTTCCGATGGAGCCATTCTGCCATACGCTTCCGGAGAAGCTGGTGTTGTAACTCGGATAGCAGGACGCGTCGATAATGCCGCCGCCGGTGCAAGTGCCGGTGATGGACAGAGGCGCTCCGGTGGCGAATGTGAAAAGTCCGGAAATTTGCCAACTGCTGATCACCGATCTCAGCACCGGGTTCCCGCCATTCAACTTGTGGCCGGCGCCGAAGGGCAATTGGTAGACAAGAGTGGCGGCGGCAACGTTACTGTGATCGATGGTGCCGGGCCCTTTTTCAAGGAAATCCTTATTCGGATCGCGCACTCCAACCAAGTCGTCCAGTTCCTTGCTCCAGGTGTAATTCACCATGAAAGTGAGGCCCCCGGAGAAGCGATGGTTGAGTGAGACTTGAAGCGCGTTGTACGTGGAATTCCCGACGTCCAGCCAGGGATCGGAAATGCCGTTGTACTGCGGGAACGGTTTCACCGCCTGGGCGATGGTTCCGGAGAAGTTCGGGAACGGAGTGGAGATATTCGGGAACATGGCCTGGGCCTGAGCGAGCGTAGTGGCACTGAGAGTCGACCCCAGCAGAGCGCCCAGCGGAAGGTATTGCTCGGGAACCTGGTTGGTCATGGGTCCGGCGACGGCGGCCCCTGGCAGCCAGTGGCCGGCGCTGGCGCTATAAGCAACGCTCAACACCAGGTTTTGGGTAAACGAATGCTGGATATTGAAACTCCAGTCTTCGTAATATGGCGGCTTGCCGCCGAAATTGGGGTCGCCGAAAGTGACGGTCTGGGCGGTACTCGGGCCGAGAGGGAAGGTGACATTATCCGCAGCCGCGGCCGCCGCGGTGATATAGCCCATGCCGAAACTCGGATTGAAGAAAGGCGGGTTGGTCGGATTGCCCGGGTACCCGCTGTTCCAGCTGTACGCGGGCTGCCCGGTGACGGTGCTGGACAGGCTGCCGCTGTTGTTAAAACCGAGCTGGCTGAGCCCCTGGCGCCCATTGGTGCGCCCACCCACGCCGCCGGCGTGCGCGTAAAAGATACTGTAGCCCCCTCGAATGACGGTCTTCTCCCCGACCCGGTAAGCCATGCCAACGCGAGGTCCGGGATTGACGTTGTGCTGCTTGACGGGAGTCTGGCAATGGCAGCTATCCACGCCGCTGCCTGCAAACTCCAGGGCTCCCGGAAGATTCCCCGCCAGCGGGTTGGCCAGCGTGGGATTAAAGAAGGACATGACGTTGTTCACTTCCGTGAACGGGCTCCAGATGTCCCAGCGCAGGCCCAGGTTCAAAGTCAGACGCTGCGAGACTTTGAAATCGTCCTGAACATAGCCGGCGTAGGTCTTGTAACGTCCGCCGGTTTCGGCTACGGCGTTCTGGGTCACGGTGCTGCTGTCCACGGCTCCCAGCAGAAAGCCTGCGTAGCCCAGGCCGGTAGTGCTGATGGCGGTACCGGTGGAGGTGAAATTTTCCGTTTCAGCGGTGCCGAAGGTGAAGCCCGCCTGCGTGCCGGTGAGCGGAGTGTTCTCGTTGTCCTGCAGGGTCTGCCATTGGACGCCGAGAGTAATGTTGTGCCTGCCTCTGATCCAGTGCGGGTTGTTCTGCACATCGTCGGTGTTCTGGGCTTCGTTGTAGGCGTGGGAATTGGTTCCGTCCCAGCTCACGGGAGCGTTGTTGCCGCTGAAACTGATATCCGGAAAGCCCGAGCCCGCGACTCCCCCCGGAAGACCGGTGAGTCCCGCCTTCGACGGATAATCGCCGCCGTAGGTGTTGCTCGTCAAAGGTATAAACAACCGGCTGAGCGACACGCTGAACTGGTTTACCAGGGTCGGGGTGATGATGTAGCTATCGTGAATCTGAGCCAGGGTTGCGTATTCAATTACGCCCCGGCCATCGGTATACGGCACGGGAAGCGTGGACGTGGAGATGGGCGTCAGGCTGCCGACGATGGGGTTGGCGTACTTGCCGGTACTGAAGAGGGCGAAGATCCGGTGCTTGTCGGTAATGTTGTAGTCCACTTTGTTAGTGGTGCTGTCGTTATTGACCTTGTTCGGCAATGTGGCGAGGTAATTGTTCGCGATAGCGCCATTGGTGGGGGGCGGGAGATAA
>JBEKQS010000199.1:0-10176 GCA_049519475.1 Bryobacteraceae bacterium | reverse complement strand
AAGGCTGCCGTCGGGTTTGGGAATGTTCGCGTTGGGGTCCTTCCGGACCAGGTCGAAGTCGGCGAAATTGAAAACCCGTCCTATAAATCCGGAGGGTGCGGGCGGCGGCGTGGCTGAGCCCCGGCCGGCAGCCTGTCCCGCGCCCCGGCCGCCGCGACGCGCGCCGCTGGTGGGAAGGTCGCCGAGATATTCGCCTTTGGGGACGCCGGGGATTTCCGGGTTCGCTGTCAATCCGTCGTACCAGAACAGTTTCACCGGAGGCATGTTGCCGCGGGCCGGAAAGTCGAAGCGAATGGTCGACTTCTTGGGGAACATGAAATCGCTGGCGCCCTCCTTATGGATGCATTCGACGCTGGTGGGAGAGCCGAGCTTTAAAGCCAAATTGGAAGCGCCCAGGATGTGGCACGCCATGTCGCCGATGGCGCCGCAGCCGAAATCGTAGAAGCCGCGCCAATTGAACGGCTGGTAGAAGAACCCGTACTCGTTCGGATAGCCGGCGCCGCCGTCGGTGTACGGCCGCGGGGCGGCGCCGCCCAGCCAGAGATCCCAGTCGAGGGTACCGGGGACCGGTGCGGGCGCGGGAATCCGGGTGAGTCCCTGCGGCCAGATGGGGCGGTCGGTCCAGGCGTGCACCTCGGTGACATTGCCGATTTCCCCGGACCAGATGATCTCCGCCACCTGGCGGGTGCCTTCACAGGAATATCCCTGGTTGCCCATCTGGGTGGCGACCTTATACTTGTTAGCCGCTTCCATCAACTTGCGGGCTTCCCAGATGGTGCGCGTGAGGGGCTTTTGCACCCACACGTGCTTGCCGCGCTCTATGCACCATGTGGCCGCCGTGGCGTGCATGAAATCGGGGATGGTCACGATCACCGCGTCGATGCCTTTTTCCTTATCGAGCATCTTGCGGAAGTCTTTGTACTTGGGGACCTTCTCGTACTGGCTGAACTTGCGCGCGGCTTGCAGTTCATCCACATCGCACAGCGCCACGATATTTTCCGACGCGCAGTTGGTCAGATCGCTGGCAGCCTGGCCGCCGGCTCCGATGGCGGCGATGTTCAGTTTCTCGTTGGGCGACTTGTATCCCAGCCTGCCGAGCGAGGCGGTGCTGCCGAATCCTCCGCTCGGAATGGCTCCGGCGAGCAGCGAACCAAAGAAGAAATGACGTCGAGTGAAATCGTATGCCATAACGGCCCTCGCGAATATCGTACCTCGTGGCGCGCGTGCTTAGGCCGGTGTTACGGAAATATTTCAGGGCTTCGGCAGCGAAACCAGGATATTGCGGAATCGCAGGCCGCCGGTGTGGTCGCCCTGGAGGAAGATCGGGCCGGGCTCGGCTTCATGGGCGTCGAGCGCGCCGCCGGTGATCCCCGGAATCTCCTGGTGATCGATGATGACCACTCCGTTGCGGAGCACGGTGACGGTTCGGCCGGCCAGGGTGATGTCGAAGCTCTCCCACGTCCCGGGCTTGCGCGGCAGATCGACGGCGGGCGTCAGAAAGCCGTAGATCGAACCGATGCGGCGTTCCGGCGGATTTTTGCTGAGGGGTTCATATTCCACCTGGACCTCATAGCGGCCGCGCAGGTAGACGCCGCTGTTGCCGTCGTCGGGGCAATTGAATTCGATGTGCAGCTTGAAGTCGTCGAATGTGCGGGTGGTCTTGAGGTTGGCTCCGTGCGAGTCGTTGACCAGCTCGCCCGAGCGCGCGCTCCAGTGATTGTTGGCGGGGTCGAGCGGCTCCCAGCCGGTCAGGTCCCGGCCGTTGAAGAGCGCCTCGGGGGTGGTCCAGGCAGCCGGTTCCGTACGCTTGAGTTCGGGCGCGCGGACACCAGTCAACTGGATCTGGGTTTCGCCGCGTTTCTGGAGCCCGGTGAGTTTGTCGCCGGCGGCATCGAGCTCCCATATCAGGGCCGGGTTCTTGGCACCGGCGCGTTGCAGGTTGAGCGTCAGGTGCGTGCCCGCCAGCTTGAAATCCTTCACCTGGTAAACATTGCCGCCGGTCGGCTGGAACCAGATTTCCAGCGCGCCGTCTTTGGCCGCGACGCTCAACCAGTTGGCGCGCTCGGGAGCGATGGTGAAATCCCAACGTCCGAGGAACGGGTTCACCGCTTCCCGCGATTGGGCCGCAAGCAGGCAGGTAGTGCCCGCCAATAGGAATGCCGCAATTAGCTTCATGACGCTTAGTGTGGCACGGCGCAGCGCCGCCTGCGCGCCCGTGCCCGTTTCCCGGCCGGCAAGAAAACGTGTCCGCATGAGTGCGGACACGGCACGCACGAGTGCGTGCGCCACATCGCGGGGGAAGCGGGCTACCGGCGATCCAATGCCGGCGTCTCCGTGCTAGCCTGTGATCGTCCGCCCCATGATTCACCGAAGCTGGCTGATCTGGTTCGCTCTGGCTCTCGTGCCGGGTAGCGGGGTTTCCGCCGCGCCGATCAGAATACTGATCGTCGATGGGCAGAACAACCACGCCTGGCAAGAGACCACACCCGTTTTGAAGAGGCTCCTGGAGGAAACCGGCGTGTTTACGGTAGACATTGCCACCACTCCGCCCAAGGGGGCGGACATGAGTTCCTTCCAGCCGAACTTCGCGGCCTACGGCGTGGTGGTTTCCAATTACAACGGCGATCCCTGGCCGGCCGCGACCGCCCGCGCGTTCGAAGAATACGTCCGCAACGGCGGCGGCTTCGTCTCATATCACGCCGCCGACAATGCCTTTCCCGAGTGGAAAGCCTACCAGCAGATGATCGCGGTGGGTGGCTGGGGCAACCGCAAGGGAGCGGAGTTCGGACCCATGGCACGCTGGAGCGGCGGAAAGATCAGGCTGGATAACAGCCCCGGCCCTTGCGGCCACCATGGCGCGCGCCTTCCGTTTCAGGTGACGCTGCGCGACCCCGATCATCCTATCGTCAAGGGCCTGCCGGCGGTGTGGATGCACGTGGAGGACGAGCTGTACGATTCGCTATGCGGCCCGGCGGCGAGCCTGACGGTGATCGCGACCGCGCATTCCGATCCGGCCAACAAAGGTACGGGAGAGGACGAGCCTATGCTGATGGCGATCCGCTACGGCAAGGGCCGCGTGTTCCACACCACCCTGGGCCACGATACCGCCGCGATGCGGTGCGTGGGGTTCATCGTCACGTTCCAGCGGGGCGTCGAGTGGGCCGCCACCGGCAAGGTCAAACAGAAGCCACCCAAGGATTTCCCCACGGCCACGGAGACGCGCGTGAGATAAGCGGCTATTATCTATTCATGGACCCGAAACAGCCCATTCTCCGGCGCGACGTTCTCACTGCGGCCGGCGCCGTGTTCACTACCTCTCTCTTCACCGGGCGCGTGAAGGGAGCCAACGACCGTATCGCCGTCGGCTTCATCGGCGTAGGGGCCATGGGATCCGCGAACCTGTCCTACGCCATGCAGGTGCCGGAAGTGCAGCCCGTCGCGGTGTGCGATGTGTATCAGCCGCATCTGGACCGGGCCGTGGAGGCTGCCCAAAAAGGCGGCTTCCCGGTAAAGGCGGTGAAGGACTTTCGCGAGGTGATCGCGGACCGCTCGATTGACGCGGTTTGCATCGCTACGCCCGACCATTGGCACGCCTACATGGCGGTGGAAGCCTGCAAGGCCGGCAAAGATGTATACGTGGAGAAGCCCGCCAGCAAGGGCGTCGACGAGGGCCTGAAAATGGTCCAGGCGGCGCGCAAGTATAATCGCGTGGTACAGGCGGGCACCATGCAGAGGTCCGGCGGCAATTTCAAGAAGGCCGCGGAACTGGTGGCCGCGGGCACCCTGGGCGACATCACGTTCTGCCACGCGTTTCAGAGCGCGTCGACGGCCCGCGAGCGTTACGGCGATCTGCCGGATGCGACCGCGCCGGCCGATCTCAACTGGGACATGTGGCTCGGCCCGGCGCCGGCGGTTCCCTTTAATCCGAACCGGTGGGGCGAGCGCATTCACTTTCCGACCTTCCGCTATTTCTGGGATTACGCCGGCGGCGCCATGACCGATTGGGGCGTACACCTCATCGACCCTCTCCACCAGTGTTTCGGCGAGGTGATGCCCAAATCCGTAGTGGCGCTGGGTGAGAAGTTCTACGTGCAGGACAACTGCGATGCGCCGGATACCATGCACGCGACCTTCGAATACCCGAAGTTCCTGGTGACTTACGAGAGCCGCACGTGCAACCCCATGCCGCTGCTCGGGATGAACCAGGGGGCCGGCACGTCCATACACGGCACCGAAGGAACCATCCTGGTGAATCGCCGCGGGGTCTGGGTGATTCCCAACCAGGGATCCAAACTGAGCGGCGCCACCTGGGAGAACATTCCGGATATGACGCCGATGAACCTGCCGCACTGGAAGAATTTCATCGAGTGCATCAAGACGCGGCAGAAGCCCATCAGCGATATCGAAACTTGCGTCAGGTCGTCGTCGGTGTGCCTGCTGGCGAATGTTTCGATGCGCGCCAAGACGCGGGTGGATTGGGACGAGAAGAACTGGACGGCGCAGCAGGACGCCGCCAGGCCATACCTGAAGACGGCTTACCGCAGTCCCTGGAAATTGGAAGTGTAGGTGGCAGGGGCTTCGCCCCTGAAATCCCTGCGGGATTTGGAAGTCAGGAGTCAGAAGTCAGAAGGGCGACTGCGGCGGAGTATTCACATGCCAAAACCGGTAAGGAGCATGCCGAATGAAAAGGTGGAAGACGGCGGTATTCGGAAGCGGTTTCATGGGACGCGTCCACGTCGAGGCCCTGCGCCGCCTGGGATCGGTCGATCTCTATGAAATCGCCGATCGGGAGTTGGACGCGGCGCGGCGGCTGGCCGCGCAGTTCCCGGTCAAGCGGGTAGACGCCGACTATCACAAGATCCTCGAAGACCCCGCGCTCGACGCGGTGCACATCTGCACGCCGAACGCGCTGCACTTCGCCATGGCTAAGGCCGCTCTCCAAGCCGGCAAACACGTCCTGTGCGAAAAGCCTCTGGCCACTTCGGTCGAAGAGGCTCGCCAGTTGGTAGCCATGGCGGCGCGCACCGGGCGCCGCAACTGCCTCAACCACAACCTGCGCTACTACCCCATGGTGCAGCAGATGCGGCGGCTGTGCGAAGCCGGAGAATTGGGCGAGATCCTGGTGGTCCAGGGGACCTATTCGCAGGACTGGCTGCTCTACGACACCGATTGGAACTGGCGCGTGGACGCAGCCATGGGCGGCCCGTCCCGGTGCATGGCGGATATCGGCACGCATTTCTTCGACATGGCGGAACACGTCACCGGCTTGCGCGTTCGCTCGTTATGCGCCGACCTGCAAACCTTTCACAAGACACGCAAGCGGCCCAAAGGCGCGGTCGAGACGTTTGCGGGTAAGCTGTTGCAGCCGGAAGATTGCGACGAGGTCCCGGTCTCGACAGAGGACTTCGGCGCGGTGATCTTCCGCATGGGCGAACAGACGCGCGGGGCGATGACGGTCAGCCAGGTTTCGGCCGGGCGCAAGAACCGGCTGAGCATCGAGATTTACGGTTCCAAGAGTTCGACCGCGTGGGACCAGGAACGGCCGGACGAGTTGTGGATGGGCTGCCGGAACACGCCCAACCGCGTGCTGTTGAAGGACCCGAGCCTGCTGCTGCCGGGCGCGCAGCCCTATGCCGACCTGCCGGGCGGCCACAGCGAAGGATATGACGACACCTTCAAGCAGGTCTTCCGGCGCTTTTACGCATCGCTTGGGAGCCCGGAGGCCGCGGCGGAGTATCCGCAGTTCCGCGACGGCTTGCGTCAGTTGACCATTCTGCAAGCGGCGCTGGAGAGCCATGCGGCGCGCGCGTGGGTCGACGTTCCGGCGGTTGAGAAGGAGAAAGGCGCATGCTGATCCTCGCCGCAGTCCTGGCGATTTTCGTATACGGGGTGATCGCGGCGATGCTGGGCACCATCCTGCCGGGCCTGGCGGAGCGTTTTCACCTGACGCCCAATCAAAACGGGGTGATCGCATTCGCACAGGCGCTGGGCTTGATGGTGGCGTCGCTGGGCGTGGGGCCGCTGATCGACAACGAAGGCAAGAAGATCGGCCTGATCATCGGGCTGGCGCTGATCGCCCTGGCGCTGGTGGCGCTGCCCAAGGCGCGCGGGTTCGGCAGCATCATCGCGCTGCTGTTCCTGCTGGGGCTGGGCGGCGGCGTGGTGGTGACGGGGGCCAACGCCCTGGTGAGCGACGTCGCGGAAGCGCACCGCGGGACGGCACTGAACCTGGTGAACCTGTTCTTCGGACTGGGCGGCATGGCGACGCCGTTTATTGCCGCCAACCTGCTCAAACGCGATTTGGTGAAACTCTGCTACGCCGCTGGTATGTTCGCGGTCATCGCCCTGGCGGTGCAGTGGGCGGCGCCTATTCCGGGGCCGACGGGTGTGCAGAGCTTCGTGCTGGCCGATGCCGGCGCGGTGTTGGGCAAGCCCATCCTGCTGTTGTGCGGGCTGCTTCTGTTTCTGTATGTGAGCTGCGAGGTGGGCATCTGGAACTGGCTGGTGCAACACTTAATTGCCCAGGGCATTCCGGAATCGCGCGCGTTGAACGTGCTCTCGTTAGGTTTTGCGCTGGGTTTGCTGGTGGGCCGCGTGGCGGTGGCTCCCATCCTGATCGCGGTGCCGCCGGCTACGGTCACGCTGGTGTCGGCGGTGGCGATGGCGGCGACCAGTTACCTGGCGCTCAAGGCGCGCACTGCCAGGGCCGCGTGGATCCTGGTCTTCCTCGCCGGGTTGGCCATGGCTCCGGTATTTCCCACCACGCTGGCGATTGTGGGCGACGCCTTTCCCAGAATGACCGGCACGGCCATCGGCTTCGCCATCACCTGCGGCTGGCTCGGCCTGGCTGTGAGCTCGCGCATCATCGGAGCGATTGCGGGCGGGGATCCCAAGAGACTGAAGAAGGCATTGCTGGTGATTCCGGCATTTTCCGTGGTGATGGTCGCGATCAACCTGGCGATCCTGTCGGCGCTGCACAAATGAAAACGAGGTGATCCATGAGACTCGGAGTATTCACACCGCTGCTCGCGCAGCTATCGCTCGAGGACGTACTGAAGAAGCTGAAGGCCAAGGGCATCGATACCGTGGAGTTGGGTACCGGCAACTATCCCGGAGACGCGCATTGCAAACTCTCCATGCTTGACGACGCGGTTGCGCTGGAAGCGTTCCGCAAGAAGCTCGCCGATCACGGCTTCTCCATCAGCGCAATGAGTTGTCACGGCAACCCTCTGCATCCCAATGTGAAACGCGCCCGGCACGACCGCGCGGTGAGCCGCAAGACCATCGAGCTGGCCTCGCGCCTCGGCGTACCCGTGGTGGTGGACTTCTCGGGCTGTCCCGGCGACTCGCCCACTGCCAAGCAGCCGAACTGGGTGACGTGCCCCTGGCCTCCCGACTATCTCAAAGTCCTCAAATGGCAGTGGGACGAGGTGGTGGCGCCGTATTGGACCAAGCACGCGGCCTTCGCCCGCGAGCGGGGGGTGAAGATCGCCATTGAAATGCACCCCGGGTTCGTGGTTTACAGCCCGGAGACCATGTTGCGACTGCGTTCGATCGCCGGGCCCACGGTGGGATGCAACTACGACCCCAGCCATATGTTCTGGCAAGGGATCGATCCCATCGCCGCCATCCGGCTGCTGGGCGACGCCATCTTCCACGTGCACGCCAAGGACACCCAGATCTATGAGCGGAACCTGCCCCTCACCGGCGTGCTCGACACCAAGCCGTACACCGACGAGCGCAACCGGGCCTGGATTTTCCGCACCTGCGGATACGGCCATGGGGCGGAATGGTGGGGCGAATTTGTTTCCACTCTGCGGATGTATGGCTACGATACCGTGCTGTCGATCGAGCACGAAGACAGCCTGCTTTCGCCGGAAGAGGGGCTGACGAAAGCGGCGGAGTTCCTGAGCCGCATCATTCTGCGGGAGGCGCCGGCGGCGGCGTGGTGGGTGTAGGACAAGACCGAGCCGCGAACGTTAGAGAGCGTTTTCGTGCTGGCAACCGCTCTCTGACGTTCGCGGCTCCGACGGGCAACCGTGGGCAGAAAGGAGTAGAATAAGCACAGGAATTGAGGATATCCGAGTATGGCGAGAATCCAGCCTGTTTTGACACCGACCGAACTTGCACTGGTTGACCAGATGGCTGAGTTGACGGGATCAAAGCGAACTGACGTGATCAAGAGCGCGCTGGCGGTCTATCACTGGTTCATGCAGCAGGCTCTCGTCGGCAGCCGGGTGGTGGCGCACAAGGCTACCGGCGAAGAGGTGGCCCTCGAGACCGCGGAGCTTGCAGTCCTGGCAGGCAAGGGTAATCGCCGTGGCCCCGAAGAATTGGGCTTGCTGGCGAAGCGCCTGGCGGCCGCTTCGACTCCGGTGGAGGCGGCTCGAACCAGAGAGCGTCTCACGCGCGGCTTCTATGGGATCTAAGGCCGGGAATTAGGGATCAGGGTGCCGAGAGTCCGCCGCCAGAATGTTCCGGCCGCTTTGTTTCAGCACCTGCTCGATCGCGTGCAGAGCCGGAAGATTCCCGCATCTCAGTTAGAACTGCTGGCGAAGTGGCTCGACGGCGAGCCCGAGGTGCCCGAGGGCCAGTGGTACAAGCGATTCTCCGGTATGACAGTATGCGGCGAGCGGGAGTTAATCAAGACTTTTCTGCTCCCAGGGCAGGCACCGAAGGGGAAGCATGTTCAGTGAAGATGGAGGGCGGACCCCTGGTCCGCGCGGGACGCCCTCGTCCCGCAGCCGGATCAGCGATATCAGCATCATGCAAACGCCAGCAGGCCGACGGGGGCGTCGGCCGCAGACCAGGGGGTCCGCCCTCCTCACGTAACCAGCAGCCCCAGGGCCGCCGCGCTCATCATCACCGCGCAGAACCATCCCAGCATCTTGGCTCCCCGCGAGTTCACGCGCGTGCCCATTACTTTCTTGTCGCTGGTCAGCAGCACCACCAAAACCACCAGCGGCGGCGCCAGCACACCATTCACCACGGCAGACCAGAACAGCATCTTCACCGCATTCAACCCCGCAAAATCAAGAGCCAACCCCACCACCATAGCTCCCGCAATCACCAGGTAGAATGGCGCCGCGCGGCGCGGCTTGGTGCTCAGCGAGTCTCCTTTCCACGCCGCCGCTTCCGCAATGCCATAGGCGCAGGATCCCGCCAGCACCGGGACGCCCAACATGCCGGTCCCAATCAACCCCAGTGTGAACAGCCAATAGGCGCCGTTGCCCGCCAACGGCCGCAATGCTTCGGATGCCTGTCTGGCGGTTTCGATGTTCACGACGCCATGCGCGTGCAGCGTGGCCGCGGTGGTGAGAATGATGAAATACATGACCAGGTTGGAAAAGAACATTCCCGTGAACACATCGTCCCTGGCCACGCTCAATTCCAGGTTTGTGGAACCGCGCCGCTGCGCCACGGTGGCCTTCCCGTGTTTGCGGTCTTCCTCCACCTCCTCCGACGCCTGCCAGAAAAACAGGTACGGAGAAATAGTGGTCCCCAGAATCCCCACCAGCACGGCCATGTAGGATCGCGTCCATGCCACATGCGGCAGAAAAGTTCCGTGCCAGACGGCGGACCATTCCGGCCGCGCCAGGAACGCCGTTATGACGTAAGCGAAGAGCACCAGAGTCAGCCACTTGAAGACACGCGCAATGAGGCTGTAAGAGGTCCAGATCAACAGGCCGGTGATCAGCAGGGCAAGGAAGGGCGTCCAGCAATAGGACGGGATTCCCGTTACCATCCGCAGCGCATCGGCCATGCCGCCCAGGTCCGCGCCGATATTGAACACGTTGGCGACAATCAGCAGCAAACATGCCGGCCACAGTACCCAACGCGGATACCGCAACCGGATGGCGCCCCCGAGCCCACGGCCCGTCACCATCCCGAGCCGCGCGCACATCAACTGCACCGCGGCCATCAGGGGGAAAGAAACCAGGGCCGTCCACAGGAAGGAATATCCGAAAACCGCGCCCGCCACCGAGTATGTTGAAATCCCCGAGGGATCGTCGTCCGCCGCGCCGGTAATCAGTCCCGGCCCCAGGTTGGCGAAGAACCGCGGCACCACTCCGCGCTGTTTCGGCTGCGCCATTGGCGGTGCTTCCCGCTTACTGGACCGGCACTTCCTTGTGGGAGTTGAAGCTGGAATCGATCAGCCGCAGCGTGATGGGCAGA
>JBEKQS010000198.1:0-10179 GCA_049519475.1 Bryobacteraceae bacterium | reverse complement strand
TACGAATCCGCCCGCCAGAACTTCCAGCAGGCCTGGGATATCGTGCGCATAGGCCCGATGGACGACCCGGTGCGCTACGACATCCTCAAACGCCTGGTTTCGTCGCGCGCCGCCGCCGGAGAATTCGCCGCCGCCGACGACTTTCTCCAACTGGCCATTTCCTGGCGCGAACAGAACCTGGGTCCCAACGACCCCAAGATCGTCGATGACGTTCTGCTCTCCGTGGGCTTCGCGCGAGCCATGAAAGATTTCGACAAGGCGCTATGGATGATGGGCCGCGTAATGTCGTTGCACCGGATGGTGGCTGGCTTCGACAGCATCGCGATTGCCGACGATTGGAGCCGCATGGCGCAGATTTACGCCGAAATGGGGAAGAAGGAGGATGCCATCCTCCGGCTCAACACTGCGCTGGACCTGCGCACGAAAATTCTCGGGCCGCTCGATCCTTCGCTGGTCTACGACCTCGATCGCCTGGGCAGCTTGCAGATCGCTTCGCGCGCCTACGACAAGGCGGAAGCAACCTACCGCCATGCGCTGGTGATTCGCGAGACGCTCTACGGCAAGAAGCACGCCGACCTCATCGCCACCGTCGATGGCCTGGGCTACGCCTTGTTCGGGCAGACGAAGTACGACGAGGCCGAGCCGCTCTATCTGCGGCTTCTGGACTTGTGGAAGGCTTCCGTGGGCGACTCGAATCATCCGATGATAGCCATGGCGTACGACAAGATCGCGATCTTTTACGGGGCGCAGAAAAAGTGGGAACAGGCCGAAACGGCCGCTACGCAAGCCAACGCCATTCGCGCGTACGATTTGGCGTATGGCCTGTCCGGTGAAGCCTCCCAGCGCATCGACGAGAGCAAACTGGCTGAAGCTCTGCCGATTTATGAGCGGGCCATCAAGATTCTGGACCCGCCCAACCCGGTTTACGATTCCGAGCGCGCCGACCTTGAGAACATGGCTGGTGAACTCAGGAAGGTCTTGAAGAAGCCCACAACCCAGGCCCCGCCGGCGAGAAAGAAGTAGCCTCGTGCGTGCCGTGTCGAGACTGTCCCTTCCCGACATGCATGCTGGGCGCGAACAGCCTATCGGAGCCGGGCGCCGGCAAGAGTGCCGACGCGGCACGCCAAGAGCGCGTGCGCCACTTCAGCAGCCCGGATTGCCGTGAGAAATGCGGATTAGGCGGACCGGGGACTATAAACAGATGGCACAGTCCTCTATTTGATCCACCCGAGGCAACATTTACGCCGTGCGCGTCGTCATAGGGGCATGAAGACTTATGGCGTCACGAGCACGTGTGGCCGGCTTGCGGCACTGTGCGCTTGCTTCACGACATTTGGCATTTAGCGCCGATCCCGCGCTAACCATTTACAACCAGAACTTCGCGGTAATCCGCGACACCCTACCGCTGGATTTGAAGGCGGGTAACAACACTGTGCGCTTCTCCGGCGTGACGGCGCAAGTGGAGCCGGACTCGGTGATTCTGCGCGACCCGACGGGCCGATGGGCAGTCCAGGTGCTGGAACAGAATTACCGCAACGATCCCGTCTCGCAAGGGATGCTGCTCGGCCTCTACGAGGGCAAGACGATCGAGTTCCGAAAGCCGGATGGGACCATCGTCAGCGCCAGGATCGTGCGCAGCGGCTACGTACCGCATTACCAGGCGATGAACCGATATGGCTCGCAATATCAGGCCAATCAGATGGCGATGGCATCGGGTGGCGCGGGACAACCCATTATTGAGGTGGGCGGACAACTGCAGTTCACATTGCCGGGGGAACCGATTTTCCCCGCCTTGGGCGACGACACGATCCTCCGACCCGCGCTCGATTGGATCGTGTATTCCGCTCAACCGGCCAGGTTTGACGCCGAGCTGAGCTATGTCACCGGCGGCATGAGTTGGAACGCCGACTACAACATCGTCGCGCCGGAGGCGGGCGACACCCTGGACCTGGTGGGCTGGGTGACGTTGGACAACCAAAGCGGCAAGCAGTTCGATCACGCCCACATCAAGCTGATGGCGGGCGATGTGAACAAGGTCCAGCCGCAAGAACAGGTGAGGTTCGCGGCCATGGCTGGCGCTAGCCAACGTCTCGAACTGGGACCGGCCCAAGTAACGGAGAGGTCCTTCGAAGACTACCACCTCTACACGCTTCCACAACCGACCACGCTTCGCGACCGGGAAACCAAGCAGGTGGAGTTTCTGCGCGCCTCCGGCATCCAATCCAAACGGTTGTATATACTATGATGGCGCGCGGTTCGACCGGAACTATGGCAACTACCAGGACGTGCGTAATATCCAGCAGTACGGCACCCAATCCAATCCGAATGTGTGGGTGATGCGCGAGTTCACCAATAGCGAAGCCAACCATCTGGGAATACCGTTGCCCAAGGGCCGCGTGCGGTTCTATCGCCGCGATCAGGATGGCCAAGTGGAGTTCACCGGCGAAAATGAGATCGATCACACCCCCAAGGACGAGACCGTGCGCGTGTACACGGGGAACGCATTCGATCTTACGGGCGAGCGGCGGCAGACCAAGTTTCAATCGCAAAACCAGCCCGGTGGCTGGCTGGATGAATCGTTTGAGATCAAGTTGCGGAACCACAAGAAAGAGGCGGCAACGGTTCGCGTAGTGGAGCATCTCTACCGGTGGGCGAACTGGATGATCACGCAGGAATCGGCCGCGCATCGCCAGGCAGATAGCAAGACCATCGAATACGAGGTGACACTTCAGCCGGATGAGGAGAAGACGCTGACTTACACAGCTCACTATACCTGGTGACGCGGCTTCCTCAGCGATCTCAAGTCTTGACTTTGCTTCTGTCTTTCTCAGTGCCTCCGCGCTTCCGAGTCTCCGCGGTGAAGAGGGAGCCCTGCCTGGTTGGCTGCGCCGCTTACGCACCTTTGGGATAGCAACCCAGCACGCGCAGGAAATCGGCCAGCTCGCCCAGATGGCGCAGCGCGTTTTGGGCGTTGGGAGCGTCTATGCGGCCCAGGAAATCCACATAAAAGAGATACTCCCAAGGCTTGCCGCGCAGCGGCCGCGATTCGATTTTGGTGAGATTCAGGTCGCGCAGGGCGAACGCGCTCAGCGCCCGGAACAACGCGCCCGGAATATTGCGGGTGCTGAACACCAGCGAAGTTTTCCATTGCGTGTTGCCGGCGGCAGGGAGGCTGCGCCGCGCATCCGCCGGCCGCCGCAGAAGGAAAAAACGGGTGAAATTGCGGCGGTCGCTTTCAATTGAGCGGCGCAAAATGCGTGCCCCGTAAATTTGCGCGGCCACCGACGAAGCGATCGCAGCGGCATCCGGAAGTCCTTCTTCCATAATCATTTTGACGCTGCCGGCGGTGTCGTAAAAAGGAATTCGCTCGATTTGCGGATGCTCGGCAAAGAAATCCAGGCACTGGTTGAGCGCTACCGGGTGGGAAAATGCGCGCCTGATTTTAGAAAATGGCACGCCTTTTGAGGCGATTAGATTATGAACAATCCGCACGCTGGTTTCCGCGACAATCGGAAATTCGTAGTTCACCAGGTGGTCGTAATTCTCGTGCACCGATCCCGCCAGCGTGTTTTCGATGGGGACCACCGCGCCCGAGGCGCGCCCGGATTTCAGGCTGAGGAAAAGCTCTTCGAAGCGTTCACACGGCAAAACCGCCGCATTGGCGCCCGCCAGCTTGCGCGCGGCTTCCTCGCTGAAGGCGCCCCGTGCGCCCTGGAAGGCGATGGGGGCCGCATCTTTCTTCTTCACTGCGCTCTGCTTCACTGGGATCCCCCTTGCCAGCGGCGCACCTGCCGGTCGGGGATGCCCAGCAAATCGAGGACGCGGTCCACGCTGTGGTCCACCAGATCCATGACGGTTTGCGGATGGTGATAAAAGCCGGGAATCGGAGGCGCAATAATGGCGCCCATTTCCGCCAATGCGGTCATATTGCGCAGGTGCCCCAAATGAAAAGGGCTCTCCCTGACCAGCAAAATCAGCTTGCGTTTTTCTTTGAGAATGACGTCGGCGGCCCGCACCATGAGGTTGGAACTGATTCCGGCGGCGATCGCCGACATGGTGTGGATGGAGCACGGCGCCACCACCATGGCGTCGGTCGCGTAGGATCCGCTGGCCAGCCGGCAGCCGATATCCTCATTGGAGTAGCAATGGTCGGCCAGCTTTTTGACTTCTGCCGCGGTTTTGCCGGCTTCCAGAAATAGGGTTTTCTCTCCAGAGCGCGTCAGGATTAAATGGACTTCCAGATCTTCCTTTCCGCGAAGCCGTTCGAGCAGCCGAAGTCCGTATATGGCGCCACTCGCGCCGGAGATACCTACGATTACTTTCACGCCGGCTCCTCTTGCTTCTTTCTTTCCTTCTGCGTTGTTCCGGTTTCAGAACAAAAACGTGCGATTCATGTTGCCGCGGTCGGGTCCGCGGGGTATAATTCCATCGGCTTCTGCGGCCATCTCCACAGCCCGGATGGCCTTACAGCGAGGATCATAGCATGGAGCGGCCCGGCGAAAAACTCAAGCAGGTGAGGGAACGGCTGAAGTTGACATATCGGGACGTCGTGGAAGCCAGCCAGGCGGTTGCCCGGCGGCGTTCCAGCGAAGAGTTTGCGATTGCCTTAAGCCGGCTGGCCGATATTGAAAACAAAGGCACCGTCCCTACGATTTATCGCTTGTATTCGCTCTGCGCCATCTACCGCCTGGAACTCCGCGAGGTCCTGGGGTGGTACGGAGTGCCACTCGACGATCTGCCGTCCGATGCCCTGACCATCGGTCTGGACGAAACCCACGTGATCGGCTTTTCGGCCGACGGCCCGGCCACAATTCCGCAGGCCATCGACCGGGAGATTGACCTGAATCAAACGACATTTCTCAGTCACCTTATGCGGCGATGGGGGAAAATGCCACTGAATTTCCTGGTCGGGCACGATATTCGGCACTACCGGTATGGCCTTATTGGCCTCGAAGACTGGTCAATGTCGCCGGTTATCCAGCCGGGAGCCATGGTGCTGATCGATCAAAACCGCCGACGCATTGCGCAAAGCGGCTGGACTAGCCAGTATAATCGGCCGATCTATTTTCTGGAATTTCGCGGTGGTTATCGCTGCGGTTGGTGCGCCCTGGCGGAGGACCGGCTTATAGTACTACCCCATCCCGCGTCCCTGCAGGCACCGGTCATTTTCGACCCCGCTGAGATCGACGTGGTGGGCCAAGTCATGGGAGTGGGTATGCTGCTCGAGCCGTCGAAACGGCGGCATGCTCGACCTCCAGCAACCCCAGCAGAGTCTCCAAATCTGTAAGATAGAGCTGCCGTTCGACATCCCGCGCGGTGGGCGGCACCAGGTTGCGGTAGTGTGTCGCGTAACGGGAGCTGCCGGTTTCCTGCAGATACTCGTCCAAGTCCGATTTCTGTTCGGCCAGGCTGAATCCCAGCCATTCCGCGAATACCTGGTGGTGGCTGCGACACAGCGTGCGGTCGGTGTCGTCGCTGCCCAGCAGGCGCAGAAGGTCGTCGTGGCAATACCGGCCCGTGGCCGAGTCCCGTAATGAGGCAAGGAAAACCAGCCGGCCGAAGTGCGTGGAAATGCGCGACAGCGTCTTCCGCCACCACACCTGGGCTGCGGGTGCCCATGTCGTTCGCGGACTGGCAGGTGAATCGCCCAGTTTCCACTCCTCTGGCGGCCAGCCCAAGCGGTTGAACCAGTCCCAACCGGCGCCGTGCTGCCACCTCTACATTCTATACCAACCTGAAGGTTAACGTTGCCTTTTGCCTCCCAACCGGATGCCCCTCCTAGGACCTTGGTACCGAGCGATGTTCCACTTTTGGAAAACTTTCGGCAAAACACCCTACAACGGTAAGGTTACGGCTAGTATAGTACTCAGCTTACCAACGTAAGTTAGCAGTGGAAAGGAAAGCGTACCCATGAAAAAGCTCGTTCTGCTCGCGATGGTCGCATTTGCGTTCCTGGCGTCGGCTCGGACGGCGCGGATTGACATCCCAATCCCGCAGTGCAATCCATGTCCGTACGTGCAATAGTCTGGACGGAATCTGCTAAGCCGGAGCGGCACGTGATGTTAGAATCAGTTCTGTGAATGACCTAACGTCCGATGCCGCGTCGGCTTTGTTTTTTCACAGCGTCTTCCCCGCGACCGCCCTGGTGGGTTGGGGGACATTCTTCCATCATTTCGACTTCACCCAGTTTTTCCAGGTGATTTCCGCCCTGGGTTCAGCCCTGACGGCCTACAAGCTTTACCATACGGGTCTCCACCGCCGCTACCGTATCTTCTTTGCTTACTTGATTTTTAGAATCCCCTACATTTCCTGCGCTTTATTCATGGATCAAAGAGAAAAGACGTATTTATGGCTCTTTACAAAGTCCGAACCCATCGTCATGCTGTTTTACGTTCTGATCGTTCTGGAAGTCTATCGATTGGTCCTGGAAAGGTACAAGGGCTTGTACACCCTCGGGAGATGGGCCATGGGCGCCGCCATGGCCATTGCCGTGGGCGTATCCATGATCAGCTTGCGAGGAGTAGCTACCGCGCAGCTTCAGGGATTCTCCGGGTGGGTGGTCTTCGAGCTCAAGGCCGAAGCTAGGCTTGATCTCGCCCTGGTCCTGTTTATCCTCTTGATTATATGGTTCTTGAGCCGTTACCCGATTCGTCTGAACCGCAACGTTGTAGTACACACAATCGTGTATTCGGTCTTCTTTTTTGCCAACAGCCTCGGTTTGGTCTTTTGGCTTTTCAAGGTTAAGATCTTCGAGCCGTTCAACACCATCCTGATGGGAATTGCCTCAGCCTGTGCCATCGCCTGGTGGATTGGATTGACCAAAAAAGGCGAGGAAGTTCAAGTGCATTTGCCCTCGCTGGGCCCTGGCGCCGAGCAGAGGGTTATGCAACAACTCGAGGCCCTAAACGCCACCCTGTTAAAAGCCTCGCAAAAATAGGTTGATATCCTTTGTCAATGTAGTACCCGTATTACCTGCCCCCAATTGCATTTTTCCCCGATTTAATTTATGATTTCTAAGACGACGATTTCAAAGTGTCATGAATTATTTGATCGCTATTTCGATTGTGACCAGCGTGGCGTTGATTCTGGCGCTGGTCGTCCTCATTCGCAAGGTCGCCTTCAACGGGAGCAGTCTTCCCGTAACAGCCGAGTGGATCGATGAACTGTCGATCGAACGCTATCGGCCCATGATGCGCCTTCTCGATGGGAACGATCTGAAGTTTCTCAAGTCGCAACCGGGCTTTACCCACAAGATGGCTACCAACCTCCGCATCCAGCGCTGCCAGATTTTCCGCGGCTACCTGCGCTGCCTCAACGGGGATTTCCAAAAGGTATGCGCGGCTATCAAGATTCTGATGTTGCAGTCGCTGCAGGACCGACCGGATCTGGCCGGCGTGCTCATTCACAACCAGGTGATGTTCGCCTTGGGCATGCAATCCGTTCAGATTCGCCTCTTCCTGTTCCGCTGGGGCATCTGTGGCGTAGATGTGACGAGCCTGGTCAAGACGTTCGACTTGATGCGCCTGGAGTTGCGTGGCCTGGTTCCGGCTGATATGCCGGCTGGAGCTTAGCCCCTCCCGGATTTACCAGCGGCTGTAACGGTGCGCGTCGCTGCGCCCCTACAGCCGCTTTAGTATTTCCTTCGCTTCCTTCCACTTCGGAAACTTCTTCTCCGCTCCCCTGAACTCCTTCGTGTGTACCCTCCGCCGCGCTCCACTGTGCTCCACCGGATAGCGCAGGTGCAGCATCTCGTGGAACATCACGTACTCCAGCGCCAGCGCCGGCACCTCCGGCCGATCCAGAATCCGGCTGATGATAATGGCGTTGTGGGATGGATCGAAGTGGCCCAGCATGCTCCGCGACACCCCGCGGCTCCAACCCAGACGCGGCATCCCCATCAGCCCGTCGAAATGCTCGCGGTTGAGTCGCTCAAAAACCTCTTCCAGGTTGTGGCCGTTGCCTTGCGGTCCCGAGACAAATTTACGCCCGCGGATCTGCCGCATCAGATGTGCCTGCCGCCGCACGTCCCGGCGGTTGAGGTACAGCCGGTAACGGTGGGAGTACATCCGCCCCACTGGTTTGCGATAAAGTTTGCCGAGCAGGATGTGCGCCAGCGCTTCGGTCACCGGCGCCGGGGCTCCCGCCAGGATGTCGGAAATACGCACCAGCAGCCGGCCCTCTTCCAGCCGGATGAAGCTGTCGGCATTCGCGAAGCGGCAGAACTCGACGCGCATCTCCGGCACGGCCGTGCGCGGCTTCAGTTCGCGGAACACGCGGGCATAAATCTCCTCCGGCGTCTCGAAAAACAAGGAGCTCTGGAGTCCCTCGAGTCCCGGCTCCGCTACTGGTTCTCCCATCTTCCATTAGAGTACCGCGCCGGCAGGCTATGGGTTCAACGCGGAGGCGCGGAGAAGCGGAGAAAACAAGAGAAACGAGTATCTCGATTGAGCCCGTGTCTCCTCGCGGCATCGGCAGCCGACATCTGCACCAGCTCCCCGCTTCCTCAGTTTTCTCCGCGTCTCAGCGTCTCCGCGTTGAAGAAGACTTTATCCACCCGCCCGGCCAACTTGCATTCCCTACACCCGGATGAGTTACTCTGAATCCTTAAGGACCAATCAACTTGCTCAAGGCGAAAATCAGCGCGCTGGGGTGTTTTACGCCTCCCGGCCTGCTCACCAATCAAGATCTCGAAAAACTTGTAGAGACCAACGACCAGTGGATTTTCGATCGAACCGGAATCCGGGAGAGGCACATCGCCGATCCCGGAATGGCGACTTCGGATATGGCCGTCGCCGCTGCCAAATGCGCGCTGGCCCAGCGCGGCATTGACGCCTCGGAAATCGACGCGATTATCGTTTGCACCGTCACGCCGGACCACATGTTCCCGTCCACTGCCTGTCTGGTGCAGCACGCCCTCGGATCAAAACATGCCTGGGGATTCGACCTCATCGCCGCCTGCTCGAGCTTCGTCTACGGCACCACCGTGGGTGCACACCTGGTGGGCGCCGGGACCCATAAAAAGGTCCTCGTAATCGGCGCCGATACCATGAGCCGCATTATCGATTACACCGACCGCGCCACCTGCGTGCTGTTCGGCGACGGCGCCGGCGCCGTATTGATCGAGCCCCCCGAAGCCGGCGAGGAAAACTTGGGCTTCATCGACTTTCTGGGCGAGATCGATGGCTCCGGCGGTGATTTCCTCAAGATGCCGGCCGGCGGCAGCCGCTTGCCCGCCTCGCACGAGACCGTGGACAAGCGCCAACACTACGTTCACCAGGATGGCAGCCAGGTTTTCAAATATGCAGTCCGCAAGATGTACGAAACCTGCCGCGACGTGCTGCAGCGCAACGGCCTCACCGGCGACGATGTAGCGGTACTGATTCCGCACCAGGCCAACAAGCGCATCATCACGGCCGCCGGCGACCGCCTGGGCATCGCCCCGGAAAAGGTGCTGATCAACATCGAGCGGTACGGCAACACCACCGCCGGCACCATTCCTCTGGCTACGCGCGATGCCATCCAGGAAGGCCGCCTCAAGAAGGGTGACCTGGCGCTGCTGGCCGCTGTGGGCGCCGGCTACACCGTCGGCGCCAGCCTCTGGCGATGGGCCTATTAGGCGCCGAAGGCGCCGGCCTTTCCCTCTTCGATGCCATCCAGGACCAACTCGGCCTGAAACTGGAGCAGCGCAAAGCGCCGTTACACAGAATCGTCATCGACCACGCCGAGCGGATACCTGGCGAGAACTAATTCGGCAGCTTGGCGTATTTGCCGGACTTGACCCACAGCCAGTAACCGCCATCGGAAGACTTGGCCGGATCATTCACTACGTGCAGCAGCACCGTTTGAGGCCCGAAGCACTGGCGATAGATGAGGACCCCATTGAACTCTCCGGTGCTGTATGCCGTCTCCACGTCGAACTTCTCCGGCGCGTTGTCGATGCGCAATACGCCATTCTGCAGTTGGCTGGTAAGTTCCTTCAGCCCGCCGCCGGCAAAAGTCGCCTTGCCGCCCGTTCCTCTGCCCATCTTATAACTGGCCGGATGGTCCAGATCCACAGTTAGCCCAGGTTCCGCAGTTTGAAGCATAAAGTCTTTGGTTTCAGCGGCGGCGTGGGCGAGTTTCCACTACATCGCCGCTGGTTCCAGCGCGCTGGGCAGTTTCAAGCCGAGCCGCTGGAGC
>JBEKQS010000197.1:0-10236 GCA_049519475.1 Bryobacteraceae bacterium | reverse complement strand
ACCTGGCCGATTATCGCGGCAAGCTGGTGCTGCTGGTTTTTACTCAGACCACCTGCCCGCACTGCGCGGGCTTTGCGGAACTGCTGCAACAGACCCAGGAGAAATATGGCTCCCGCGTTGCGGTGCTGGCGGTAGTGAATCCTCCGGACGACCCGGGCAGGGTGACGGACTTCATTTCCGGTCACCGGATCACGTACCCGATATTATTCGATTCCGGGCAGGTGGCATATTCTTACGTGCTGACCGGGACGTTGCTCTTTCCGCACCTGTACATCATCGATGGCGGCGGCATCATGCGGCGCGATTACCTGTATGGGCCGCTGACGCGCGAAATATTCGAAGGCGACCAACTGGCGGCGGAGATCAATCGCCTGCTGCCGGCCGGCGCGCCGGATAAGAAGTAGCGCCAGCCGATGCCCACTTATCAAATCGAGACGCCTGAGCACCGCTACCCGGCGATCGTCGAACGCGGCGTGATCGGTTCGGCGGCGCAATACCTTCCCGCGAAGGCCGGCAAGGTTTTTGTGGTTTCGACGGAAGATGTGTGGCGGCACCAGGGAAGGGCGCTGGCGGACGCGCTGACGCGGACGCAGCATGAAGAACTGTTTTTGCCGGGCGGAGAAGAGCAGAAGCGGTTGGGGCCGATCGAGCGACTGGCCGAGCGCATGGTGGAGCGCGGCGGTGACCGTTCGAGCGTGGTGATGGCGTTCGGCGGCGGAATCGTCAACGACATGGGGGGGTTTCTGGCCGCGATTTTCATGCGCGGGATTCCGGTGATCCAGATTCCCACCACGTTGCTGGCGCAGGTGGACGCGGGCGTCGGCGGCAAAACCGGAGTGAACCTCGCGAGCGGGAAGAACCTGATCGGCAGCTTCCATCCGCCGCTGGCGGTGCTGATCGACCCGGCCGCGCTCGACACGCTGCCGGAGCGCGAATACCGCTCCGGACTGTGGGAGATCGTGAAAGCCGGAATTATACGCGAGTCGGCGCTGTTCCACTACCTGTCGGATTCGTGCGCCGGCGTACTGGCGCGCCGGCCGGCGGCGGTGGACCACATCATCGAGGAATCGGTGCGGATGAAGGCGGAGGTGGTTTCCTCAGACGAACGCGAAGGGGACCTGCGGCGCATTCTGAACTTCGGCCACACCTTCGGTCACGCGCTCGAGGCGGAGACCGGGTACACGCGATTCCTGCATGGCGAAGCGGTGGCGTGGGGGATGTGCGCGGCGGTGTATCTGGGCGAACTGACCGGGACAGTGGAGGCCGCGGATGCCGCCGCAATACTGGAGCTGGTGCGGCGGTACGGGCCGATTCCGCCGGTGGAGGGTCTTTCCGCCGCGAATTTGCAGGCGCGCCTGGTCCACGACAAGAAGACGGTGCAGGGCGCCATCCATTTTGTGCTGCCGGTGCGGGTGGGGGAAGTGAGAGTGGTTTCGGGCGTGGATGAAAAACTGGTGCACACGGCGATTGAGCGCGCCCTGGCGTGAAGGGCGCCACGCCGGAAGGCGCGCGCAACGAGCGGGAAGCCGCGGCGTGGGTTCGCGGCATGTTCGGGCGCGTGGCGCACCGCTACGACCTGGCCAACCACCTGCTTTCGCTGAACATCGACCGGTGGTGGCGGGCCCGCACCGTGCGCCGCGTGGCGCCGGTGTTGAGGCGGCCGGGAGCGCGTGTGTTGGACATCTGCTGCGGCACGGGCGACCTGGCGATGGCATTGCAGGGCGCGAGCGGGGGGCCGGTGTTGGGGTCGGATTTCTGCCATCCCATGCTGCTGGCCGCGCGCCAGAAAGCCGCACGGCAGAACTCGGCCGTGGCGCTGTTTGAATCCGACGCCTTGCAGTTGCCGCTGCGGGACCGTTCGCTCGATCTTCTGACAGTGGCGTTCGGCTTCCGCAACCTGGCGAACTATGCGGGCGGCCTGGCGGAGATGCGGCGCGTGCTGCGGCCAGGCGGGATGGCGGCGATCCTGGAATTCAGCGAGCCACCCAATGCGGCTTTCGCGGCGGTCTACCACTTTTATTCGCGGCGGATTCTGCCGTGGATCGGCGGGGCCCTTTCGGGAAGCCGCGACGCATATAGGTATCTGCCGGAATCGGTGCGGAAGTTTCCGCGTGCGGAGGAACTGGCGGAAGACATGCGGCGCGCCGGCTTCAGCGATGTGGAGTTCGAGTACTTCACCGGCGGAATTGTGGCGCTGCACCTGGGCCGGAGGGGCTAGCGCTAGCCTCAGTCCGGCGTTTTCTTGCGCCCGGAACACGCCGGCGCTATTCTGAGAAGCAGGGAGCCGACGATGGCGAGTCTCGATTGGTCACAATGCCCCGCCGTGGAGAGCATCCCCGGCAAGGTGAGCGGCGCGTGGGTGCTGCGGGGAACCCGTATGCCCGTCGCTGCAATCTTCGAAAATATCGAAGCTGGAGCCAACATCGACGACATCATGGAATGGTTCGACGGGCTTGACCGCCAACAGGTCAAGGCGGTTATAGAGTTCGCCGTCCGCAGTCTCGACAAGTCGCCCGCCTACGTGCCGTAGATGCTCATCGTTTTCGACCAAGCAACGCCCGTGCCGATCCGGCCCTATCTCGAAGGCCACACCGTCCGCACAGCGGCGCAGCAAGGCTGGGACAAACTCAGGAACGGCGATTTGCTGACGGCAGCCGAAGAGGCCGGGTTCGACATATTGCTGACAACCGACAAGAACATACGCTTTCAGCAGAATCTTGCGGGCCGCAAAATTGCGGTTGTGGTTCTCGGCCAGCAGCAATGGCCGCGACTTCGGCCGCACATTCAGCGCGTGATTGAAGCTGTGAACGCAGCCACCCCCGGCAGCTTCGCTGAGGTGGACATCCCGGCGAGTGAGGCCCCGGCTTTGTCTCACAAAGGGTCCTCATGTGGGACAAATCTGTCCGGTGAAAAATTAGGCTCCATCCCCTGTTTCCCAGAATGTTTCCCAAGGGTGGCGCTGGTCACGACCGCGGCTCGCAGCGTCATTTCAGATCGACTGCGATAGGCGGGAATTTCTTTAGACCCTTTAGTCTCAGGCTTGAGGACCGTGGCGGCAGCCGAAAAGCTAAAAATGCCGCCCCACCACTTGTGGAAGCGGGCAGGAGCCCAGCCGCCGTGCTTACGTCAAGCGGTTGCATGTCCGCTGGACCGGTCGAAGTTGCAGGTATCAAAGTACCAAACCCAACCCAGTCGTATGCAGTGCCGTCTTGTGAGGCAAGGAAACACTCGCTCCGTTCAACCCAGACCGTCTCGCCCTTGACCTCGAAGATCAGCAGTAATGTGTCGGAGTCCGCCTGTCTATCGGCGCTCATCTTCAGTGTTTGAACCTTATACGGTACATAGGGCGGCTCGTCGACCAGCCGCTCTTCGCCTTTCTTGGCGTAACGGACATGCCACGATGCGAGGATGGATTTTCCTGAGTCTGAAACGTAAGAGGTCTTGGCTGTGTTATCGATTGCAGGGGTGCCCTGCGCCGCCTCAAGGCTGCCAGCCCAAACCATCGATGCTGACATGAGGGCAAGTGACCACACTCCAGTTCTATTCACAGAGCCGCTCTCCTTTGCTCCCGCGTTTCGTCTTCTCGGAAGCTGTTGACCGTTGGGTTTAACAGCTAAAACAGTCTTAATAGCCTTGTTATAGTATCATGGTTTTGCTTGGCGGCTGCTGCGGACGGCTTCGCCGCCTGTTTCACAACGGGTAAGTTTTGCGACACCGCGCGGAGTCCGTAGAACTGGGCCTTCGAGCGTCGCAAAAGTCTATCTCAAAACTGCCGACGAAATCCGGTTCTTGGTTGGCGGCATTGACATACCTGACGTCGAAAAACTCGGTCTCGAAGCGGGGTGAGGGCCTTTCACCTTAGCGGAGCGCGGCATCCAGCCGGTCCAGCAGCGTGCCGGCGTCGGCGGGGGAGAAGACCATCGGCGGCTTGATCTTGATGACGTTGTGGAAGGGGCCGTCGGTCGAGAGCAGCACGCCGAGATCCTTCATGCGATCGACCAGCGCCGAGGCTTCCGCGGCGGCCGGCGACTGCGTGGCGCGGTCGCGCACCAGTTCGAAGCCGAGGAAGAGACCGAGGCCGCGAACGTCACCGATGATAGGGTGGCGCGCGGCCAGCTCGCGGAGACCGGCCAGCAGGTAATTGCCGGTGGACAGCGCGTTCTGCTGCAACGCTTCATCGCGAATGACATCGAGGACGGCCAGTCCCACGGCGCAGGAAACCGGGTTGCCGCCGAACGTGTTGAAGTACTCCATGCCGTTGCCGAAAGAGGCGGCGATTTCCGCCGTGGTAACCACCGCGCCCATGGGGTGACCGTTGCCGATGGGTTTGCCCATGGTGACGATGTCGGGGACGACGTCCTGGGTTTCGAACATCCAGAAATGCGAGCCGGCGCGGCCGAAGCCGGTTTGGACTTCGTCGGCGATGGTGACACCGCCCGAGGCGCGGACGGCGGCGAAAGCCTCCTTCATATATCCGGGCGGCAGAATGATCTGGCCCCCGCAGCCCAGCGCGGATTCGCAAAAGAAAGTCGCCGGGCCCGCGGCCTGGCGGGCGGCATCGGCAACGGATTGGGCATAGCGAGCGCCTGCGTCGGGGCCGCGGTGCGGGCCGCGATAGACATCTGGCATCGGCGCGATGCGGACGTGCGCGGGCTTGCCGCGGCCGCCCGGACCGTTGAACTTGTAAGGGCTGATCTCCACCAGGGCATTGGTGTTGCCGTGATACGCGACGTCGACCACCACAACCTGATTGCCGCCGGTGTGGGCCCGCGCCAGGCGCAGCGCGAGCTCGTTGGCCTCGCTGCCGCTGGTCACCAGGAAGGCCACGCGCAGCGGTTCGGGCAGCGTGGCGGTGAGGCGCTCAATGTAGCCGGTGAGGTGCTCGTGGAGGTAGCGCGTGTTGGTGTTGAGGAGCGCCATCTGGCGCGCGGCGGCTTCCACCACGTGCGGATGAGAGTGGCCCACGTGGGCTACGTTGTTGACGCAATCGAGATACGCGCGGCCGGTGGCATCATACAAATGCTGTTTCCAGCCGCGGATGATGTGCAGCGGACGCTGGTACGAAAGACTGAGTGAGCCGCCAAGCGTGCGGCGGCGCGCGGCGGCGAGCGATGCGGCGTTCCGCGCGTTCTTCGAGAAACCGCAGGCGCGGCGCAAGACTTCGCCGGCCCAACCCGCCGGCAGCGCCGCAAGGCGCTCGATCAGCGCCCAGGCCGGCTGGTTCGAGATATTGAGATAGAGGTTGCCGGGCGCCTGGCGGGCTTGCCAGGCAGCGTAGCAGACGCTCGATGCGAGGCGCGTGGCGGCGAGTGTGTAGAGTGCTTCGACTTCGGGCGCGGTGAGCGGGCGGACCTGATGATAAGCGCCGGTCACTTCGGCGGCGGCCGCGATGGGATCGGGCTTATCGAGCATGGCATAGGCTAGGGCGATGGCGAGGTCGCAGACGGTGGCCGAGTGGACCACGTCGCCGAAGTCAAGCAGTGAGACCACGCGCGACCCGGAAGCGTCCACCAGAATGTTGTAATCGTTGGCGTCGTTGTAAATAACGCTCGATCGCAAGGCGGACCAATCGATTGTGGCCCAGGCTTCGAAGATGGGCTCGACCATCGGCCGCCGCTCCTCGGGCAGCAGGTCGAGATGCGTACGGGCGAGCGCGGCTTGTCGAAGATCCCAATGCAGCGCGCGGTGCGCCGCCGGATGCGAAAAGCGCTCAAGCGCGCTGTCCACGCGCGCCAGGGCGGCGCCGAGAGAGCGCAGCAACTCCGCGGAATGCGGCGCGGCCTGGGCCATGCAGATGCCATCGACCCACGTCAGCAGCCGCACGAAGTACTTCACGCCGTCGGAGCCGGTGACGGAAGCGATCGTATTTCCGGTAGAAGCGGGAACCACGCGGGGGAATTCGAGTCCGGTGGGTTGTGCGGCGAGAAAAGTGAGGAGGCTGTTTTGGAGGTCGAGAACTGCGTGCGATTCCTCCTGGTTGGCGATCTTGAGTACGAACTGAGCGCCCGAGGCGTCGCGCAGGTGGAAGTTCTGATCGCGCTCGCTGGGCAGCGGCGAGGCAACGGTATCCAGGCCGTAGAGTTCACGCGCGAAGCGGACAGCTTCTTCAGCGGAGAAGCGCGGGGCTTTGTCGACGCGGGCCATAAGGATCAGGGTAACAGCGGGGGTGCGAGCCAGGGGCAGCCGCGCGGATGCTAGTATAGGTTTTTCCGGCGTTGTCGATCCCTTCCGCCAACCGATCCCAAATGAATATGTACCGATCCGTGCCGAAAGTTCCCGATTTTCCAGCCATGGAGCGCGCGATACTGCGCTTCTGGGAGGAGCACCGCATCTTCGAAAAGCTGCGGGCGCAGACGGCCGGCGGCCCGCGCTGGTCGTTCCTGGACGGGCCGATTACCGCCAACAATCCCATGGGCGTGCACCACGCCTGGGGACGCTCCCTCAAGGACATGTACCAGCGGTATCACGCCATGAACGGGCAGGAGCTACGGTATCAGAACGGTTTCGATTGCCAGGGGTTGTGGGTGGAAGTGGAAGTCGAAAAGAGCCTGGGGTTGCAGACCAAGCGCGAGATTCGCGATTTCGGTATTGAGAATTTTGTGCGCGCGTGCAAGGAGCGCGTGCTTACGTTTGCGGCGCGGCAGACGGAGCAATCGGTGCGCCTGGGGTATTGGTGCGATTGGGACTCGCCGAAACTGCTGATCGAGTTGCGCGACGCGCTGGCCGACGGAGACCGCGTGGTCGAGGCCACGCTGCCCAGCGGGCATAAAGAGACGGCGCGGGCGAGCGAGATTGTCCGCAAGCTGGGGTCGCTCGAATACGGCGGCAGCTACTTCACGTTTTCCGACGAGAACAATTACACCATCTGGGCCTTCCTGAAAAAGTGCCACAGCGAAGGATTCATCTATCGCGGCCACGACGTGATGCCGTGGTGCGGGCGGTGCGGCACGGGGCTCTCACAAATGGAAGTGGCCGAAGGGCGGCGCATCACGGCGCACACCTCGGTGTTCGTAAAGTTTCCCATTCGAGGGCAGGAAAAGACCGCGCTGCTGGTATGGACCACCACCCCGTGGACGCTCACTTCGAACGTGGCGGTGGCGGTGAACCCCGAGATGACCTACCTCAAGGTGCGGCACGGAGGGTGGGATTACTACGTCGCCAAGCGGAACTTCGAGCACGACCGCCTGCAGGATTTGCAGGTGGAAGGCAAGCACGAAACGCACAAACTGCCATCCATCCGGACGATTTTGAAGGGCACCGGCGGGGTGGAAGTGGTGGAGGAGGTGCCGGGCAGCGCGCTGCTGGGGTTGACCTACGATGGGCCATTCGACGATTTGCCGGCGCAGAATGCACCGGGCGGCGTTTTCCCCTATGGCTTCACGGGCGGCGGCGCGACGGCAGCGGCGGCGCACCGCGTGATCGCGTGGAGCGAGATCAGCGAGGCGGAAGGCACCGGCCTGGTGCACATTGCGCCGGGCTGCGGCGCGGAGGATCAACAACTCGGCAAAGATGAGGATCTGCCGTTCATCGCGCCGCTGGACGAGAGCGCGGTGTATGGCGAGGGCTTCGGCGAGTTTACGGGCCGCAATGCCAACGACGTGTCCGACGACGTGGTGACGGCGCTGAAGGCGTCGGGCCTGCTGGTCGGGCGCGAGAAGTATCCGCACGTCTACCCGCACTGCTGGCGCTGCAAGTCCGAGTTGGTGTTCCGGCCGGTGGATGAGTGGTTCATCCGCATGGAGTGGCGCGACCGCATCCAGCGCGAGGTGCCGCAAATCCGCTGGATTCCGCCGGAGGGCGAGGCGCGCGAGATGGACTGGTTGCGCAACATGGCCGACTGGATGATCTCGAAGAAGCGCTTCTGGGGCCTGGCGCTGCCCATCTGGGTGTGCGGCGCCTGCGAGCACTTCACCGTGATCGGCAGCCGCGAGGAACTGAAAGAGCGAGCGGTGGAAGGATGGGACGCTTTCGTTGGCAACTCGCCGCACCGGCCGCACGTGGACGCGGTCAAGATCCGCTGCGATAAGTGCGGCGCACTGGCGTCGCGCGTGGAGGACGTCGGCAACCCGTGGCTGGACGCGGGCATCGTGTCGTTCAGCACCATGGGTTACTCCACGGACCGTGCGTATTGGGAGAAGTGGTTCCCGGCGGACCTGGTGCTGGAGAGTTTTCCGGGGCAGTTCCGCAACTGGTTCTACTCGCTGCTGGCGATGAGCGCCATGATGGACGGCCGCGCGCCGTTCAAGGCCTTGCTGGGCCACGCGCTGGTGCGCGACGCGCGCGGCGAGGAGATGCACAAGTCCAAGGGCAACTCCATCGCTTTCGATGAAGCGGCGGAAGCATTGGGCGCGGAGGTCATGCGTTACATCTACGCCGAGCAGAAGACCGCGCAGCACTTGAACTTCCCGGATCTGCAGCCAACCGGTAACGTCGGCCAAACCATCGACGGCGATGCGCGGCGCAAGCTGCTGACCTTCTGGAACTGCTACAGCTTTTTTGTAATGTACGCCTCGGCGGACGGCTGGAAGCCCGGCGGCACTGCGCCGGCGCCCACCAACGAACTGGACCGCTGGGTGTTGAGCCGCTTGCAGCGCCTGGTGGACGCGGCCAACCAGGCGTTCCTGAACTACGAACACTTTCGGCTGATCGAAGCCTTCCAGGAATTCGACGAGCAGTTTTCGAATTGGTACCTGCGCCGCTCGCGCCGCCGTTTCTGGCGCAGCGATGCGGATGCCTATCAGACGCTCTACACTGTGCTGACCACGGTGACGCGGTTGATGGCTCCGGCGCTGCCGTTTCTAACCGAGGAGATTTATCAGAACCTGGTGCGGTCGGTCGATCCATCGGCGCCGGAATCGGTGCATTTGACGAAGTACCCGCAGGTGGACGCCGGGCTGATCGACGAAGATCTGGAGCGGAGCATCGACGCGGTGATCCGCATGAAAAACCTGGCGTTGCACCTGCGGACGCACAGCAAGGTGAAAATTCGCCAGCCGCTCGGAACGTTGTACGTGCGGCCGCGCGATGCGGCGGACCGCAAGGTGCTCGAGAACGCGGACTATGCCGCTCAGGTGCTGGAAGAGGCCAATATCAAGAGGGTGAAACTGATCGAGGATGAGAGAACGATCGGCGTAAAACAGATACGCAACGTGGACCCCAAGAAGGTTGGATCACGCGCGGGCAAGAATCTGAAGGCCATTCAACGCGCGGTGCGGTCCGGGGATGTGGTGGAAACCCCGGGCGGCGGCTACTACGACGTCAGGGTTGACGCCGAGATTTCTCCAGACGAGATTTTCCGACTTGCGCCCGATGAAGTTGTCATTTCCTACGAAGGCCCGCCGAATCTGACATGCGGGCTGGAACAGGGCACCTTCATGGCGCTCGATACCACGCTGACCCCGGACTTGCTGCTCGAAGGCATCGCGCGGGATTTCAACCGCCTGGTGCAGGATCAGCGGAAGGCGCTGGGGCTGGAGATTTCGGACCGCATCTCGGTGCTATATCATGCGCCGCCGCGGATTGCGGAAGCGATTGCCGCGCACCACGAGTATCTGCGCAACGAACTGCTGGCGGAGCGATTGGAAGCTGTTACCGCGCCGCCTGACGGAGCCGCGAAGCTGTCGCTGGGCGGGGAAGAAATCTTCGTGGCTGTCACGCGGATTTGATGGGCACGAGAATCTTGAGAAAACCGTTCTCCCTCCATCCGCTCAACCCCAGCCGTCGCGCTGAGCCGGAATTCCCGGAGCTGCTAACCAAGGGGAACTTGTGCTTGTGGATCAATTTAGTCCAGAATCATCTCACCCTATATAAGGGAGGGTGATCAAATGCAATTGACGCTGCTCTACCCCGGAAGCCGCAGAATCGACGCTGTGGTACTGGCCGCCAACCATGACCGGATGCGAATCGTCTTCCCGAATCGGCGTGACACTGTGGAACTGCGCTTGACAGGGAACCGGTGGACCTCGGAAGAGGGAGAGTCTGTCGAGATCGAGGCAGTCGTGGCCTGTGACTGGACGGGCGAGAGTTTCCGGCAACCCCGATACCGAATGGCCGGCGCCGCCTGACGGCCCGCGGGCATGGACCTGGAGGGAGGCACGCGAAGATCCTCCAGCCTAAGGACCGACGCAAAAATAACTAGTCTCACCGGATCGGATCTCAATCATTAGCGATTGTTTCTAAAGCCGGTACTCCCGAACACGTGATCATCGTCAGAAGCCTGTAAAAATAAGGGCGGCG
>JBEKQS010000196.1:0-10294 GCA_049519475.1 Bryobacteraceae bacterium | reverse complement strand
CCGCAGGCTGAAGGCACGCGCGAAATCGCTTTGCGGCCGGATGAGATCCTCACTTCAATCCTGGTGCCCGCGCCGGCGACCCATTCGGCGACCTATGAAGTGCGGCAGAAGGAAGCGCTCGATTGGCCGCTGGCCGCCGCTTCGGTGGCGATCCACATGAAAGGCCCGGTGGTGGGTTCGGCGCGGATTGTGCTCGGCCACGTGGCGCCCACGCCATGGGAAGCCACGGCGGCAGGCGAATGGCTGGCGGGCAAGGCCATCACCGTCGAAACCGCCGAAGCCGCCGGCAAAGCGGCGGTGGAAGGCGCACAGCCGCTCAGCCACAATGCCTACAAAGTGACGCTGGCCAAAACGGCGGTCAAGCGGGCGCTGCTGGCGGCCGCGAAAGTGAGGGTCTGAAAGTGGAATCCTTACCTGTGATTGGCGGCACGCGCTGCGAGAAGCTGCGCTGGAAGGGCATGTTCGTCCAGTCCGTGTGCGAGGACCCCACGGTCCAGCGCTCCGACGACCGCGCCTTCTGGTGCCAGCACAGTTTCAAATGCCTGGGCCCGGACGGCCAGGCGGTCGGCGACGAGGAATGCGCCCCCGGCCGGGCGTGCTACGAAGAGCTGTAGGGAGCCTTTGGCGGATGAGACTCGCCGGACGACGAGAACCGATCGTCTGGAAGATATGAAAAAATCGGCGAGTCCTTCGACAGCAAAGTGGGACAGACGCTTACGTCTGTCAACCCGCCCCGTCCGGCCGATTTTTTCACAGCTTCCCGTCCTACCGCTACAGTTTGAATAACTCGCGGAGGCGGCGGGTTTGCACACGGCTGACGGGGATTTCGGTGTGCTTCTTGTCATCCATGCGGAGCTGGTAGCTCGACTTGAACCACGGCACCACTTCCTTGATCCGGTTGATGTTCACCAGGTAGGAACGATGCACGCGCCAGAATTGATCGCGGTCGAGGTTGGCCTGCAGATCTTCAATGGTGCGGTAGTTGGAGTGGCCTTCGAGCTGGGTGGCCACGAGCGTGATGAGACCGTTGTCGATGGTGGCGTAGATCACGTCGTTGGCGTCCACGATGAAGTGCCGGTTGTTGGATCGCACGGCCAGCTTGGTGCGGGGAGCAGGGGCCGGAACGGGCGCGCCGGATGGGGCGTCGGGGCTTCGTTTTTCCTGGACGAAGCGCGCGGCGCGCTCCACGCTTTCGGCCAGCCGGCCCTTGTCCACGGGCTTCAGCAGGTAGTCCAGGGCTTCCAGCCGGAAGGCTTCCACGGCGTGCTGGTCGTAGGCCGTGACGAAGATGAAATGCGGAAGAACAGCGCCGTTTTCGCGCAGCCGGCGCACCACGCCCATGCCATCCAGGCCGGGCATGTTGACGTCCAGAAACACCAGCTCGGGCTCCAGTTGCCGGATGATTTCGACGGCCTCGAGGCCATTGGAGCCGGTGGCGATGATCTCGATTTCGGGGAAGTCTTTCAGCAGAAAAGAGAGCTCGTCGCAGGCTAATTGTTCGTCATCCACGACGATGGTCGAAAGTGTGGCCGTCGCACGGTCCCGCATGGAGTTGGTATTATAGCATTTCGATTTAAAAGGAGACTGTATATTGCCCAATCCAGACAACGTCCAAATTGCGCCCGCGGAGGGCAAGCTGGGTGTGCTCATACCCGGCATGGGCGCGGTGACGACGACGTTCATCGCGGGCCTCGAAGCCATCAAGCGGGGACTCGGTAAGCCGATCGGGTCGCTGACCCAGTTGGGAACCGTTCGCCTGGGGAAACGCACCGAGGGGCGCAGCCCGGCGATCAAGGATTTTGTGCCCCTGGCCGGCCTGGAAGACATCCAGGTGGGCTGCTGGGACATTTTTGACGATAACGCGTATGAAGCGGCGGTCAAGGCCGGAGTGCTGGAGATGACGCTGCTCGAGAAACTCAAAGAGCCGCTGTCGGCCATCAAGCCGATGCGGGCGGTGTTCGACCAGAAATTCGTGAAGCGGCTGAACGGGCCGAACGTGATGAGCGGCGGTTCCAAGATGGAGTACGCCGAGCGCCTGATGGACGACATCCGGCAGTTCAAGCAGCGCACGGGGGTTTCGCGGCTGACCATGATCTGGTGCGGCTCGACGGAAGTTTATCACGAGCCGGCCGCGGTGCACGCCAGCTTGAAAGATTTCGAGTGCGGCCTGCGGAAGGACGATCCCGAGATTTCGCCGAGCCAGATTTATGCGTACGCCGCGCTGAAGTCGGGCGTGGGATACGCCAACGGCGCGCCGCATCTGACTACCGACATGCCGGCGTTGCTGGAACTGGCGCGCAATATGAACCTGCCGGTGGCGGGAAAGGATTACAAGAGCGGGCAGACGTTCATGAAGACGCTGATCGCGCCGGGCCTGAAATCGCGCCTGCTGGGACTGCATGGCTGGTTCTCCACCAACATCCTGGGCAACCGCGACGGCGAAGTGCTGGACGAGCCGGGATCGTTCCGGTCGAAGGAAGTCAGCAAGAGCTCGGCGCTCGAGTACATCCTGCAGGGCCAACTCTATCCGGACCTGTACCGGGACTTCTACCACAAGGTGCGCATCGAATACTATCCGCCGCGCGGCGACGCCAAGGAAGGCTGGGACAACATCGACATTTTCGGGTGGCTGGGCTACCCCATGCAGATCAAGATCAACTTCCTGTGCCGCGATTCGATATTGGCCGCGCCGCTGGTTCTGGACCTGGTTCTGTTCATGGACCTGGCGCAACGCGCCGGCATGCGCGGCATCCAGGAATGGCTGTCGTTTTATTTCAAGGCGCCCATGCACGCTCCGGAGGTGTATCCGGAGCACGATGTATTCATCCAGCTCATGAAACTCAAGAACACCTTGCGCTGGATGCGGGGCGAAGACCTGATTACGCATCTGGGCCTGGAATACTACGACTAATGCCGAGCAAGGGCTGCGCCCTTGAAATCCCTGCGGGATTTGGAAGTCAGAAGTCAGAAGGCAGAAGTCAGAAGGCAGGAGTCAGGAGTCAGAAGTCAGAAGGCAGAAGTCAGGAGTCAGGAGTCAGAAGTCAGAAGTCAGAAGTGCAACGGGCGGCGGGGTATTCACAGGGCAAGATTGAGGATGTTGAAGCGGTTTTGTTTGGGAATGGCCAGTAAAAGGATCCAAGATCCACGAAAAGAGGCGCGGAAAGGGGTAGACTTCGGCGCCGCCGCGTCATATTGTCTTAGGAGCATATGAAGGTACTGGTGATCGGAGGAACCCTCTTCATCGGGCGGGCGCTGGTGGAAGAGTTGGTGAAGGGGGAACACGAAGTTTCGGTGCTGCACCGCAAGGCGAAGCATGATTTCGGCCGGCGCGTGGACAACATCATGGCCGACCGCAACGATGCGGACGCCATGTACGAAGCCCTCTCGACGCGCCGCTTCGACGTGGTCTTCGACAACGTTTACGACTGGGAGCGCGGCACCACCGCCGAGCAGGTGGAGGCCACCGTGCGGCCGCTGGGAGACCGTCTGACACGGTATATCTTCATTTCCAGCGTGAGCGCTTACGGCGACGGACTGAATCACAAGGAAAGCGATCCGCTGGCGCCCGACTACCACGCCATCCCGTATGTCCGCCACAAGGCCACCACCGAGCGCCTGCTGTTCCGCATGCACGCCCAGACGGGCCTGCCGCTGGTGACTTTCCGGCCGCCCTTTGTGTATGGGCCGGGAAATCCGTTCTATCGCGAGCAGTTCTTCTGGGACCGCCTGCGCGCGGGTCGTGCCATCGTGATTCCCGGCGACGGCCATCGGCTGATGCAGTTCGTTTATGTGCACGACCTGGTGGCCGCGATGGTGCGGGCCATGGAGGAACCACGGGCGGTGGGAGAAGCCTTCAACATTGGCAACTCCAAGCCCCTCACGCAAGTCGAGCTGGTGGAGAAACTGGCGCGGGCGGCGAACGTGGAGCCGACTTTGGCGCGCGTGCCGCGGGAAAGCATCCAGCAGGCGGGAGGCAATGCCATGGAGGAGCCGTTCTATTTCGGCGAATACTTCGACCTGCCGCCGATCACCGAGAACATCGGCAAGGTGGCGCGCATGCTGAAGGTGCAGATGACGCCGTTCGAGACCGGCTTGAAGGAAACCTACCGCTGGTACACCCGCAACCACAAGCCGCGCACCGCCGGTTTCGAGTTCGACGACAAGCTGCTGGCGCTGGCCAGGACGGGGTCGCCGGCCAGCGTGTAGGCAAGGTTACGGAAAGGCCGAATCGGGCAGGAGGCCTGTCCCGCACAGAGTCCGGAGGGCGCAAGACCAGCTCTGTCGCCCGCCGAACTCATGACCATCAACCCGGCCTATTTCGCGACCGCAATTAACGGGTTATTCGAGCCGTGCCCCGAGATTGTAATCACCAATGGGTGATCCCCGGCGGCTACCTGCGGAACCACATAATTCGCCTGGTATAGCCCGATAGAACCGGGCGACAAGCCGATGTAGTTGACGGTTGCGTCCAACCCGCTTACGGTCACCGTGTGCGTTCCGGCCACCGGCGAAAGACCGAGCGGCGTGGGAGCCCCCGTCACCAGCGGCCCCGCGGCGTTCACCGGCCCGCCGCCGGTGAAGTACGCCACCAAGGTATCGCCAACCTTGGCCGGTGAAGTAGGACTGTTTACACTGCCATCCTGATTGATCACCACCGCGCGATTATTCCCGTACACCACGATTCCCGGAGTTCCCGTGGCTGGGATCATGACCGCCACCGCGTTGCTCGTGGAGGAGCCATTCTTCACCACCACGGTCGCCACGCCTGGCTTAATGTCCTCGGGCATCTGGGCGTTGATCTGGTTCGGGTCCACGTAAAACAACGGCGCCAACTCCCCGTTGACCGTCACGGTTGTGGTAAGAACGGTTGTGGGCAGCGGGACGGAAGTGGGCTGGCCCACCTTGGTTGCCAGATCCGATCCGAAAATCGAAAAAACGCTTCCCGCCGGCGTCTCGTTGGGAAGGAAACTCGCCGCGTTCAATATCGCCTGCCCGGGATTGACAAATGCCGCGCGCCCGGCGCCAGTGAAGATCAACTGGGAGTTGGTGGCCACCAATTCAAAGTTGTTGGCCGCCGCCCCAAAAACAGACACTGATCCCGCATACTTGTTATTGGTGGTGTCGGTCAGAGTAACGGAGCCCAGACACGCCGCCGTAAGCGAATAGGTTCCGGTTGCCGATACGCTGGCGGTGGCAGTGTTCGACGCCTGGGTCCAGTTGCCGGCCACATTGCCTTGCCCATCGAACTGCAGCACGCCCGCGAGATCGACAACTCCTGTATTGGTGGACCCGGAAAGCGAGTTGCCGGTGCCGCTGAAGGGCCACTCGCCCGACAGCGTGCTGACCGCGCAGGCGCTCGGCTGCACGCTGCCGCCTCCGTTGTAGGCGAACGTGGCGTCGGTCCCCACCACCTGGAAGGCCCTCGCCTGCTGGGTGGTGGCGTCGACCGAATAAGCCACCATCGCGAAGGAGGCGGTGTCTCCGCTGGTGAGGTTGATCGATCCCTGGCAGTTGGATTGGAGAGAGTAAGTCCCCGAGTACACCACCGGCGTTCCGAAGGACTGGCCCCCATTGAGGGCGTTGGCCGTCAGGGTGAAGGTGACTCTGCTCTGCCCGTCAAATGCCGCGGCGCCATCCGACGCCAGGATTTTCGTGGTGACTCCCGCCGGAGCCAGCCGCCCGCTAAGAGTAAGCTCGTACGTTCCGTTCAACATCGAAGCGGCGCACCCTTCCGCGGTGGTGACTTGCGTCGCGGCGCCGGATCCGTCAAAAAGTAACTGCGGGGATGAAACAGCAAGGACGAAGGCCGGCGAGGTCGAGTAGATGCTGAAGGAGACCGCATATTTGTTATTCGCCGTGTCGGTGAGCGTGGCCGAGGCCAGGCATGTGGAGCTCACCGAATAGGTTCCCGTGGCCGCGATGGTGGTGGCGGCCAGGTTCGACACCTGAGTCCAGTTCGCGGTCAGGTTGCCTTGCCCGTCGAATTGCAGCACACCCGCCACATCCAGGACGCCCGTCACGGAGGCGCCGGAAAGGGCACTGCCGGTGGCGTTGAATTCGTGCACGCCCGACAGGGTGGTCGGGCAGGTAGCCGGCAGAACGTTGCCGCTCCCGTTGTAGGCATAAGTGGCGTCCGACCCGATCACCGCGAATGTGCTGGCCCGTTGTGTAGTAGCGTCGATTGAATAAGCCTCCAAAGCAAACGTACCGCTGTCTCCGCTGGTAATGGCGATCGAGCCCACGCAGTTGGACTGCATGCTGTAAGACCCCGAATACACCAGCGGAGTTCCGAAAGACTGGCTGGCGCCGACGATGTTGGCCGTCATGGTCAAGGTGATTTTGCTGAGCCCGTCGAAAGCGGCGGTACCAACCGCCTGGAACAGTTTCGAGGTGGCTCCGGCACTGGTGACCTGGCGCCCGCTCAAGAGAAACTCATAGGCGCCATTCAGAGTCGAAGACGTGCAGGCGCCGCCGCCGATGGTGGTCTGCGCAAGGGCCGGCATCGCCGGCAGACAAATAAGGGTCAGCAGCAGAGTGGTGTGTCGTCGTTTCATGATTGCGTTCCTATCCTTCAGCCCAGTTCGATTTAATAACGCTCTATATAGCGCAAACACACTGCGTGAAGGCGAGTTTCGGCGGCTTTTTTCGAGGAGTACGGGCCGACACCGGCCACGCGCTTTCCGGAAGCCAAACTGAGCCAACGCCAGATCGGCAAGCGCGCCGTGCGGCGGTACCTGGGCGGCGCGTAACGCCATCCGTTCCGGAATACTCCGGGCCTCCGGCCAGAAGGACAGTTGCGGAAGTTGTGGAAGTACCGCGCTTTCGAGCGCCGTATTACAATAATCGCTACTTATGTCGGAGCCTTCGAAATTCCTGCTGACCGATCGTCAGATTCCCACGGTTTGGGTCAACGTGCTGCCGTCGCTTCCGGAGCCGTTGGATCCGCCACTCAATCCCCAAACCCGTGCGCCGCTCACGCCGCAGGACTTGCTCCCTCTCTTTCCCATGGAGCTCATCGAACAGGAGTTTTCTCCGCAGCCCCTGATCGACATTCCGGGCGAGGTCATGGATGTCTATCGTCTCTGGCGCGCGACCCCGCTTTACCGCGCGCGCCGCCTCGAAAAGGCGCTCGACACTCCCGCGCACATCTATTACAAGTACGAAGGCACGAGCCCCGCGGGCAGCCACAAGCCCAACACCGCGGTTCCGCAGGCATACTACAACAAGCGCGCCGGCATTCGCCGCCTGGCCACCGAAACCGGGGCGGGACAATGGGGCAGCGCCCTTTCTCTGGCGTGTCAGTTCTTCGGACTGGAATGCACGGTCTACATGGTTCGGGTAAGTTACGATCAAAAGCCGTATCGCCGCATGCTGATGCATACCTGGGGCGCGGAGGTCTGGCCCAGCCCGAGCGAGCACACCAACGCCGGCCGCGGCGTGCTGGCGTCCACGCCGGATTCGCCGGGGAGCCTGGGCATCGCCATCAGTGAAGCCGTGGAGGATGCGGCGACGCACGCCGACACCAACTATGCGCTGGGCAGCGTGCTGAACCATGTGATGCTTCACCAGACGGTGATCGGCCAGGAAGCCAAGCTCCAGATGCGGCAGGCCGGCGAAGAGCCGGACGTGGTGATTGGCTGCTTCGGGGGCGGCAGCAATTTCGGCGGGCTGGCGTTGCCCTACGTGCTTGACCGGCTGGCCGGCCAGGGTCCGCGCCTCCTGGCAGTGGAGCCCTCCGCCTGTCCGAGCCTGACCAAAGGCACGTTCGCCTACGACTACGGAGACACTGCCAAGCTCACACCGCTCATCAAGATGTATACCCTCGGCCACGATTTTGTTCCGCCTGGCATCCACGCGGGCGGGCTGCGCTACCACGGCGCATCGCCGCTGCTCAGCCACCTGGTGCACATGGGGCACATCGAGGCCAAAGCCTATTCGCAACTGCCGTGCTTCCAGGCCGCTCTGCAATTCGCCCGCACCGAGGGAATCCTGCCCGCGCCCGAATCGTCCCACGCGATTTGCGCCGCGGTCGACGAAGCCATCGCCGCCCGGGAAGAGGGCCGCGCCAAAGTCATTTTGTTCTGCCTCAGCGGCCACGGCCACTTCGACCTGGGATCTTACGAGAGCTACCTGGGCGGCAAGCTTCAGGATTACGAATACCCGGGCCGCGATATCGACGCCGCCATTCCTGCACAGTAAGCAGCCGCGGAGATTCAGGGAGTCCGGATTCAGCCGGCTTGCCGGGGGAGATTGTCTGAAAGTGTTTGAGGTCCCACGTGTAGATGGCCGCGCCGTCTGCTAATGTAGTTGGCGTCCTATTGCAGTACGGCAGACTGCCGGACTGATGGCCGATCAGTCCGACGCGGAGGATCGCCAGGTCCATCCCCCAACAGGAGGTATACGAATCGATGAACACCTTCCCAGTTCTCCTCGGTGCTCTCTGCGTCTACGCCATTGCTTACCGATATTACAGCGCGTTTATTGCGGCGAAAGCTCTGGCGCTGGACGACCGCCGGCCCACGCCGGGGCACACCTACGCGGACGGTCACAACTACGTGGCCTCGCCCAAATGGGTGCTCTTCGGCCACCATTTCGCCGCCATCGCCGGAGCGGGCCCGCTGGTGGGGCCCACGCTGGCCGCGCAGTTCGGCTTTGCCCCCGGCTTCCTGTGGCTGCTGGTCGGCGCCGTGCTGGCCGGCTGCGTCCAGGATTTCACGGTTCTGGTGGCCTCCATCCGCCATCGGGGCCGGTCGCTCGCTGAAATCGCCCGTACCGAAATCAGCCCCTTCGCCGGCCTGGTGGCCATGATCGCGGTGCTCTTTATCCTCCTGGTTACGCTGGCCGGTCTGGGAATCGTGGTAGTGAACGCTCTGGCGAATAGTCCGTGGGGCGTGTTCACCATCGGCTCCACCATCCCCATCGCCCTGATCATGGGGATTTGGATGTTCAAGAGTCACGCCGGAAAAGTCACCATCACCGGCCCGAGTATCTTTGGCGTGGTGCTGTTGATCTCGGCCGTAATCGGCGGCCACTGGTTTTCGCAGACCGCCTCGGCGGCCGCCCTCACTTTTACGCCGCACCAGATCACGTACCTCATGATGGCCTATGGCTTTATCGCCTCGGTGCTGCCCGTATGGCTGCTGCTCGAACCGCGCGATTACCTTTCCACCTACGTCAAGCTGGGCACCATCGCGATCCTCATCGTGGGCGTCTTCATCGTCCATCCCGATATCCGCTTTCCGGCATTCACCCAGTTCATCCATGGTGGCGGCCCCATCATCAAAGGCAAGCTGTTCCCGTTCCTTTTTGTGACCATTGCCTGCGGCGCCATCTCCGGCTTCCACTCGCTGGTGTCCTCCGGAACCACGCCCAAGATGATCGACAAAGAGACAGACGCGCGCTTCATCGGCTATGGCGCCATGCTCTGCGAGTCGTTGGTGGGCCTGCTGGCGCTCATCGCCGCCACCTCCATGTTCCCCGGCGATTATTTCGCCATCAACACGACACCCGAAGTCTTCGCCAAACTCGGCCTTCACACCGTGAATCTGGATATGTTCTCGCGGGAAGTGGGTGAAAAGCTGGCCGGGCGCACCGGCGGCGCCGTTTCCCTCGCCGTCGGCATGGCCCAGATCTTCAAGGGACTGCCCGGCATGAACCGCCTGATGGCGTATTGGTACCACTACGCCATCATGTTCGAAGCGCTCTTCATTCTCACCACCGTGGACACCGGAACGCGCGTCGCCCGCTACGTCCTGCAAGAGCTCATGGGCCGCGTGCACAAGCCCTTCGCCAATAGCGCCTGGCTTCCCGGCAACCTGGTCGCGACATCGCTGGTCGTGAGCGGCTGGGGATATCTGATCTATACAGGGACTATCTCCACCATCTGGCCGCTATTCGGCACCGGCAACCAGTTACTCGCCACCATCGCACTGGCTGTAACTACGACCTTCCTGATCAACATGGGAAAGGCCAGGTACGCTCTGATTACGGCGCTTCCCATGTGTTTTGTCGGCGTGACCACGCTCACGGCCGGAGTTCTATCCATCAAGAACATCTTCTGGCCGCTTACGTCCAAGCCCGGGCAGATGTTCACGGGCTACCTGGATTCGATATTGATGGGCATCTTCATCGTTGGCGTGGTGCTGGTGGTCTTCGACGCGGTCCGGCGGTGGATTGCCGTCTCGAAGGGCGCCGCGCCGCCCGCGGAAGCCTTTGGCCCGCCGGTGTCGGCCGCGGGCGAAATCAAGATGGGTTGCTGCTAGTGTCATGACCGCTTAGAAAGGTACTTTCGATA
>JBEKQS010000195.1:0-10367 GCA_049519475.1 Bryobacteraceae bacterium | reverse complement strand
GTCGTCAACCCTGAAGATGCGGTTCAAATCATTGGCGGCCGCCCCGTAATAGGGTCCGAGAGAATCCGGAGACACGCCCGGCGAAAAGTCCGAGAGCCCCGGCCGCCGCAACGCCCTCTTTCCATCCCACTCTCACACCACAAGTGTCTTTCATTCTGACTTCTGACTCCTGACTCCTGCCTCCAATATCCCGAAGGGATATCGGGGGCGCAGCCCCCGCGCCCTTACTGCACCAGCAGCACCGGGGCCTGCCAGAAGGCGGCTTTTTGGCCGGTTGGATCGATTACCGTTACCTGGCAATCGTACCGGCCCGCGGGCAACTTGCCGAGCGCCAGGCTGAAGCGCAGCGGCAAGGCTTTCGACTTCGGGTCCATGCCTTCGGAGACGCCCAGGGGAGCTGTTTCGAACGCCTTGGTCTGGCCGCGGTAGAAAGTCACAAAGGCCACCAGCGGTTGCGTGGTGGTCGCGCCACGCTCATAGGCTTGCAGGTAGATGAACATGTCGTGGCTCTTGCTGAAGACCCGGTTGACGCTGGGGACCAGCTTCTTGCCATCCTGAATCAGCGGATTCACCGCCGGCGCCTTGTCCTTGCCGGCGGTATAGATGGAATCCTTCAGATCCGCGCGCTGGCTGCTTAAGACCACACTGCTGATGGGAATTTTCGTCGTCTCCTTATTCAGGTTGGGGACCACGAACTTGTGCATGTAAGTTCCAATGCGGCCGGTTTCGTCGTCGCGCACCAGAAGCTTGATGGTGTAACTGCCGGGGAGCAGAGTGAACGCCCCGTCGTATTGGACGGGCTGGTGCGCCAGTTGCGCGGCGGTTTCACCGGTCAGGCGGATGTCGGCCTTATCGCGGATGTTGGAGACGGTAGTGCCGTACTCGTCTTTCACTTCGCCGATGAAATCGATGACCGTGCGCTCCGCGCCGCCTTTGCGCGCCAGCGCCAGCTCGCTGCCTGGGACCTTGGCCACGATGGGGACAAAGTACTCGGCGGAATTGAGCTGGAAATAGTTGATCTCCATGGCGATGGTGATTTCGGTCATGGGATCGGCCATCATCAGGGCATCCATTAACTGGCGCTCTTTGTCCGCCGTAGTGAACTTATTGAACGTCTTATTGGCGACATAGCCCACGCGGTAATCCAACTTAGCGGTGGTATCCTCCTTGAGCGAGATCTTGATGCGGCGGAACTTGCCGTCGAGATTGGCATTGCTGGTGTAGTAACCGATGATGTAGTAACTGGAAATGGATTCCTGGGCTTCCACGATGCCGCGGGAGAGATCGTTGTTATCGAACAGGGCCTTGCCGCCGGTATCGACGGCCAGCGCGTACATGGTGTCCTGCGATCTCTGGAAGTTGGCGGTGTTGGCCAGCGCCGAGGCGCCGGAGTACATGGCGACACCGCCCGGCGATCCCCTGGTGGCGTCACCGAGCGGGGCCATGGCCACCAGGCCGCGCGCGTCCACGGCGAAGAAAGTGACGTTGGCGCGGATGGCGGCATTGGTGGTGGCCTGGAATTGCGACTGGTTATCGATATTGTTCAACTGCAGGCCGCTCGCGAAGTAGAGCAGCACCTTCTTTTCATTGAGCGCGCCAAGCATGCGCACGGTGCTTTGCAGCGCGGCAAGCTGGCGGTTGGTGTTGAAGAGATTAAACTCGCTGTCGTCTTCGCCGAAGGCGGAGCCGTAGTCGGAGGAGCTATCGTCGCTGAGGAGTTCGTCCAGACCCTGGCCTTCGCCGACGATCAGCCTGGCCATGGTTTTCATCAGGTCGTCGCGGTTGGCGGTGAAATCCTGGAGCACCTTGACGGCGGTGCCGTCGTACTTGATGATGGCCATCAAGTCCGCGGCGGTCATTTGGGTGCGGATGAATTTGGTTCCGGCGTCGAGAGCGCGGAGCTGATCGGCCTCCGGCATGGCGCTCATGTCGTAATAAAGGGCCAGCAGGCGCTTATCGCGATACTTAACGTCGCCGGGCGCTTCCGGGGCGATCTGGGCGGCCACCACCGGATCGACTTTCGGCTTTTCGGGTTCGGCAGCCGCCGGGATGGTGGGGGTGTCGGACGTGGGCGGAAGCGGCGCATCGGTGAGCTTCTCGAAATCGCAGATGGATATGGTCTGCGGCAGGTTGTCCTCGGTCACCACGAAATCCTTGGCGGTCAGGCCCTCGATGACTTTGCCGTTCTTGTCCTTGACCATGACGGTCTCGATCACCAGTTGGGTGTTGGCTTGAAACTTCACCGGACCGCTGGCGGGCGTCGCGGGATTCTGTTGGGCGCCACCGGGCGGCTTGGCCGGCGGCTGTTGCGCAAAGGCAACCAGCATCAGGAATAGCAGGGCGAAAGAAACCTTGGGCATCTTATGGGAACCTCCATCGCAAAGTGGCGGATATGCTGCGCATGGCGTTGGCCGTGCTGGGAAACCCGAACTGGCCGCTGAGCACACTGGGGTTCCAACTCGGATAGCTGACGTGATTGATCGGGTTGGTGCTGTCGAAGCGCAAATCGAATTTCTCGAAGGACCGCGCCATGGAAGCGGTCATGGCGAACTGGTTGGGTCCGGTGAGCGAATTCCTGCCGGCGTCACCCCACAAGCCGGCGGGGGGCGCACTGAAGGCATTGATGTTGAAGTGCGCGCCGTCGGTGGTCTGGTAAACCGGCTGGCCGTTGTACTCCGGCCGGGTGCTGCCGGACGAACCGGTAGTGCCCACGGCCACAGGGTAAATGGGATTCTCCGGCAGCCCGGTGCCCAAGGTTATCTGGCTGACGATGGTCCAGCCTTTGACGATAGCGCCGCGCCATCCGCTCAGCAGGGTGCCCCCGTGGACTCCCACGCCGGTGCTGTATTGCATCTGGATCTGCAGGTTTTGGCGCTGATCGAAATTCGAGAGGCCGCGTTCGCCGTCGAGTTGCAGCCAGTTCTGCGCGATGGCCGTGCCGCCGGTGCTGCGCCCGCCGATGAGGGCTGCGTCGTCGATGGCTTTCGAATAGGTGTACTGAAAGCTGGTCGAGAAGCCGGCGTGGAAGCGGCGGCGCACGCTGAGCTGGCCGGACTCGCGCGTGGAGTTTCCGTTCGAGGTCAGGTAGGTGTAGCCGGCCAGGCACGCCGCACAGGGGTTCGCCACACCCGCGGGATACGTATTGGGCAGAAAGGCTTGCGCGGCATGCGTACCCTTGGTGCCGAGGTAAGTTGCCGTCAGCACCATGGAGGCGGTGAGATTCTGCTGCACTGAGAACTGCCAGTTCTGCGAGTAGCCGGGGCGGAAGTTGGGGTCGAGGGCGAACGTGTTCGTGGTGAGGTTGGGAGAAGCATTGAATCCGTTGGCCAGCGTGAGCGGATCGGCGGCGCTGTTCTGCACGCTCAAGCTCTTGGAAAGGGGCGATTGTTGCGCCATCTGGTTTGCGATGGCCTGGTAGACCGATGTGTCGTAGGAGACGCCGTAGGCGCCACGGAAGATGGTGGACGTGCCGAAGAACGGATGCCAGGCAAACGAAACGCGCGGTTGGATGGCGTGCTTATCGGGATGGACCAGCGAATCGGGGTAATGCAGCCCGCTGACGGGTCCGATTGGGTTATTGGCCACCACGGGGGTTGGGTTGGAGAAGCCCGGGCCGAAGTCGAGGTTTACCATGCGGCCGTATTCTTCGGTGATGGGTGAATTGTATTCCCACCGCAGGCCGGCGTTCAGGGTGAAGGTCGAGCTCATTCTCCAGTCGTCGGTGAAGAAGGCGTCGTAGGAATTGGAGCGAAAGTACTTGTCGGCGTTGCCGAAGGCGATCTGGCTGATGTCGGGAACTCCCAGCAGGAAGTCCGCGAAATCGGAGCCGGTGCCTGGGACCGCCGCGCCGTTGACCACCTGCCCGGTGGCAGTTCCGTTGAAGGTGAAAGCGCCGCGCGGGTTCGATTGCGAGACGGGATTGTTTTGCAGCAGGGCGAAATCGCCGCCCATGGTGATGTTGTGCGGGCGATGCAGCCAGGAGATGCTGGCGGAGACCCGGCTGGTCTGATTCCGTTGCGCCGATTCCGTCCCGTCGGAAAGCCCCTGGATGCCGCTCTGGAAGTTGAGAGCGGGCGGTCCCCAGTTGTTGGGCGTTTGGTCGTTGCCGGTGATACCGGCCTTACCCGACACATTCGTCAGGTTGGCGAAATACGGTGTGTTCTGGGTAACCGACCGGCTGAAATTGAATCCGAATGTGCCAAACCACTGGCGGTTGAAGGTGTGGCGCCAACTGACATTCCCATTCAGGCCGGTGGTGTTGCTCTGGTCCACGAAGGTGAACAGGTTCGGGTTGATGTTGCGGCTGTTCTGAATGTTGAAGACGAAGCTCAGGAAATTCCTGTTATTGATGTTCTTGTTTACGCGTGCGCTCCCGCTATCCGAATCGCTGCGGCTGACAATCGGAGCCTGGTAGTTGAAGCGCGAATTGGCCGGGAAATTCGGCTGCGGATAATAGCTCAACAGCGCCAGGGCCTGCGGGCTGAGGCGGCTCGCCGGGATCTGGTTGTTGGGAAACGGCAGGCCGGTAGTGGGATCGTAGATGGTGACCGGCAGCCCGAGAGGGTTCAACACCTGCGAGAAATTGCCGGTGCGTTCGGCCGCGGTGGGCATCAGGGTGGGTGTCGTCTGTTCAGTACGGCTGCGCGAGGCCTGGTAGCCGATAAAGAAATTGCCGTTATAGCGGAACAGGTGCGGAATCATCAGCGGTCCGCCGAAGCTGATGCCTGGTTTCAGAAGGCTGAGGTTAGGCCGCGGTGTGTCCAGCCCGTTGACCGAGAAGGGGCGGGCATCCAGTGCCGAGTTATCGACGATGAAGCTCAAGCCGCCGTTGAAGAGCGAGCCCATACCGGCGCGATTATTGCCGATGGCGCGCCGTTCGATTCCGGTGCTGACGCTGCCGTTGACAAGCAAGGCATCGGAAGTGCCACCGGGACTGGAGTCGGAGGCGGAAGCGGCGCCGGCCACGCTGCTGCTGTCGTCGGCGGGCGGCGCACTGTCACCGGTGGCGTTTACGGCCGCGCGTTGAAAGCCGGGCTGCGATGCGGCGGCTGCCGCGGCGGCGGTGCCTTTCGCATTCTTCGCTGGTTTTCCGCCCTTGGCCGGTGCGGTGGTTGTGGCGGCGGCTGGTGCTGTGCCCGGTTGAGTGGCTGCGGCGGCTGGAGCCGCGCCGGGTTGCGCGGCCACGCCGGTGGCGGCCGGCGCGCCTGGCGTGGCCGTCGCCGTGGGCGGCGCCGCGGGAGCCGGCGTCTCCAGCTTAATCTGGTCCATCGGCAGCATCTTCAAGTCCCACTCCGCTGCCGGGGCTCCCTCGGAGATTCCAATTTCGCGTTTCAGCGGAGCAAAGCAGAGCATCTCCACCTGGATATTCCATATGCCGTCCGCCAGTTCCGGAAAAGCATAGGCGCCGTCCTGGCCGGTGACCGCGACGAACTTCTTGTCGCCCTGGGCAGCAGTTACGGTTGCACCGGGGACCGGCACGGTGCCGAACTTCACCACTCCATGATGTTCCGCGGCAGCCAGCACGAAAACGGCGACCGCCGCGAGTAGCGGGTATCGGAAGTAGTTGACCATCCTCTTCCACTTCATTGGAAATCCCTGCTCCTTTTCGAGTAGCCTCCCGGTGCGTGCTTCCTCCGGGCGGGAGGCCCTGTTCTTAATTCTCAGTAGGCACCTTATTCGCGTGGTCGATCACCAGGCTCTCAATCGGGTCCTTGCGCGATTCCAGCTTGAGCCCGAGCGACTGCAATGCCTGAAAGATGTTGCCGACGGGTGCGTTGGCGTCCTGCGCAGGCCCCATTCGGGCATCTCCCGCGCCACCTGCTGGTCCCGCGCCACCTCCTGGTCCGCCGGGGGGCATCGTCATGGGGCCCATCGGGCCTTTGAAATTTGAGGACTCGTCGGGCATATAGGACAGCTCGATATCATAAGTTCCCTTGAGGCCGGTCGAGTCGAGTACCGGCCGGTCCATGAAATTCGAGAGCGCGTTGACCAGTCTGCTCATCTCCATGGAACCCCGCAGGGTCATTCCGTTTGTGCTCATCATTATCATGATCGCGCCCGGCGGAGGGCCTTTGCCCGGCGCCGGCGGCGGAGGCGGCGCGCCGGACCCGCCGCGGCCTGCCGCCGCCCTAGCCGCTTGAATGGCAGCCACGATGGTAGGGTCGGTTTCTTTCAGTTTCGGGCCGCCCTTCGCCACTGTCAGCGCATAAACCGGTAGGGTCCTGGTTTCCTTGTGGAGCTTGATCTGGAACCGGTCCGCCAGCAACGTTTGCAGCATGGCGGGAATCTGATCCTGGGGTACGCCCGCGGGCACTTTGGCCATCACATCGTAGCCTTCGGTCTCCAGCCAGTCAGGCCCGGTAATCTGGTAGTCTTTCATGGAATACGCCCGCGCCAGCAGAATCCTGAGGGTGACGTTCTTGTAATCCACCATGCCCGGATCGCCGCCAAAGCTGCGGAACATCCGCCCATCGGCCGAAGGAGTGACTGGCTTCACGGACGCTACTTCAAATGCCGGAGGCGCTGCCGCGGGTTGGCCGAGCGCCGCCATCGAGGTGAAGACCACCAGACCGGCGCCGATGATTCCACGCGTCATAGTTGCACTCCCTCACGCCACACCACCGCTGCTGCTCCCGAACAGGGATCTACTCCAAGCTGCGGTAGCCGCATGCGTGTATGACGATCTTGCCCCCCAAAGTGTTCGCCCTTCCCGAATGTTTTTTCGCGGAGTGCTGGTTTTCCACAGGGTATTGCCCGCTGGACCGCCCGAAATTCCCGAATTCCATGCCGCGGCATCAATTTTCCACCGGAATCTTCTCGGCATGGTCCACCATCAACATCTCCACCGGCATCTTCCTCTCGTCTATTTTGACGCCAAGTTGCTGTTGGGCCGCCTGGATGAAGATCGGAATGACGTCGTTTATGCCCATGGGGGTGGTCGGGTCCAGGAAGTTGGACAGGTCGAGATGGAAGTCATAGCGGCCGGTCAGCCCGGTCTGATCCACCACGGGCGCCTGGAGCGGCCCTGACAGCAGGTCGGCCAGTTTTGGGACCGTGGCTCTTTGAATGGTTGCGCCGGCCCTCCCGGAGGGCTGCATGTCCATATCGCCCTCGGTGGTCGATTCCTTGATCTTGAGGCCCGTCTTAGCCACAGTTATGACGTACGCCTGCATTTCTTTGGATTCGCGATGGAAGGCCAGCTTGAAACGGCCGGCCAGAAGGGTTTGCATCATCAGCCGGAGTTGATCCTCGGGCGTGGCGCCGGCGGCTTTGGCGACCACATCGTAGCGATCCACATCCAGCCACCCAGGTCCCGAGACCTGAACCTCCTGCACGTGATAGGCCCACTCAATCACGGTCTTCAGCCGGACATTGATCATCGTGATGCCGGCGGGCGAAGGTGTGACGATTTCGCGCCCGCGTCCCATGCCTCCGCGTCCCATGCCTTCGTTAGTCCCGGCGGTGTCGACTTTGACCGAAGCCACATCGAAGGCCGGCGGCGCTGCCGCGGGCTGGCTAAACGCCAGGCAGGCGCTGAAAAGGAAAAGACTTACGCTCCCAATTAGTCGCAGCATCGGACGGATCTCCTTGGTGTCCATGCAGTGGCCCAGCCCCCGGGCGCTCGTCGCGCGAAACCGCTTCTCTTTTTAGACGCCGGTTGCCGCGCGAAATTGCAAGAAAAGCCGGCAAATATTTCTGTATGACTACCCATTTATTTCCTGGACGCTGCACCAGCTTAATTCTCAGTCGGGGTCTTGTCCGCGTGGTCGACAATCAGGACTTCGGCCGGGCTCTTGCGCTGATCCAGTTTGAGCCCCAGGGTTGCCTGCAAGGCTTGCGGCAGGTTGAGGCCAGGTTCACTCGCGGTTTCGGCGGGCCCCCTTCCGGGATCGCCGCCACCCGCCATCCCTACTGCCACCGCTCCTGCCACCCTCATCACCGGCATTGAGGCGTCGTTACCATCCGGCACCCAAGTTAGATCGATATCGTAGGTGGCGGTGAGTTCGGTAAGATCCGTGACGGGGCGATCGAGTGCATTCGATAGAGCCCCTACGAGCTGCGTCATGGTGATGTAGCCGGAAAGCGTCCGGACCATGGACCCGTTGTTGACCATCATTCCCATGCGAGCATTTGGGCCTTTGGCCATCGCGGGCATGCCGCCGCGGCCCATTGCGGCGCCGGACACGCTGGTGCTATAACTCATGCCTATTGCGCCTGGCGGCGGAGGCGGAAGCGGTGGACCGCCGCGGCCCGGAGCAGGAGCCGTAGCGGCGGCGGCCTTGCTAGCCTCCAGGGTGGCGGCATCCACCTCTTTGAGTTTTGGACCGCCCTTTCCGATGGACAGGGCATAGACCTGCATGTTTTTGGTTTCGCGGTGGACCGTCACTTTGAACCGCTCGGCCAGCAGCGACTGCAGCATCAGGTTGAACTGCTCTTTGGAAGTGCCCGGCGGCACCTTGGCGACGATGTCGAACCCATCGGTGTCGAGCCACGCCGGTCCCTCCACCTGATAGTTCTTGAGGTCATACGCCCTCACCAGGAGCTGTTTCAGAGGCGTGTTGGTACAGGTGAGCATTCCCGGGTCGGTGCTCCCTGGCCCGCCGCGGCACCCGCGCATGATAAACAAGCGGCCCTGCGCGTCGGGCTTGGGCTGCTCCGCCACCTTCACCGAGGCCACTTCAAATGACGGCAGAGCCGAGGTCGACTGGCCGAAGCCTATCGAAGAGATAAAAAGCGCCAGGCCAGCGCTGGCTATGGTTCGTGTCATTGGTTGGTTCCCACTTTACCATTGACGGCCGAAGCCCGCTAACGGTTGTAAGCTGAAGTCGTGGCTTTCCGATACTCATGGCGGCGCCTCGTGCCGGCGCTGCTGATTCTGGCGGGCCGGTGTGCCTGGGGCGCTGGCCCGTTCTTCAATATCGTCGATTACGGAGCGCGCCCGGATGGCCAGGCGAGCGCCACCGGGGCGATCCGCGCGGCCATCCAGGCGGCCAAGGCCGCGGGCGGCGGAACGGTTTTCGTTCCTGCGGGAAACTACACCACCGGGCCCATTGAACTGGTGAGCAACCTCATCCTGTACATCGACGCGGGGGCCACGCTGCGGTTCCCGGCCACGAAGCTGCCCATCACCCAGGGCAGGCAGCAAGGGGTCGAAGCGCTGACGCCGGTGCCGCTGATCGGCGGGCGCAACCTGGAAAATGTCACCATCGCGGGGCGCGGCGTGCTGTCGAGCGACAACGCCGAATGGATGCGCATGATGCCGCGGGAGAAGGGTTCCGGCGCCGACCCGGGCAGCGCCAACGGGCCCAACTGGGAGCGGCTGCTGCAGTTGCTGGAAGTGAAGACGCCGGCCGCCGAGGAGGACTACCGCAAGGCTGCGGCGGAGCTGCGGCCCTCATTCGTGCGCACCATGGACAGCCACAACATCCTCATCGAGGGCGTGCGCTTCGTGGGTTCCCCGATGTGGACCATCCACCTTCTGTATTCCGACAACGTGGTGATTCGGGACGTGAGCATCGAAACCTACCCTGGCGTGCATACCGATGGGATCGCCGTGGATTCCAGCCGGAACGTGCGGATTTCGGGCTGTTCCATCGATACCGGGGACGATGGCATCGTGATCAAATCCGGGAAGGATGCCGACGGACTGCGCGTGAACCGGCCCAGCGAAGACATCACCATCACCGGATGCCACGTGCATCACGCACACGGCGCGGTCACGCTGGGCAGCGAAACTTCCGGATGGATTCGCCGCGTGGTGGCCAGCAACATCACCTGCCAGGGGACCGGGATAGGCGTGCGCATCAAGAGCAGCAGGACTCGCGGCGGTGGAGTGGAAGACGTGCGCTTCGACAACTGGACCATGAATGACGTGGGGCAGGGAATCAACGTCACCAACTATTACCTGATGGAAGGCGAGGTGCGCGGCGGCGATGCGCCGGTCTCCAAGCGCACGCCGGTGTTTCGCAATATTGCGATCGGCAACATGACGATCCGCGGCGCGCGCGTGGCAATCGACATCGAGGGACTGCCGGAAATGCCGATCTCCGGGCTGCGCATCGGCAACGTCGTCGCGTCCGGAAAGAGCGGCCTGAAGGCATACAATACGGCGGACCTGCAACTGGTTGACGTGGAGGTGAACGCCGCCGGCGGGCCGGCCTTCCTGGTGCGCGATTCGAAAGATCTGCTGTTGGACCACGTGACCACGCGCGAGCCGCTGGCGGACGCTCCGGTGATCCGGTTGGACCGCTGCCCCGGCGCGATCGTGCGTGCCAGCCGCGCGTTCGCGGGAACCGGCACGTTTCTCTCGGTGGGCCCGGGCGAACTGAAGAAGCTGATATTCGCAGGCAACACGCTCATCGGTGCCC
>JBEKQS010000194.1:0-10440 GCA_049519475.1 Bryobacteraceae bacterium | reverse complement strand
CGGATCGCAAGAAGCAAATCGTCGTGCAACTCGTCGGATCTACTACGGCGCTTCAGGGAACTCTTCCGAGTGCAGGGGAAGTTCTGTTTTCCCTTGACAAGTCCTTATCATGGATGTCCCACCGTGTTTTTGTATTACACCCCTTTGAATTCTTCTCCCCCTGCGAAGATTTCTCCGCTTCCTCCGCAGGCAGGCGCAAGTGCTGCATCCTGCTTACTCCCTGTTTTGGTTTTTGTTCTTTGCCTTTCTCCGCGCCTCCGCGCCTCCGCGTTGAAGTCTTTTCTTCGGTCGTTTGGTTGCGGCTCCGCTGCCCTGTGAGGCAGGCGCTTCCGCCCGCCGACCGACTCTTTCACGGCTTCCAGAACGCTACTCCACCGAACTGCCGTCCCACTGGTGCGCGGGGTCGGGGTAATACGTGGCAGCGGCGCCGCACAGCACCAGCCAGCCGCCCGGGACTTTAGCGCGTGACACGGAGACGCCGTTTGAGACCACTTGTTCCCATTGGAGGCCGGACGTAACGCGGTCTGCTCCGGCTGCCGGCTTCCCTGCTTTGCTCCGGGTCTGTGGCGGGGCGCTACCAGTGGCGGAAAGAAACGCGTCGCGGCGGCAGGCATAGAGGTCGCCGAGATAGCGGAACCTTTCGAGATCGCGGTCGCTCCCCACATGCTCGATCAGGGCGCCGTAGGAAATGGTGACGTCGGGAACCCCTAAGGCGGTACCGGTCTTCGGGTGCAGTTTTATAGCTTCAATCGACTTGATCAACGATATCTTGGCCAACTTGCCTCCCATGCCGCGTCGCGTACAATTCGTCCGGGACGAGCTATCAGATCTATCTTACCCTTGGACTGCCCGGCGCGCAGGGCGTCGGAGCGGAGCGCGCGGACGACGGCAGGCAGCCCAAGTGCGTTTATCCCCTTCCCATACGTGCCAGAATAGTGACAGGCGTACCACATGAAGGTTCCGCTTTCTAAGATTGCGCACACACGGTCGGGCGACAAGGGCGACACGTGCAACATCGGGGTGATCGCGTACCATGAGCGCGATTACCCGGCACTGCTGCGCGAAGTCACCGCGGAACGCGTGAAGCGCCATTTCGGCGAGCTTGTGAAAGGCCCGGTGGAGCGGTTCGAGTTGCCCAACCTGGGCGCGCTGAACTTCCTGCTGCACGGCGCGCTGGGCGGCGGGGGGACGGTTTCGCTGCGGACCGACGCCCAGGGCAAGACTTTTGGAGCCTCGCTGCTGTCGCTCGAAATCGACATTCCCGAGTAGCCCCCGGCAGAGCCGCATCGCGCCTAAGTACACCGTTTCATCAGTACATTCCCGGATTGCGAAGACCGCTCCCGCACGGCCGCGGCTCTGACCGGCGCCCCCTCGCCACGGTGCAAGCCCCGAAGACGTTATCTTTGGTCAAGTTCGGTTCTCCTAACCTTTGACGGCTAGAAAACCCTTGCCCGTCTTTCAGATACTCACGTTAAGGACAACAACGTGCCATTGGCGGCCCAGATTAGCCCCAGGAGAAAAGGCCGGCGGGGGACTGAACTCGTGGAATTCACGATGGTTCTGCTGCCGCTTCTTTCCATTCTGTTCATACTGGTCGACGTATCCTGGGCCATCTTTGCCAAATCCACGATCATTTATGCGGTCCGCACCGCGGTCCGCACCGGGATCACAATTACCGGCACACAGGCCACTACGGCAGGCGAAACACTCACCCAAATGGTGAAAGACTCAGTGCAGGCGAACTCCCTGGGATTTCTGAGCGGCACTACCGGCCGGAACTACATTCAGGTGCACTACTTTATGCAGGATTCGACATCCTCCACCGGTTTGACCGATGTCTCTACTCTAGCGAGCGGCAACGCCCCCGGCAACCTCATGCAAGTTTCGGTGACTAATTTCCCGCTTCCCGGACTGGTGCCTCGCATTTATTACTGGTTTACCGCAGCCGACAACAGTGCGTCCAACCTGAGCGCAGTCTCCGCGGACAAGATCGAGCCTTCCGGAGACGTGCCGCCCATTGGGACGGCTCCCTAGGGTGGGAGGATCGGATGAGACGAACACTTCAACGGGGTATTGCTTATATCGAGTTTGCCCTATCCCTGCTGGTGCTGATCCCGATGCTTCTGGGCGTGGTCGGTATCGGGCTCAGCATGCACCGGCAATTGCAGACCGTGCAGTTGGCCCGCGATGCCGGCCACATGTTCGCCCGCAATGTCGATTTCACGCAGACAGGCAACCAGCAGGTTTTGAGCGCCGTCGCCGGAAACCTCGGCCTTACCGCCACCGGGGGAGCGGTTGGAACATCGGGCGCGGGCACCGCGGTAGTCATTCTTTCAGAGGTCCGGTATGTCGACGTCAGTGCGTGTACCCTGGCCGGCAAGGTCGATTCACATGGCAACCCGAGCGGTTGCACGAACTATCAGCAATGGGTGTTTTCCGAACGGTGGGTGATTGGCAACAGCGCGCTCTGGAGCAGCAATCTGGGAACCCCGGCCGCCTCAATCGTATCTACGGTTGCTTCTAATGGAGTACCAGCCGGAACAATTTCCATTATCAATCAGGTAACCAACACCACCGATGTAGCGAACATCACCGGCTTCAATCCGTGGAACAGCACCACCAGCACCGGGCTGCCCTCGGGACAATGGGTTTACGTGGCCGAGGCCGCGGCCACCGGATTTCAAATGGCGCCCTTCAGCCAGGGCACCAATACTTACGCGCAAATCTATTTTTGAACGATTTCCTGGAGTTGATCCACATGGTCAAAAAGACACGTTCCCGGCGGGGCCAGCGCGGCAACATCCTGGTCTTTCTCACGCTTGCATTGCCGTTTTTCGTCGGCCTGGTGGGACTCGGCATCGATGCCACAATGTGCTATATCGTGCAAACGGAGCTTTCCGCGGCTGTCGATGGGGCGGCGTTGGGCGCCGGCCGTCTGATCAGCTCGTATAACAACTCCTCATCCGACACGGACATCGCCAACGAATTTCTAAACGCGAACTTCCGCGTCGGCCAAGACGGATTCTGGGGATCCTACAACCTTACGCCGACCATTACGGTCACCACCGGTATCACCAAGACGGTGACAGTGACCGCTACGGCCAACGTCCCGCTGCTGTTCATGCGGCTGCTCCATCAGAACGCGGCCACGGTTGGGGCCACGGCCACCGCTACCCGCCGCGATGCGCGCATCGAGTTCGTCATAGACCGCTCCGGCTCGATGAATCAAGTTGCCAGCGATGGCAACACAGCGATTTATGACGTCCTTCAAAAGGCGGAGAGTTTCACCGAGCAATTCACCAGTTGCCCGGCAACCTCCTGCACTACTCCACTTAATTACGACGAGCTGGGGCTGGTAGCTTTCAGTGGCAGCGCGGTAGTCGGCTATCCAACATACACAACAACCTCTGGAGCCACTTGGCCTGCCAGTGTGTCCCCTACCGCCGTGGGCGGTCCTGACATTTATTTCTATAACGGCGCCACCACCGATATGGTGCACCAGCTTGCGGCCATCCAAGCCAATGACGGCACCGCCATGGGCGATGGGCTGGCCCTGGCCTATATCGAATTGCAGAAGGCCCATGTGGCTGATATGGCCGCTAACAACGGCGTCGATAGCCGGGTGAATGCGATTGTGCTCTTTACCGACGGCGTGCCCTCGTCGGTTGTCACCTATCCGAACCAAAACAGCAATTCCGTGATCAGCCACTTCAGCGGCTGCACTTACGCGGTGGACACTGCCACGCCCAGCCATCCGATCTACGGCTATGTCGTCGTGACAGGCTCTCCACCCTATTCGTCGCAATCGACCTTAGCTTATTATCAGCTTGGCAGCCTCGATACCACATCCAGTCACACGTCGAACTGGTATATGCAAAATCCCAGCTATGACATGAGCGTCTCCGCACCTTCGTTAATTCCCTCTTCAGGGTTCGCCGGCTGCACCGGCTCAAGTGGCTGGAGTAACCTGAGCAACTTGTCTGCCATCCCTTCTTTCGATAAATACGGCTACCCCTTGACCGCAAACATGACTGGTGGGGTCGCCGGTTACAAGCTTTCCCAAATCATAGGCGATTCGAGCGCAACCAGCATTTATGAAAGCAGCCATGGCGACTTCAATACTACCGATCCAACAAAAGCTTACCAATGGGGGCTGGCGGGATGGGATGAGGTTGACAATGTTGCCCAGGCCATTCGCAGCGACTCCAACTATGCAAACCGGGGCGAAACCAGCCCGGTACCCATTACCATCTATACGATCGGCTACACGGGCAATGGAGGCACGGATTCCGGCCTGCTGCAGAAAATCGCGAATGTCGCCGCCTGTAATGTGAACGGCTACGCCTGCTCGGTCAGCGGCCAGCAACAAGGCATCTACGCCCAAGCCAGCAACGCAGACGAGATTTCTAATGCGTTCAATATCATTCTTACCGCCATACTGCGCCTGAAAAACTAAGGACCACAGCCTAACCGCCTAACCCCCGAAACCCGCACCGGTCTATAATAAGGACAACGGCGCGGGCTCCGCGCGCCTGCCGATTCGCTCTGCCTGCCTTCTGCCGCGAACTCGATGACTCACGTTCTCGACTCCGTTTTACAGGGTCGCGTGCTGCGGGTGACCCTCAACCGACCGGAGAAGCGTAACGCCCTGAGCTCCGAACTCTGCCTGGAACTGACGCGGGTGCTCGACCAGGCCGCCGCCGAAGCGTCGGTGGGCGCCATCCTGCTTTGCGCCAACGGACCGGCTTTCTGCGCGGGGATGGACCTCGGCGAGATCGGGCCCTCCACCACCGAGGCCATCGATATCGCCCACGAGCAGTTGTTCACCATTGGCGCGCGGCTGGCGAAGCCGATTGTGGCGGCTGTGGGTGGCGCGGCCCTGGGCGGCGGCACCGGGTTGGTGGCCAACTGCCACGTGGCGATTGCGTCGCAAGCGGCAACGTTCGGGCTCACGGAGATCCGGCTGGGCCTGTGGCCGTTTCTGGTATACCGCGCGGTATCGGCGGCGCTGGGCGAACGGCGCACCATGGAACTGGCGCTCACCGGGCGGATCTTCGGCGCGGCCGAGGCTCGCGAATTGGGTTTGGTCCACGAAGTGGCCGAGGACCCCGACCGGCGCGCCTCTGAGCTGGCGGCGCAGATTGCGGCTTCGAGCCCCACCGCCATCCGCAGCGGGTTGGGTTTCTTGCGCGAAACTCGCGGCCTGAATTGGGAGCAGGCCGGCCTCGCGGCACGGCGGGTGCGCAACGAAGTATTCGCCGGTCCGGACTTCCAAGAGGGCCTCCGGGCATTCCGGGAGAAACGGGTTCCGCAGTGGCCATCTTTGGGTTCCTGAGGATATGCCCCCCCCAGATATTGTGGGGCTGAACAAATAGGTACTGTTGACTGTGGTGGATGTGCTTTACTTTCCGTCTCCGCGCGTTTAGTATAGTTACAACTCCCCCGAAGCAGAGGATAATGCTTTGCTGAAACTGAGACGCATAGAACTACAAGGATTTAAGTCCTTTTGCGAGCGCACCGAGCTCCGTTTCCACGGCGAAGGCATTGCCGGGATCGTGGGACCGAACGGCTGCGGCAAGTCCAACATCAGCGACGCCATCAGTTGGGTTCTCGGCGAACAATCGGCGAAGACCCTGCGCGGCACGCGCATGGAAGACGTCATCTTCGCCGGCACGCGCGACCGCAAGCCGCTGGGCATGGCCTCGGTGACGATGTCGCTGGTCGACCCGGAGATCTACCAACCGCACGTGGCGCACAAGCCACAGGCGGTGGAAGGCGGGCAGGCGCCCAAGAGCGGCGAAGTGACCATCACGCGGCGGCTCTTCCGATCGGGCGACAGCGAATACCTGATCGACGGGCGGATCGCGCGGCTGCGCGACATCCAGGACCTGTTCATGGGGACGGGCCTGGGACCGGAGAGCTACGCCATCATCGAGCAGGGGCGCATCGGACAGATTCTGAGCTCGAAGCCGCAGGACCGGCGCGCGGTCATCGAAGAGGCCGCCGGCATCACCAAGTTCAAAACGCGCAAGCGGCTGGCGGAAGCCAAGCTGGAAGGCGCCAAGCAGAACCTGGCGCGGGTCTACGACATTCTGGAGGAAGTGACGCGGCAGGTCAATTCGCTGAAGCGGCAAGCCTCCAAGGCGCGGCGCTACGGCGAGCTGAAGAGCGAACTGGAAGGACGGCTGCGCGTGGTGCTGTCGGGCAAATACCGCTGGCTGGAGCGCGATGCGGCCAAGACCGCCCTCGACCTGAACCTGGCGGCGTCCGAATTGAAATCGCTCACCGGGCAGGTGGCCGGGCGCGAGCGCGCGCACGAAGAGCGGCAAACCGCGTGCTACTCCACCGAGCGGCAGCTCACGGCCGCGCGGCAGCAACTGGCGGAGTTGAATCTGGAGGCCGAACGGACGCGCGGGCGCCTGGTATCGCAAGTGAAAGATAGCGGCGCGATGGAGCAGGCGATCGCGCAGGCGGAGAAAGAATCGCAGGAGTTGGGCCTGCGGTTGGATACGCTCGACCAGGAGATCGCGGCGCATCAGATGAGCGTGGACGCGCTCGAAGCGCAGATCGCCCAAGCGCGCGGTTACATGCAGGAAATCAACCTGCAGCGGGAGACCCTGCAGGCGCGCGTGCGGGAGCGCGAGCAAGCCATCGAAGCCGGACGGCAAGCCATTCTGCGGCTGCTGGGCGAAGCATCGACGCTCAAGAATCAACTGGCGCAGGTGGAAGAATACCTGGCGGGAATTGAGCGCGAGACGGCGCGGTCCGAGCGCGAGGAGCAGGTGGCAGGCGCGGAAATCGAGCGTCTGGAAACCGCGCGCCAGCAGCTTTCGGAAACGGCGGCACAGCGCCAACTGGAACTGGAAGCCGTCACCGGCGAGCGCCGGCGCACCGAGGAAGATCTGGGCGAGCGGCGTAACGCCGCGGTGGAATTGCGGCGCGCGATCGATGGATTGAAGAATGAAGTATCGCAGATCCGCGCCCGCAAGGAATCGCTCGAACAGGTGCTGGCGCACCGCACCTATACCACGGAATCGGTGAAGCGATTGTTCGCGGCGCTCGAAAAAGGCAAGGTGGCCGACCTGAAGCTGCTGGGCGTGCTGGCGGATTACGTGGAAGTGGACCCGCAGTTCGAAAAGCCGGCCGAAGAGTTCCTGCACGAAGAGCTGGAATATGTGGTGGTGGAGAACTGGCAGCAGGCCGAGCGCGGCGTGGATTTCGTCCGCGCGGAGCTCGACGGGCGCGCCACCTTCCTGGTCCACCCCGAGCCGAACGGACACACCTACAACCATCTGCCCGAGCCGGCCATCGGGCCGGAGACGGGCATCGCGGCGCGGCTGAGCGAATCGCTGCGGCTGACCAACGGGTTCCGCGATCGCGCGGTGGACCTGCTGCCGCGGCTCTCGCTGTGCTTCCTGGCGGAGGACCGCGCCTCGGCACAGCGCCTCGCGACCGCCTATCCGCACCTGTATTTCCTGATGCCGGACGGCGTCTGTTACCACGGCCACACCGTGACGGGCGGAAAGAAATCGGGCGCCGGCCCGCTGGCCATGAAGCGCGAAGCCCGCGAACTGGCGGTAACGCTGGCGGGACGGCAGAAGGCGCTCGACGAACAGGTGGCGCTTTTGGACGCCGTCAGCCAGGAAATCATCGGCCTGGAGGCCGAACTGGAGCGGCTGCGCGCGGTGCAGCAGGCGCGCGAGAAAGACCGCGTGGCGCTGGAACACGACATGCGCAAGCTGGCGGACGACCTGGCGCGGACCAACTCGCGGCTTTCGGTGGCGCGTCTGGAACTGGAACGGCTGCGGCGCGATGCCGAAAAATCGGCCGAACAACGCGAGAAGAATCGCGCCGCCGTCGAAGAGAAAGACGGTCTGCGCGCCGAGCGCGAAGCGGCCCTCGAAGCCGAGCGGCAGGACTTGGAGAAACTGGAAGGCCAGGCGGCCACCATCGGCGAGGAATACGCCGCCACGCGCGCCGAACTGGCCGGCCTGGAGGAACGGCATCGCGGGGAGCGCTCCGCCATGGGCCGCCTGGAGCAGCAGTTCCGCGAAACCTCCGCGCGCCGCAACTCGATCGCTCCCGAAATCGAGCGCCTCGGCGAGCAACGCGCCCGCCTGCTGGCCGACAACATCGAGCTCGATCGGAGAGCCACGGTGCTGGCCGGGGAGATCACCGCGCAGGAGACCCGCGTGCTCGAAATGGCTGCCCAGGAAGCCGCCATGCGCGAAGCCTTGCGCTCGGGCGAAGAGGAACTCAAAGCGTTGCGCGCGCTGGTGCAGGAGAGCCTCGAGAAGCGCTCGCAGATTGAAGTCGACCTGGTGCGCAAGCAGGCCGAGCTGAAGTTCCTGGACGAAACCAGCCGCAAGGAGTTGAACTGCCCGGTGGTGGAGCTGGCCTCAGCCGACGACCCGGTGCCGGACATCGATGCCATCGCGGAGGCCGAGCAGTCCTGCAACGAGGTGCGCAACCGCATCGAAGCACTCGGCCCGGTCAACGCCGCCGCCATGGAAGAGTTCCAGGAAGCGCAGTCGCGCCACGATTTCCTGAGCGCGCAGCGGCAGGACCTGATCGATTCCATCCGCGATACCGAGAGAGCCATTCAGGAGATCGATACGGTGTCGCGCCAGAAGTTCGCGGAGGCCTTTGAAGCCATCAACGCCAATTTCCGCGAAGCCTTCCAAACCCTGTTCGGCGGCGGCACCGGTGAGATGCGCCTCACCGACCAGGAGAACCTGGCCGATTCGGGCATCGACATCATCTGCTCGCCGCCCGGCAAGCGTCTGCAAAACGTCCTGCTGCTTTCGGGCGGCGAGAAGGCGCTGGCGGCCGTAGCCCTGCTGATGGCGATTTTCAAGTACCAGCCGAGCCCGTTCTGCGTGATGGACGAAGTGGACGCGCCGCTGGACGAAGCCAACATCGGAAGGCTCACCAAGCTGCTGAAGGAAATGTCGGAGCAGACCCAGTTCATTGTGATCACCCACTCCAAGCGCACCATGGAAGCCGCGCAGGCGCTCTACGGCGTGACCATGCAGGAACCCGGAGTGTCGCGCCTGGTATCAGTGAAGTTCCACGGAGAAGCCGAGGCGCCGGCAGCGTAGCATTGACTTATAATCTGGTTTGGTGCCTTTCCGCAGTCGCTCACTCGCGCTTACAGCCCCGATGCGAGCCACGACCGTAAGGGAGTGGTTTCCCACAAAAGGACACTAGCCATCATGCGACCAGCCATAGTGAGTGCGTGCAGCGCCGTTCTGGCGTGCGGCGTCTTCGCGTTTGCGCAGACCGCCCAGTTCGAAGTGGCTTCGGTGAAGCCAGCTCCGCCCGACGCGCGGGGGATGCGCTGCACCGGCGGCCCGGGCACGTCCGACCCGGGCTCGCTGGCCTGTGAAAACTACAGCCTCTCATTCCTGGTGATGATGGCTTACAATCTGCGCAGCTTCCAACTGACTGCGCCGGCCTGGATGGATACCGCCCGATACAATGTCGTTGCCAAGATTCCGCCCGGCGCCGACAGGCGGCAGTTCGGACTGATGCAGCAGAGGCTACTGGCCGAGCGGTTCGGGCTGCAAGTGCATTTCGAGAAGAAGGACATGACGGTCTACGAGCTGACTGTGGCCAAGGGCGGCCCGAAGCTCACGGAATCGCAAGACGCGGCGGCCGAGAAGCCCGAGGCAGCATGGAAACCGCCCGCGGGCGGACCGCCAGTCCGGACCATGGCGCGCGTGAATCGCAAAGGCGAATCGATTGTCGACCTGGCAAATTTCCTCTCGAACCAGTTGGGGCAACCAGTTACGGACGCCACTGGGCTGGGCGGCCGGTACGATTATGGGCTCTCCTTTTTGATGGAACCGGGCGGACGGGCAGCGGGGCCGGCAGCTTCGAATGGGCCGGAACCGGAATTCGGAATCAGCCTCATCGACGCCGTGCGGGACCAGCTCGGGCTCAGGCTGGAGAAGAAAAAGGGCCAAGCCGATGTCCTGGTGGTGGACCACGCGGAGAAGGTCCCGATCGAGAACTGACTCCCCCTGATTGTGGGGCAGGCAATCTTGCCTGCCGCCGCCTTTCAGGCGGCTTTTTCGGACGTGCGCGAGTCTTCGATCCCCGCAAACGCCGGCTGAAAGCCGGCGGCAGCCAGTTGGCTGCCCCACCGTCTGCTTGCCGCAGACCACTAGCAACATTGACGGGTCGCCAGTGGACTTTGCTGCGTTAGAATCTCCCAGAGGGGAACGCGCGGGCTCGAGCCCCGGTGCGAAAGGCAAGACTGTCTGCGATGCGGAGCCGGCTTGGGGATTGGGTCCACCTGAACTCACATGCGTCCTTGGCCATTGTGAAAGGAAGATATAAGGAATGAAGCTCTTTGGAATGACGTTGCTTCTTGCCATTCTGCCGGTCCTTCCAGTGGCCGGCGCGCAGAATTCCCCGGTGATCGCCCTGGTGGCG
>JBEKQS010000193.1:0-10445 GCA_049519475.1 Bryobacteraceae bacterium | reverse complement strand
CGAACAGCACAAAAACAACTTGCTGGATCTTTGTTTCGGCCGTTTCCAGGTGGGTCTTCACCGCGCCGAGCGCGATCCGCGCGGCTTCCTCCGGCGGATAGCCGTACACGCCGGTGCTGATGGCCGGAAAGCTGACGGTAGCCGCGCCGCGTTCTTCCGCCATGGCGAGGCAGGTGCGGTAGCAGGAAGCCAGCAGTTCCGCTTCGCCGTGCCGCCCATCCCGGTAGACCGGGCCGACGGCGTGGAAAACGTAGCGCGCCGGCAGACGTCCGGCGCCGGTCGCGACCGCGCCGCCGGTCGCGCAACGGCCGATACGCGCGCGGACGGCGTCCAGCTCGCGCATGATCTCCGGTCCGCCGGCGCGATGGATCGCGCCATCCACTCCGCCGCCGCCCCCGAGCGCCGCATTGGCTGCATTCACCATCGCATCCACCGGCACGCGGGTGATGTCGCCGTCCATCAGGACCATCTTCCGGCCCGTCCTGCTCATCCACTCCATATCTATCTATTACAATCATCCTTCAGTCTGAATGCGGGAGGCCTCATGAAAAGTACTTTCGTCATCACTTTCGTCGTCGGTCTGGGCGTGATCGCCCTGGCCGTGGCCGGCATCTTCTACATGCAGCGCGGCGCGCACATGGAGCTGCCGGGCAAGATCGTGAAGATCCGCACCGTCCCGATCGACGATGAGCATTCTGTCGCCGTCGCCGACTTCCAGCTCCACAACAGCTCCGACTACCCGTTCGTGGTCCGGACCGTGTGGCTGGTTTTGGAGGACGCCGATGGCAGCCAGCATCTCGGCCTCACTTCTTCGGAGATTGACGCCCAGCGATTCTTCGATTACACGCCCATACTCGGCCCGAAATTGGCTAAGACTCTGATCACGCAGGAAACCGTTGCGGGCCACGCTACCGAAGATCACATGGTGCTGGCCAATTTCGAGGTCTCCGAGGCCAAGCTCCAGGCGCGGAAACGCTTCTTTGTGCGCATCGAAGAAGTGGATGGCAAAATCTTCGAGCTCTCGGAAAAATAGCGGCTTACCGCCGCAACACCGCGTTGTGCGGGTCCAGCACAACCTTGGCGGGCGCCTGATTCAGCGGCACCGTGAACGCGACCGGGTCGCTCGACGTGCGCACCCAGCGCGTGATGGCCGGCCCGTGCGCCGGCTGAATCTCCACCGGCACCAGCGCCGTGAAATCCGCAACCACGTCGGCCTGAGTCACCGTCCCCACCAGGCGCACGTCGGGAGCTTTGCCCTTCACCGCCCAGCTCAGTTTCAAAGTGGGGATGCCGGTTCCGTAGACCCATTGATCAAAAAACGATGTGAGCTGCGGATCTTCCGAGCGGGCTGGCAGAAACTGGGCGGCCAGCGCGCGGAACTCTTCCGTCGTGATGTCGCGGCGATCGTATCGCTTGAGAACCTCCGCCAGCATCGCCCCGAAGCGCTCGTCACCCATCCGGCGGCGCAGCATCTGCATGATCCAGGTGCCTTTCCCATAAGTGATGGTGCGATAGGCGGAAGGCAGTTGAGAACTCTCCAGGCGCAGCCCGAACACGATGGGTCCCAGCGATTCCACCGTCTGGCCGCCCTGAGTTTTCTCCAGCAGGAGGTTGCGGTAGCTGTCGAGCATCACGTCAGTCGAATGTGGGCCTTTGCTTTTTTCCATGTATAGCAAGGCCGAGAAATTGGCCGCCGATTCCATGAGCCAGGCATCGCGATAGAAACTGGCGGTCACGCGGTTGCCCCACCATTGATGCGCCACCTCGTGGGCCTCCAGGAGATCGTCAAAATACAGCGCTTGGGATTGTGCCAGCGTTCCGTTCCCGGCCGGCCGCGACTTCAGGTAGGACAGCGTGGAGAGGTAAATGAGCCCGGGGAAGCCCTGGCCGAAGGTGCCCGGAATGGGCGAAACCGTGATGTGCGGCAGGGCGGGCGGGCCGAACTTCGCCACCATGAATTCGATCGCCGAAACGACTTCAGAGGCCAGCGTCTGAAGGCGTTCGAGCGGGTCATGCGGCGCCGGCGTGGTGAGCTCCACCGTGGGATCTGCGCGGCGCGGCTTCCCGGGCGCCGCGGGCACGGTCACCACGTCCAGAGTCTTAGGTTCGAACGCGCGCTCCAGGGCGCGGTTGGCGCACACATCGATCACCAGGTTGGAGCTTTCCACGCGGACGTGCTCGAAGTTGCCCAGGTTAAACGCCGCGAAGCGGATGGGCGCGGCGGTGCGGCGTCGCGTGACCCGCCAGTCGCCGTCGTTCGCCTCTTCCACCACGTCGCCCGCGGCCACCAGATCGAGATCCCGCGGATAGCGGAACTGGATATCGTAGTTGGCGAACTGGAAGTTGTGCATGGGATACCAGTTGCCGCGGGCCGTCACAAAGAAGACCCGCTCGCCGGCGTCGACAATCACTTTGCCGGAGTGGTGAAACTCAAATTCGTATTCGCGGCCGGCGCGCAAGGGCTCCGGCGGAAAGACCAGAAACAGATCGTTGCCGTTGGGCGTCACGCTCGCGCGCAACGTGTCGCGCTGCAACACCTCGGCGGGGCGGCCATCCACGGTAACAGCGGTCACCGCCATCTGGGGAGTGATCTCGAAAGTCACCGCGGCCAGGCCATCGGCCGACGATTTCACTTTGATCCGGGTGACGGCATCCACCGTCAGATCGGGATTCACGGTGGCCTGGATGCGATAGTCGCTGAGGCGTACGTCCTCTCGGCCCACCGCCGGGGCATTGCGGAACGATCGGGCTTCAAAACTGGTCCAGGTATCGAAATAGAAGCGGTCGTCGCGGCTGTTCACCTGGCCCGCGGTCATCTGCTCCCGCGCGAAGGGATCGAAGATCACTTCGAAAGCGCCGAGCTTCGGGCTGCTGAAGAGCCCGGCGAAGAATCCGGAGCGGGCCGCCGCGCCGCCCGCCAGATCGAGCACCAGGCGCGCTTGAAAACCGGCCGCCAGGTTTTGGAGCGAGGGGGCCCATGCCTGGTCGAGCGCCGCGGCGGCCGCGGGATCCTTATGGTTGGCCGGGTTATTGGGAAGCTGGGAGAGCAGCGCATCGTAATCGGCGCCGGTGAAAATAAACAGGGCGGCGCGGAAATGATCGTCCAGGTTGGGAGTGTCGATGTATGCCGCCAGCGAAGTGCGCTCCGCGCGGTTGGGCGGCAGCAGGATGACTTCGCCATCGCCGCCTTCCACGTCGGCCGTGAAAACAGCCGCAATGCGCCGCCCGGCCACGGGTTTGGCGAAGATCAAATGCCCGTCGGTGAGATAAATCTTGAGGTCGCCCTTAATGATGCTGAGGTCGCGAACGCGATAGCACTGGTCGGGGTCGAAGCTGTTTTCGCGGATGCCGCGCACCACATCGGCCCCCGTCCCTGCCGCCAGAGGCAAGCACAAGCCGCACGCAACCGCCAGCACCCACCGCATAGGTGTCATCATAGCAGTGGGAGTTACCCGATTGCGATTTGTTACATTTCAGCTTGGTGCCAACATTGAGCCGGGCGTGCTGGTGGGCGGGCAGATCATCGGCCTGCGCGGCGCCGGCTTCGACAGCGTGCTTTCGGTGATCGAAGGCGGCGCGGATGCCCTGGACCGCGTAAGCCGCTGGGTGAAACGTCCGCTGGCGAGCGAGTTGCCCGACATGGCGGCCGTCGCGCTTCGGGCGCCGATTCCCCGGCCCCCGAAAATCGTCTGCATCGGGCTCAACTACCGGGATCACGCCGCGGAAACCAAGATGCCGACTCCCGAAGTGCCGACGGTTTTTTCCAAGTACCCCACTGCGGTGACCGGGCCGGGCCAACCCATCGTGCTGCCCGGGAATTCCGCCAAGCCGGACTATGAAGGCGAGTTCGTGGTGGTGATCGGCAAGCGCGGGAGGCACGTTCGCGCCCAGGATTGGCGCGAGTACGTCTTCGGCTACACCATGATGAACGACGTCAGCGCCCGCGATTTCCAGATGGCTACCAGCCAATGGATGATGGGCAAGACGTTCGATACGTTCGCGCCGTTCGGCCCCGCCATCGTGACGGCGGACGAAGTGGCCGATCCGCAGAACCTCGAGATTTCGCTCACCCTGAACGGCGAGGTCATGCAGCATTCGAGCACCAGCCAGATGATCTTCCAGGTCCCGCGCCTGATCGAATTCCTTTCGAGCGTATTCACGCTGGAGCCCGGCGACATCATCGCGACCGGCACACCGGCGGGCGTCGGCTTTGCGCGCAAGCCGCCGGTTTGGCTTCGCGCCGGCGATGAGGTGACGGTCCGCGTGGAAGGCCTGGGCGAGCTGACCAACCCGGTGGTGGCGGAGGCATAGAGGTGCCGTGCAGCGGGCTTCCAGCCCAATGCCACTTGGTTTTCCCAATACTGAACGTCTGCACAAATTGTGGGGCAGCCAATCCTGGCTGCCGCCGGCTTTCAGCCGGCGCTGGCCGGGTGCGAGAGATCTCTTTCGAGCGAGGCGCGAATCCTTTGTAGTACAGTTTTCCGAACCTGGAGTCCCGTTGATTTTTTTCTCGAATATCCATAAGCAGTACGGCAAGCAACTCATCTTCGTTGACGCGTCGTTTCAGTTGAATCCCGGCGAAAAGGTCGGTCTGGTGGGACCGAACGGCGCGGGCAAAACCACCCTTTTCCGCATGGTGGTTGGGGAGGAAGCTCCCGACGAAGGGGAAGTTTCCGTTCCCAAAAAGCTGACCATTGGCTACTTCCGGCAGGACGTGGAGGAGATGAAGGGCCGGTCGGCGCTGGATGAAGCCATCGCGGGCAGCGGGCGGGCCGGCGATCTGCACCATGAGCTGGAAGCCTTGCACCAGGCTCTGGAAGACCCCGCTCGGGCGCACGAAATGGACCGGATCCTGGAGCGCTTCGGCCACGTGCAGGAGGAGTACGAACACCTGGGCGGCTATTCGCTGGAGGCGCAGGCCCGCCAGGTGTTGCATGGCCTGGGCTTCGAGGACGATCAGATCGATGGCGACGTGGGGGCGCTCTCGGGCGGCTGGAAGATGCGCGTGGCGCTGGCGCGGGTCCTGCTCGGGCGGCCGGACGTCCTGCTGATGGACGAGCCCACCAATCACCTCGATATCGAATCCATCATCTGGCTGGAACAGTTTCTGAAATCCTACCCGGGCGCCATGCTGATGACCACCCACGACCGCGAGTTCATGAACCGCGTGGTGACCAAGATCGCGGAGATCGATTCCGGCGAAATTGTGGTTTACTCGGGCGACTACGATTTCTATGAACGCGAGCGGGCCATCCGCGAGAGCAATCAGCAGGCCGCCTTCACGCGGCAGCAGGCCATGCTGGCCAAGGAGCAGCGCTTCATCGAGCGCTTCAAGACGCACGCCGCCAAAGCCGCGCAGGTGCAGAGCCGCATCAAGGCGCTCGACAAAATCGAAAAGATCGAGCTGCCCCGGAAGCGCCAGGTAGTGAAGTTCGAGTTCCGCGTGCCGCCGCGCTCCGGCGACCAGGTTGCCGTGATCGAGGGCCTGCACAAGAGCTACGGCCCGCGCACCATTTATCGCGGCTTCAATCTCACCATCCGCCGCGGGGAGCGCTGGGCCGTGATGGGTCGCAACGGCGCGGGCAAGACCACCCTGCTCAAGATGATCGCGGGCGCCATTCAGCCCGACGCCGGAAGCGTGCGGCTGGGCGCCAGCCTCACCATGGGATACTTCGCGCAGCAATCGCTCGACGTGCTGGATGCCGGCCTGACCGTCATCGAGCAACTCCAGCAGGACTTCCCGCAGGACGGCATGGGCTCGCTGCGCACGCTGGCGGGGGCCTTCCAGTTCTCCGGAGACGATGTGGACAAGCGCATCCGAGCGCTTTCCGGCGGCGAGAAATCGCGCCTCGCGATGGCGCGGATGCTTTACAATCCGCCCAACTTTTTGGTGCTCGACGAACCCACCAACCACCTGGACCTGGCGACCAAGGAGATGCTGGTGGAGGCGCTGCGGGATTTCGAGGGCACCATGATTTTCGTGTCGCACGACCGCACGTTTCTGCGCGGCCTGAGCTCGCGGGTGCTGGAACTGGGCGGAGAGAGCGGCAAGGACTGCAATCCGCTGGTGTACCCCGGCTCCTACGTCGAATACGTGCGAAAGATGGGCCACGAAGCCCCCGGAATCTTCTCCTGAACGATCGCAGGCACAGAACAGTTTTGCGCGGCAGAGTGATATCGTATTGCTGGAGGCGGGAAGCCATGAGTGACCGTTTGACGAACTCCCGGTTGAGCCGTCGTGAGCTCTTCGGGACGGTAGGCAAGGCCCTCGTGTTAACTCCGCTCATCGGAAGCGCTGCGGTCTCCAGCGCCGGCGCCGCGCCGAGTTCATCGCTCACCGGAATCGCCGGAATCGACCGCGTGACTGTGTTGGGCGGCAAGACCTACCTGCGAGGCTGGGCGGGATATGGCGACCAGCCGCAACCCGGGCGCGGCGGCCGGGGCATGCCGGCGCCTCCCGTCGAAACCGGTCCTGAACCCAATGTGACCTGGAGCAAATATTCCGGACCCGGAACCGTGACCTTCGCCGGCGCGAACTCCGCCATTACCACCGCGACCTTTTCCGCACCCGGCCCTTACGTGCTGCGATTCACCGCCGAGAATGGCGATTCATCCAGCTCTTCCACCTTGAATGTGTCGGTCGAGCCGCCGCCTCCGGCGCGGAAGCTGGACGCGGTTTACACCAGGAATTTCAAGATTGACAGCCCGTTGTGGAATGCCCGCGCGAAGGCCCTGATGGTGAGTTGGATTCCGCATTGCGTGGACCAGATCAACCGCACCGACCTGACACAGGGCCAGGGCGGAATCGATAATTTCATCGAAGCCGGGAAGAAGCTGCGCGGCGAGCCGCACGGCAATCACAAGGGCTATGTCTTCTCCAACGCGTGGGTCCACCAGACGGTGGAAGCGATGAGTATCTCGCTGATGATCGATCCGCAGGGCGATCCGGAAATCATCGAAGCTCACAAGAAAATGCGGGCGACATTGGACGACTGGATTCCGAAAATCCTGGCCGCCCAGGAGCCGGATGGATACCTGCAGACGGCCTTCACCATACCCACGCCGGTGCGGCCGCGAGGCGCCCGAGGAGCCCCGCCCGATCCCAACACTCCCGAGGTGATCCCGGTCTTGAAGCATTGGGACCCTCCCACGCGCGGCAATCACGAAGGCTACACCGCCGGCTATTTCCTGGAGTCGGCGATTAACCACTACCTGATGACCGACAAGAAAGACGCCCGGCTCTACAATGCAGCCAGGAAGCTGGCCGATTGCTGGTATAACAACCTGGGCCCCACGCCTAAGAAGGCATGGTACGACGGCCACCAGGAAATGGAGCAGGCGCTGGTGCGCTTCGGGCGCTTCGTAAACGACATGGAAGGCGGCGGCAAAGGCCAGAAGTATATCGAGCTGGCCAAATTCCTGCTCGATTGCCGCTACAACGCCGCGGTAACGCCCGGCGACCGGTCGGAATACGACCAGAGCCATCTGCCCGTAATCCAGCAGTACGAAGCTGTCGGGCACGCCGTGCGCGCGGTCTACACGTACTCGGGCATGGCGGACGTGGCCGTGGAAACGCACGATCCGGATTATCAGAGCGCCGTGAAATCGCTGTGGGATAACATCGTCAACAAGAAATACTATGTGACGGGCGGAGTGGGAAGCGGCGAGACGTCGGAAGGCTTCGGTCCGAATTACTCGCTGCGCAACGGAGCGTACTGCGAATCCTGCTCGAGCTGCGGCGAGATTTTCTTCCAGTGGAAGATGAACCTGGCTTACCACGACGCGAAGTATGCGGACCTGTACGAACAGACTATGTACAACGCGCTGCTGGGGGGCACGGATCTGGAAGGCAAGCACTTCTTCTACACCAATCCGCTGGATGCCGTGGAGGAGCGCACCGCCTGGCACGTCTGCCCGTGCTGCGTGGGCAACATCCCGCGCACGCTGCTCATGATGCCCACGTGGGTGTATGCCAAGAGCGCCGATGGCGTGTACGTCAACCTGTTCATGGGAAGCACCATCACGGTGGAGAACGCAGGCGGCACCGATATCGAGATGGTGCAGGCCACCGACTATCCCTGGAATGGCAAGGTGGCCATCACGGTGAATCCCAAGGTCGCGAAGAGCTTCAGCGTCCGGGTCCGTGTGCCGAACCACAACATCAGCAGGCTCTACCAGAGCACGCCGGAAGTGAGTGGACTGACTTCGCTGGTGGTCAATGGGGTGGCCGTGCCGCACACCATGGAAAAGGGCTACGCGGTGGTCACGCGCACCTGGAAAGCTGGCGACAAGATCGAGCTGATGATCCCCATGAAAGTCCAGCGCGTCAAAGCCAGCACGCGCATCGCCGCCGATCAGAACAAAGTCGCGCTGCGTTATGGCCCACTGATGTATAGCATCGAGAAAGTGGATCAGGATATCACCAAGAGCCTGAAGCCTGATTCCGCCCTGACGCCCGAGTGGAGGAAGGATCTGTTGGGTGGGGTGATGGTGATCAAGGGCGAGTTCGCCGATGGCAGCCCGATGATGGCCATTCCCAATTATGCGCGGGCCAATCGCGACCCGGAGCCGGCGCCACGGCCCGCTGCGAGCGCGGAAGGCGGCGGACGAGACAGGGGTTTCCGTCCTCAACCGAATTCGGTGGTGTGGATCAAGGAAGGGTAGTAGGGGACGCCGGAAGAACTAATGGGAGAATAGTTCATGCGGAAGGATCCCATCGTCGATGAAGTCCGCAGGGTTCGCGAGGACGAAGCCGCCAAATACGGTTTCGATATCAAGGCAATCCTGGTGGCCTCGAGGCAGCGGCAACGCCGCTCCAGACACAAGGTCGTATCATTTGTGCCAAAAAAGAAGTTGAGCGCCTGATCTGGCGAGGCTTGATCGGCGGGCGGGCCGCAAGCCGACGCTTCAGCGACTACACCTCCAAGTGGCAAAGCAAGTCAAACTGCCTCGACACTCCGTCGCTGGGGGCCCAGAGAAATGCGTCCGTCCCCTTATCGCCGGCGCCCGCGGCACGGCCAAGTGGAACCGCTGCGCATTCGCTGCGTAGCGCTTTGTATATACAATCTGATACGATAACGGCGTGGTCATTTCCGGTTTTGAGTGGGATGATGACAACATCTTCCATATCGAGAGGCACGAATTCACCCCGGAAGAGGTGGAGGAAGTGTTTGCCGGGAACCACAAGGTCAGGCGAGCCGGCCAAAAGCGATACATCGGGTTAGGCGAAACACTGGACGGCCGTCTGGCTTTCGTCGTATTTCGGCGATTGCCTGGAGGGCTGGTGAGAGTGATCACGGCCCGGGATATGGACGCAGGTGAACGGCGGCTTTTTCGCCGCAAGTAGGCAGGGCAAATGAAGAAGAAACTCTCTCCCGCAAAGGCGCCACTTCCGAAGTTTCAATCCGACCGGGATGCCGCCGAATATTTCGAGAGCCATTCTGTCGCCGGTGTGTGGGAGCAGTTACTCGGGGCGCCGCAGGCCAAACCGTCAGCGGCGCTAGCCAGGAAGATCCGCGACCGTCACACGAAAGCAAAATCTCCGATCTCCCTTCGATTGGCTCCCGAACAGATCGCCGCGGCAAAGCACATCGCGGCGACGAAGTCGGTTGGCTACCAAACGCAGCTTCGAATGTGGATTGCCGACGGGATTCGGCGAGAAGGCAAGCGCGCCTAGCCGCTACTCCTTGCTCACATTGACGAAATACAGATCCGTGGCCACCGTGAACTCGTCTTTCTTCAGCGGCGTCTTCATGGTCTTCCACTCAGCCGTGGGCTGCACCACCTGCCAGTTGTCTTTGGCGCCCACTTTGATGGGCATGGCGAAGCCCGCTTCGTCGGCCTTCCACCGGTAAGAGACCGTGCCCGCACCATCGTCGAACTTCAACTCCAAAACCGGCAGAGCCGCGTGGCGCAGGTACTCGTCGAAAATCGGCGTCAAATTCATTCCGGTTTTCTGGTTGAAGTAAGCGACCATATCCTCGGTCATGATGTTCTTATATTTGAAGTGCTGGAAGACATCGTGAATCAGCGCAAACCAGCGCTTATCGTCATTGATGACGCTGCGTAGCGTGTTGAGGAAGAGCGCGCCTTTAAAGTACATATCTTGCGGCGGCTCGCGGTTGACGCCGCGTTGCGTGATGATCGGCTGCTGGTTGCGGACCTTCGACTTGTAAGCGTTGGTGTACTTCAGGCCATCCTCTTTGCCCCACCTGTATTCCACGTAGAGGCACTCCAGGTAAGTGGTCCAGCCTTCGTGGATCCACATGTCGGACACGTCGGCGGCGGTGATGGCGTTGCCGAACCATTCGTGGCCGCTTTCGTGGATGATGATGAAGTCGAAGCGCGGGCTGATACCCACGCCGGTCCAGTCGCGCCCCAGGTAGCCGTTGGTGAAGTGGTTGCCATAAGTGACGGCGGTCTGGTGCTCCATGCCGGAGTATGGC
>JBEKQS010000192.1:0-10488 GCA_049519475.1 Bryobacteraceae bacterium | reverse complement strand
CGTAACTGTGACGGGGCACGAGGCAAGAGGCTGGCCTTGGAGCAGCAAGCTCTCCACCAGCAGGTGCCGATCCTTCCGCCGGCGAAGGGCATCGACGATGACATTTGTATCCAGCAGGAAGGAACTCATTGGCTAGGGGTTGCTGAACTGCTTCCGGAAGCGTCTTTCCGATTCCCGGCGTAACTTCCTGGTCCAGGCGGAGGCGCCCTGCCTCAACTCGGGGTGGTCCTTGTCCTTCCAGCATCCGGCAGCCAGCCGAAGTGCTTCTCTCTGACGCGCCAGCAGCAGTTCCTTGCGAACCGCATCCGCAATGAACCGGCTGCGATGCCGCTTATCGACCAACTGGTCCAATTCCGTAAGAACCTCCACGGGTAGAGTGATGTGTGTGCGGAGGGCGCTCATACCTCAAAGTCTAGCGGCTGATGAGCCCATACGTCAAGGCCACACAATGAGGCTTTGAGTGGCCCCTGAATGGGCCACCGGGAAGCGCCTACAAATTCCCCCGTAACTCCTGTTCTCTCTCGATGGCTTCAAACAAAGCCTTGAAATTGCCTTTGCCGAAACTCCGGCTGCCTTTGCGCTGGATTACTTCGTAAAACAGCGTGGGGCGGTCTTCCACGGGGCGCGTGAAGATCTGCAGCATGTAGCCTTCGTCGTCGCGGTCCACCAGAATGCCGAGCTCGCGGAGCGCCTCCAGCGGCTCGTCGATCGGGCCGATGCGCCCCAGCAGGTCGTCGTAGTAGGCGCTCGGCACCCGCAGGAACTGCACTCCCTGGCGCGCGAGCGTGCTCACCGTTTCGATGATGTTGCCGGTCGCCATGGCGATGTGCTGCACCCCGGGGCCGCGGTAGAACTGGAGGTATTCTTCGATCTGCGACTTGCGTTTCCCCTGGGCCGGCTCGTTGATGGGGAACTTCACGCGTTCGTTGCCATTGGACATCACCTTGGACATCAGCGCCGAGTATTCGGTGGAGATGTCCTTGTCGTCGAAATGCTTGAACATACGGAAGCCCATGGCGTCGCGGTAGAAATCGACCCAGCGGTTCATCTCACCCCAGCCCACGTTGCCCACCATGTGGTCGATATGCAGCAACCCGGCGGGACGGGCCACGGGGTCTTCGGCGGGCACCGCCTGGAAACCCGGCAGGAACGCCCCGTTGTACTGGCGGCGCTCGACGAAGGTGTGGATGGTGTCGCCGTAGATGCCGATAGAGGCGGTGCGCGCTTCTCCGTGCGCGTCGCGCGAGGTTTCGGGCTCGCGCACGCTGCGGGCGCCGCGCGCCGTGGTGGCCCGCCAGGCGGCCTCCGCGTCGTCCACCCACAGGGCGATGTCGCGGACACCGTCGCCATGCAGCCGGATGTGATCGGCAATCGGGTGCTCGGGCGTGAGCGGAGTGGTGAAGACCAGGCGGATCTTTCCTTGCACCAGGACGTAGGAGGCGCATTCGCGCGTGCCGGTCTCCGGTCCGCGATAGGCGGCCAGGCGAAAGCCGAACGCGGCGCGATAGAAATACGCCGCCTGGCGGGCGTTCCCCACGTAGAATTCGATGTAATCCGTGCCGTTGAGGGGAAGAAAATCCTTCTCAACCGGCGCCGGGTGCTCCAATGCTTGCGGCATCGCTCCTCCTGAATGCGTCACTCTTCCTGAATGCATCACTCTTCCTAAATGCATCACTCTTCCCAAATGCATTCAGGGCGAGGCTGTTATCCTCGTCCGTACCAGTGGAGATCCGCAGGCAGTTCGGCAGGCCGAAGGCCTTGAGCGGACGCACCACCACCCCTTGAGACAGCAATTCCTCAAAAATGCGAAAAGCCTCCTGCTCCGAAGAGAGCACCGTCATCACAAAATTGGCTTCCGACGGGACCACCGTGAGACCCATATCCGCCAGGCCCGCCGCAAGCAGCCGCAGGCCCCGCGCGTTCAGCTCGAGCGAACGGTGCAAAAATTCCTTGTCGGCCAGGGCCGCCACTCCGGCCGCCTGCGCGGGCGTGGATGGCTCGAACGGCAGCTTCACCTTGAGCAGGTTGCGGATCAGTTCTTCGTGCGCGAACCCGTACCCGATGCGCGCTCCCGCCAGGCCATACGCCTTCGAAAACGTGCGCAGCGTAATCACGTTGTCGTATCGGTAGTGCATGGAATCGGGATAGCGCGGATTGTCCTTGGCATATTCGAAGTAGGCTTCGTCCAGAATGATCAGCACGCGCTCCGGAACATGCTTGTAGAACTCGTCGAACTGGTGTTTGGTGAAGATGGTGCCAGTCGGGTTGTTGGGATTGGCCAGGTAAACGATCTTGGTGTTTTCGTTGATGGCCGCGGCCAGCGCGGGCAGGTCGTAGTGCCAATCGCGGTAGGGAACGGTGCGGTACTTGACGCCGCGCGAGCGCGCCAGCACCTGGAAGCCGATAAAAGCGGCTTCGGTGGTGAGCACTTCGTCCTCATCGCACAGGAAGGCGCGGATGATGTTGGACATGATGCCTTCCGATCCGCTGCCGGCGATGACGTTTTCCACCTTGAGATCGAACTGCTGCGCCAGTACCTCGCGCAGTTCGAGCCCGCCGTTGGGGTAAAGATTGAGCCCGGAGAGCGTGCGGCCCATGGCCTCGATGGCTTTGGGCGACGCGCCCAGCGGGTTCTCGTTGGAGGCCAGCTTGGCGATCCGGGCAAGGCCGTATTGCTTGCGAACGGACTCGATGGTGCGCCCGGCTTCGTAGGGCCGCAAGGATTCAATGTAAGGAGGTACGAGTGGCACCAGCTCCAGTTTAGCGCCTTCAGTAGGACGGGCCTCCGGCCTGTCCTTGTAATACGAGAAGACAGGCCAGGAGGCTGCCAGGAGGCCTGTCCTACAGACGCTACCGCGGACCGCACATCGCGCAATGGCGCGGCAGCACACGGATGCCGGTGAGCTGCAGTTCCGGCGAAAGATAGCCGGGCTTCACCGGCTCATTGTGCATCAGGTCGGTAGTCAGGTACTTCTTATTGTCATCGGCAAAGACCGTCACCACAACCGCATCGCCGCCGAGCGAATCCTGCGCCACGGCCGCCGCCAGGAAGTTGCATCCGGACGAAATCCCCACGCCGAGCCCCAGTTGGAAGGCCAGCTTCTGAGCCATCAGAATGGAATCGCCATCCGAGACCGCGATGACGGGCGAGAGTTCGGCCAGGTCGACGATCGCCGGAATGAACTCGTCGGAGATGCCCTGAATGCGATGCCGGCCGACCTTATGGCCGGTGGACATGGTGGGCGATTCCGCCGGCTCCACGGGGTGGATGCGCACGGCCGGATTCTTTTTCCGCAGAAAGCGCCCGACGCCCATCACCGTGCCGCCGGTGCCCACGCCGGCTACAAAAGCCCGCGGCACGAGGCCCGCCTCGGCCAGTTGCAGGAAGATTTCGGGGCCGGTAGTGGCGGCATGCGCCTCGATATTGGCCTGGTTGGAAAACTGGCGCGGCAGGAACACATGCGGCGTGCGCGCGGCCATCTCCTCGGCCATCCGGATGGAGCCGAGGAAGCCGCCTTGCGCGGCGCTTACCGGCACGATCTCGGCGCCGTAGCTCAAGATCAGTTGTTTGCGCTCCGCGCTCATCCAACTGGGCATGAAGATGGTGGCCGGGTGGCCGAGCGCGCGGCTCAAGGCGGCGAAAGAGATGCCGGTGTTGCCGCTGGTAGCTTCCACCACGCGGTCGCCGGGCTGGAGCTCACCGCTTTGGTAGCCGCGCCGCAGGATGTGCAGCGCCATTCGGTCTTTGATGCTGCCGGTGAGATTCAGATGCTCGCACTTGGCGTGAATCACGCGGTTCGAACCGCGATACCGGAAATCGATGGCAAGCAGGGGCGTGTTGCCGATCATGCGAGCCAGCGCATCAAGCGCCGGCGGCATGCCGACCGTGGAGGCTGGTGACATACGGGGTCAACCCGATGGTAACTTACTTCAAGCGGATCAGCTTTCCGTCTTTCCACGTGAAAACCGCGGCGGCGGCGGCGATTTCGCCGGCGGTCAGAGGCGTTTTCTGGTTGAGGCGTACCCGCGTCCGGCGGTCTCCGAACCAGAGTTCGGCGATGAACGCCATATCGAAGCTATGGAACGGGTCCTCAAGGAAGATCACGTTGGAACCTGGGCGGACTTGCGGATTCACGGCGCGGAATTGCGCCAGCACCTCCGCGGTCAGCGGGGCGATGGTGAGGTTGCCGGGTTCGATTTCGGTCTTCTTGTAGGACCAACCGGCCAGCGCCATCACCACCATGACGGCGGCGGCTACCAGGGTGCGGACACGGCCAAACTCCATACGGCGGAAGGTCGGCTCCGCGGCCACCACGCGTGCCAACGCGGGCAGCCAGGACTCAAACAGAGTTCCCGCCAGCACCGCCCAACCCGCCAGCGTCACGTACAGACAAGCCTGATCGCGGCCGATCAGGAAGGCCAGCGGCAGGGGCGTCAGTACGATGTACCACCAGCAGAAACGGAGCAATGGGTTCTTACCGCGCCAGGCCAGATAAGTCACGGCCGCCCAGATGACCAGAGTCATGATCCATCCGAAACGCGGCAGGTGGTAGAAGATGTCGCCGATGTACCGCTCCTGGAAATCCACGAACCGTTCCCAGGAAATTACCGGTGTATAAGAGTGATCTTTCATCAGCCCATACTGGCCGAACCGTTTTCCATAAATGAAGACCAGGTCCAGCAGGCCGGCCCAGAAGATCACGCGACCCTGGCCGCGCAGCCATGCCGCGAATCTCTTCCACGCGAAACCCGGCGGGCCGTGAAAAAGCCACTCATAGGCCAAGAGAACGGCGGGCAGGGTGACGCCCATCTCCTTGGAGTTCAGCGCGCACAGGCAGAGTGCCAGGAAGGCCGCCGTCTGGCCGCCGCCCAGGAAACGGCCGGAGGAGCGAATCCGCACATAGTAAGCCAGCGCGGCGAAGAAGAAGATGCCGCACAGCACATCAAACACGAAGACGCTGTTGTAATAGAGGTTGTTCAGGCCGCCGTGATAACAGGCGACCAGCGCCACCATGGCGGATGCCACTTGGCCCGCCCCGAGCGCCCGGGAAAGCCGGTACATCAGGTACGCGCCGACGAGCAGCAGCACCAGCAGCACAGCGTGATAGCCCACCGGGTTCAGGCCGAACACCTGATAGAGAGGCACGAAGAACAGGCCCCCCACGGGCCGGTGGTAACCGCGCCAGATCATGAATTGCGATTCCAGTAAGCGCCAGGGCGAAGGCCTCCAGTACATCCAGATGCCCATCATTTCATCGTCGGAGAATTGGGCCTTCAGAGTGTCCCAGGAAACCAGGAAGAAGTAAGCGACGAAAAGAAAAGCACCAACCGGCTTTCGCCATTGGCCGGATGGCTCGGGCGTGTGTGTGGCTTGGGAAGATGGCGTCAAGCGGCGGTCCTGACTTTCCTCACGGATGCGCACAAGGCTGCGACTCCAACCCGGGACGAATTGCGACGGCAACTTCCGTGAACGCGTCGTGATAAACCATCTTTAAGCCTTCGCGTTTCATGAATCCCCGGTCCCAGGGATAGAAGATCACATAAGCCTGGTATCCAGCGGGGTATTCATTCACCTTGGTGGGCGCCCCGCCGATCTGGTGGAGGGTCTCATGACCGGATAACTTGCGATAAGTGTTGATTGCCGCCACATATCGCCAGTTTACGGAGACATCCGTGAGGCCATAAGTGCGGTTGTAATAGGCCAGCACGGAATAGACCTTCTTCATGTCGGCGTCATATTTCCATTCCCTGAAGTAAGTCAGGCGCAGACATCCGAGGGAATAACAGGCGATCAGGGCCAGCACGCCGGTCATGGCGCGGGCGGTGATCCGGCCCTGGAAGGAATCCAGGGGGACGGCGGCGGCCACGCCGGCCATAAGGAACAGGAACAGCGCGATGTAGAGGCCGGTGCGGTCCAGCGGCAGCAGGATTCCGTAGAACCAAAACAGAAGCTGATGACAGCAAAGCGTGATGGTGAGCGCGATGGCGGCGATGACTGCCGGCGCCGCGCCGCTGGCCGTCGAGCGCGCGCGTAAGAGCAGCACCGCGCGCCAAAGAAAGAAAACGCCCAGGAGCGGATAGAGGAACGTGCCGAAGTGGACGAAATAATGATTCAGGGGCGGGTTCAATAGATAGGGGTTCGGCTCATAGAGAGAGGCTGCGAGCAGGCTGCGGCCGGTTTCCAGCAAAGACTGCGCTCCCCAGGTGAATTGGCCTTTGGGCCAAGCAAGCACCATCGGCCCGACGAAGAAGTATCCCACCGCCAGTCCCGGCAGGACCAGCGCAGCCAGGGTTTTCACGCGGCTGGCGGCGGCGTCGCGCCACATCCAGATGAGGATGAGGAGCCCGGTCGCGACATCCGCGATGGCGAACGAAAAATTCGCGCAAATCGAAAGCGCCAGGCTGACGGAGACGAAGGCCGCGGCCTTATACAGCGATCCGCCCCGCTGCTTGTGCCTGACGGCCAGGGTAATCGCGCACGTCAGGAAGGCCAGCGCCAGGCTGTATCCGCGCGCCGCCACCAGGTAATCCATGACAAACGGGCTCGCCACCAGGCACACCAGCAACGACCATTGCAGCAGCAATTTCGGGGTGATGAGACGCACCAGAAAATAGACCGCGGCGATGTAGACCGCCGCGCCGACGAGCGCCGGCAGCCGGATGGTGAAGGGCGACGCGCCGAAGACCATGACAAACAGGCGCATCAGAAGCGAATTGAGGACGTGATTATTCGAAGACGCTTCCCAATCGGACAGGTTGGCCCGCGCGACATGGACGAGGAACGTATCGGACTCGTCAATCGTCATGGATTGAACGCAGGCGCGGGCCACGATCCACAGGAACGCACAGGCGCCCGTGGAGATCAGGAGCGGAGAGTGCTTACGGCCGGTGCGGTCGGTGGACACAAGAGTATACGAACCGAAATTGTATCATCTGGGGACGCCGCCGCCGAGCCGAAAACGGCGGCTGTTCGAATGAGCGTAACCTGAGTTCACCGCAGAGACGCGGAGACGCGGAGAAAACCGAGGAATCGGGGGGGTCGCGCCGAGGCTGATGCGCACGCATCGAGATTCTCATATTTCCTCTCGTCTTCTCGGCGTCTCAGCGTCTCTGCGGTGAACTCAAGATGGTGCTGCTAAAATGAGGAGAAAATGATCCAAACCTTGTTTGGCTCCGTCGAGCCGGAGCCATCCCTGCTGGAAAAGCTCAAGAGCGGCGTGCAAAAGACGCGCGCCGGCCTGGTGAGTGCGCTGGAAGATGCGCTGCAAGGCAGGAAAGAGATCGATGCCGAACTGCTGGACGAGCTGGAATACACGCTGATCTCCGCCGATATCGGAGTGCGCACCACCGAGGAGATTCTGGAACGCATCCGGCAGCGCGTGGAACGCCACCAGCTCGCCGACGCCGCCGAATTGAAAGGGCTGATCCGCGAACACCTGCTGGAAATCCTGGCGGCCAGCGAGCGGGCGCCGACGCATGTCGCCGAGCCGCCGGCGGTGATCCTGATGGTGGGCGTCAACGGGTCCGGCAAGACCACCACCATCGGAAAACTGGCACAGCGGTTCAAGAACGAGCACCGCTCGGTGTTGCTGTGCGCCGCCGATACCTTTCGCGCGGCGGCCATCGAACAACTCGAAGTGTGGGCCGAACGCAGCGGGGCGCAACTGGTCCGGCAAGGGCCGGGCAGCGACCCGAGCGCCGTGGTGTTCGACGCCGTGCAGGCGGCCAAGGCGCGCAAAGTCGATTGCGTGATCGTAGACACGGCCGGCCGGCTGCAGACCAAAGAGAACCTGATGGCCGAGCTGCACAAGATGACCCGCACGGCCCGCAAGGTGATTCCCGACGCGCCGCACGAAGTGCTGCTGGTGCTGGATGCCACCACCGGGCAGAACGGGCTCGAGCAGGCGCGCAAGTTTACGGAGTCGTCGGGGGTGACGGGAATCGTGCTCACCAAACTGGACGGCACGGCCAAGGGCGGAATCGTGGTGGCCATCGCGCGCGAGCTCAACCTGCCCATCCGATATGTGGGAGTCGGCGAAACGGTGGACGACCTGCTGCCATTCGACTCCGAAAAATTCATCGAATCGCTGTTTGAGAAATGACATCCGCATTCATGCGCGAAGCCCTGGACCTGGCCCGGCGCGGCCGGGCGCTGGCCAGCCCCAACCCCATGGTGGGCGCGGTGCTGGTCCGCGAAGGCGAAGTGGTGGGCCGTGGGTTTCACACCTACGCCGGCGTCGAGCACGCGGAAACCATCGCGCTTGCCCAAGCCGGCGAGCGAGCGCGCGGCGCCACGCTTTTCCTGAATCTGGAGCCGTGTTCGCACCAGGGCCGGACGCCGCCGTGCGCCGACGCGCTGATCCGCGCGGGCGTGGCGAAAGTGGTCGCGCCGCTCGAAGATCCCAATCCGCTGGTGGCGGGACAGGGCTTTCAAAAGCTGCGCGAGCGAGGCATCGAAGTCGAGTTGGCCGGCGAGTTCGCGGCCGAGGCGGCCAAACTGAATGAGCCGTTCCTTCACTTCATGCGTACCGGCCGGCCTCTGGTCACGCTCAAGGCGGCCATCACGCTGGACGGAAAGATTTCGGCGCCCGACGACAACCAGGGCTGGATCACCAGCCCGCGGGCGCGCGCTCACGTACAGGAACTGCGCCACGATCACGACGCCATCCTCACCGGAATCGGTACGTTGCTGGCCGACGATTGCGTGCTGACGGACCGCACCGGCCTGGCCCGCTGCCGCCCGCTGCTGCGCATCGTGATGGATTCCCAGTTGCGCCTGCCGCTCGATTCCCGCATGGCGCGCAGCGCCGCCGGCGATCTGCTGGTGCTGACCACCTCGGCTTCCTCGGCCGGCCGCCGCAAGCTGCTGGCCGACCGCGGCATCGAAGTGCTGGTCTTCGACGGCCCCGGAGGGCGTGTCGATTTCCGCAGCGCGGTGGAATGGCTCGGCCGGCGGCGATACCTTTCGCTGATGATCGAGGCCGGCAGCAAGATCAACTGGAGCGCCCTCGAATCGGGCTCCGTGGACCGCGTCTTTTTTTATTACGGCCCCAAAATTCTGGGCGGCCTGGAGGCTCTGCCGCTGGCCGGCGGGATCGGCAGGAGACGGCGCACCGACGCCATTGACGTTCACCGCATCACCATTCATACCATCCCGCCGGATGAATTCGCCGTGGAAGGATACGTCCATGTTCACCGGGATCATTGAAGAACTGGGCACGCTCGAATCGGTCCAGACCCGCACCGCCGGCGCGCGGCTGAAGGTGCGCTGCTCGACGGTGCGCCAGGATATGACCGAGGGCGCCAGCATCGCCGTCAACGGCGTGTGCCTGACGGCCGTGGATCTCGGGCGAGATTCGTTCTCCGCCGATCTCGCGCCGGAAACCCTGCGGCGCACCAACCTCGGCGATCTGCGGGCCGGCTCGCGCGTGAATCTGGAACGGCCGCTTTCACCGAGCGGCCGCTTGAGCGGACACATCGTGCAGGGCCACGTCGACGGCACCGGCGAGTTCCTGGCGCTGGAGTCGCTCGGCGACCAGAACTGGTGGCTGCGCATCCGCGTGCCGGCGGAGCTGGACGCATTCCTGGTCTACAAAGGCTCCGTCGCCATCGATGGCATCAGCCTCACGATCGCGTCGCTCGAATCCGATGTGCTTTCCGTGACGATCATCCCGCACACCTTCCGCAACACCAGCCTGGGCGGCTACCGTGCCGGGGCGCGTGTCAACCTGGAGTGCGATATTCTGGCCAAGCACGTGGAGAAGTTGCTGCGCAAGCTGGATGTGAAGGGGCCGTTGACCGTGGAAAAACTGCGGGAAAACGGGTATTGAGGAGTCTGCTGCGTGGCAAGCCCGTACGCGATACGGCCTGCCAGGTTGCTCACCCACCTCTCGCGGGCTCTATGGCGAGGCTCGCAGCCGGTTTCCGGGCTCGGACGCTTGCAAGCTATCAAGTCCTAGTGCAGTGCGGTCGAAATCATGCCTGTTTTGTGGGGCAGGCAATCTCGCTTGCAGCCGCCTTTTCAGGCGGCTTTTTCGGTGCCGGCGAAGGTTTTCGACCACCGAAGAGCGCCGGCTGAAAGCCGGCAGCAGCCAGGATTGGCTGCCCCACTTTTTCGACCCTGTCAAGCGCCCGTGCTTCATTGAGGCATGACAGGCCACGAAAAACGATGGCCTGTCCCACTAAGCTGAGTGAGCGCCCTAGTTTTCCGGCGAATGCAAACCGCCGGCGCCCGCCTGGAAGGAAATGTTGCCGCGTTGCGGGTCGTCTTCGAGCGGCGTCAGGCAGTTCCATACACACGCGCCGCAATGCACGCACTTCTCGCGGTCGAATAGCGGGATGCCGCCCGGACCCGGCGTAATCGCCTGACCCGAGCACATCTCGATGCACATTTTCGCCGCGCAGCGCTCGCAGAAATCCGGATAGATGAAACGCACGTGGTCGGCCATGCCCGCGGGCGCCCGCACCTTGCCGCCTACCAGCAGCGCG
>JBEKQS010000191.1:0-10501 GCA_049519475.1 Bryobacteraceae bacterium | reverse complement strand
GCTCCAGCGGCTCGGCTTGAAACTGCCCAGCGCGCTGGAACCAGCGGCGATGTAGTGGAAACTCGCCCACGCCGCCGCTGAAACCAAAGACTTTATGCTTCAAACTGCGGAACCTGGGTTAGCGTTTAGCAGCCGGTTGTGCTCGCGGCCCGCGGTCCTACAGCGCGTACCTCCCCGCCGCCAGCACGTGCTTGGCGATCTGGCGGCCTAATCCGATGGTGTCCGCCGGCTCGTGCTTGGACAGGCGGCGCAGAATCGCCATCTGGGTCCTGAGCATATCGCCTTCCGCCACGGTGGAGATCACCTTGCGCGACGAAAGCTCCACCGTCTGCGCAGCCTTGGCCGCGTAATACCGGGTCATGGCGATGGCCTGCTTGGCCGCCCCTGCTCCCTTGGCGGCGATCAGTTTTTCCGTGCGCAGAATGCACGATTCCATGGCAAACACTTCCATGATGCAGTCGGCCAGGGCGCCCATCACTTCCTGCTGGTCCCCCAGACCCATCATGTACTTCTGCGAAGCCGCGCCCGCCGCGAACAGGGCGAGCTTCTTCACGTTGGCCAGCAAGTGGTGCTCGGCGCTTAACGGGCCCTCGCGTTCTTCCACGGCGCTGGGACCGGCCATCACCTCATCCATCAGTTTCTTGATTGCCCCCAGCAGCGGCAACTGCCCCGCCACCGCGCGCTTCATCAGCCAGCCGGTGATGATCAGCCGATTGATCTCGTTGGTGCCCTCGAAGATCCGGTTGATGCGCGAATCGCGGTACGCGCGCTCCGCCGGATACTCCTCCACGTAGCCGTATCCGGCGTAGATTTGCAGCACGTGGTCCACCACCATATCCAGCATCTCCGAAGCCCACACCTTGAGGATGGAGCACTCCACCGCGTACTCCTCGATGCGCTTCTGGATTTCGCGGGACGCTCCCGCGGCTCCCTTGGTATCCACATCGGCCAGCGCCGCATCGATCATGCCGGTGGTCCGATAAACCATGGATTCGCCGGCGTAAATTCCGGCGGCGGATTCGGCCAGCTTCTCCTGGATCAGGCCGAATTCGGCGATCGTCTTGCCGAAGGCCTTGCGCTCCTTGGCATAGCCGATGCCGTCCTGCAGGCTGTTGCGCGCCCCACCCACACAAGCCGCACCCAGCTTGAAGCGCCCGATGTTCAGAATGTTAAACGCGATGTGGTGCCCCTTGCCAACCTCGCCCAGCAGGTTCTCCACCGGCACCTGGCAATCGGCCAGGATCAGCGGGCAGGTGGAAGAACCGCGGATGCCCAGCTTATGCTCTTCGGCGCCAATCGAGAAGCCCGGCGTGTGGCGTTCGATCAGGAAGGCCGAGAACTTCTCGCCATCCACCTTGGCGAATACCGTGAACAGGTCGGCGAAGCCGCTGTTGGTGATCCACATCTTCTCGCCGTTGAGGATGTAGTGCTTCCCGTCCGGCGCGAGCACCGCCCGCGTGCGGCAGTTCATGGCATCGCTGCCGGAGGAGGATTCCGAGAGCGCATACGCGCCGATCCACTCGCCCGTCCCCAGCTTCGGCAGGTATTTGCGCTTCTGTTCCTCGGTGCCGTACCAGACGATGGGCAGCGTGCCGATTCCCACGTGCGCGCTGAAGGCCACCGAAAAACTGGCCAGTTTGCTGATGGATTCGGCAATCAGCGCCGAGGTCACCTTGTCCATTTCCAGGCCGCCGTAGGCTTCCGGGATGTCCACGCACATCAGCCCGAGTTCCCCGGCCTTGCGCAGCAGGCCCTTGGTCAGCTCGAAGTTCTTGGCCTCGATCTCGGCAGCCGCCGGCATCACCTCGTTTTGGGTGAAGTCGATTGCGGTCTTCGCAATCTGCCGGTGCTCCTCGGAGAGGTCCTCAGGTGTAAATACGTCTTGCGGATCGCGTTCCTCGGTGAGGAAGCTTCCGCCCTTGACCCGTTTCGCCATCGCTTGCACGTTGCTGGTTGCCATATATTCTGACTCCTGACTCCTGACTCCTGACTTCTGACTTCTTTCTCTTTAATTCAGATTTTCAAAAATTCCCGCGGCGCCCATGCCGCCCCCCACGCACATCGTCACAATCCCGTACCTGGCCTTGCGCCGTTTCAGCTCCTGCAGCAGCCCGGCGGTGAGTTTCGCCCCCGTGCAGCCCAGTGGATGCCCCAGCGCAATCGCGCCGCCGTTTACGTTCACGCGTTCCATCTCGAGGCCCAAGGTCTTGATTACGGCCAGCGCCTGCGTCGCGAAAGCTTCGTTCAACTCGATCAGGTCGATCTGATCCAGACTCAGGCCCGCCAGTTTGAGCGCCTTGGGAATGGCGTATACCGGACCGATGCCCATCTCCTCCGGCAGACAGCCCGCGTAGGCGAAAGCCACCAGGCGCGCCATCGGCTGGATTCCCAGCGCCCGGGCGCGTTCCTCGGACATCACCACCGCGGCCGCGGCGCCGTCCGAAGTCTGCGAGGAGTTGCCCGCCGTGACCGTGCCCTTGGCGTGAAATGCTGCCTTGAGCTTGCCCAGTGCCTCCATGGACGTATCGCCGCGCGGCCCTTCATCGACCCGGAACTCCACTTCGGTCTTGCGGATCTTCGATTTCCCGTCCGGCGCCGAGAAAGTAACCGTCACCGGTACGATCTCCTGCTGGAACTTTCCCGCCGTCTGTGCGGCCAGCGCCTTGGTGTGGCTGGCCAGCGCGAACTCGTCGGCCTGCTGGCGCAAAATGCCGTAGTGCCGCGCCACGCGCTCCGCGGTCAGCCCCATCGACAGATACGAGTCCGGATAGTTTTGCTGGAGCCAGGGGTTAATGGAAATCTTGTGGCCGCCGAACGGAATAAAGGACATGGATTCCGTCCCGCCGGCCACAATCACGTCCGCTCCCCCGCCCCGTATGCGCTCCGTCGCCAGTGCGATGGCTTGCAGCCCGGATGCGCAATAACGGTTGATGGTCATGGCGGCGGACTCAATCGGCATGCCCGCACGCAGCGCGGCCACCCGCGCCACGTTCATGCCCTGCTCGCCTTCCGGCATGGCGCAGCCGATAATCACATCCTCCACTTCTTTCTTGTCCAGGCCGGGTACGCGCCCCAGCGCTCCCTCGATGGCCACTGCCGCCAGGTCGTCGGGGCGCGTCGACCGCAACATTCCTTTGGGAGCCTTGCCCACGGCCGTCCGCACCGCGCTCACAATCACTGCGTCTCTCATGGATATTCCTTCCTCACTTCGTACACCGAAGATTGCTCCCTACCGAGTTGAATTCTTGCCGCTTTGGCAAGAATATTTTCGGCCGTGTGTATTTCGCTCTATGTTCATGGGCCTCGGCGGCACTCCGAAAATAACTCCAACTCCTGACTTACCAGGCCTCTTGCGCCCGTCCGACCGCAGGACCTCCGCTTCCTCAGCGTCCTCAGGTCTTGACTTTGTTTTCGTTTTCCTCCGCGTCTCAGCGCCTCCGCGTTAAGTCCATTTCCTGTTTGGCTCCGGCTACGCCGGGTTAGGGAGCGATCCCCTTAGTTCCGTAGCGGCCTCCCGCTCTTCAGCGTGAACGCGATCCGTTCCTGGGTTTTCTTTTCGCCGCAAAGCGAGAGGAACGCTTCCCGCTCCAGATCCAGCAGATACTGCTCGCTCACCAGCGTGCCGGGCGTGACCGGCCCGCCGCACAGAACGTACGCCACCCAGTTGGCTACCTTTGCGTCGTGGTCGCTGATGAATTCGCCCTGCCGCATGACGTAGACCCCGAGTTTGAGGGTGGCCAGCATGTTCTCGCCCGGCGCCGGAATATCGGTGCGCGGCACCGGGGCGGAGTAACCGCTCGCCGCCAATTCGCGGGCCGACTGTTTGGCGTCGTTCAGCAGGCGCTCGCGATTCATAGTGATGCGGTCGGCGGGCAGCAGCATGCCGATGTGGCGCGCCTCCACGGCCGAGGTGGATACCTTGGCCATGGCGATGGTTTCGAAGGTCCGCCGCAGCGCTCCCATCACTACCACCTATTCTTTGCGGGCGTTACCGTGAACCGCCGCCGCCGCATCCAGCGCGCGCAGCAGCATCTCCTTGCATCCGCCTCCGGCCGGCACCACGCCGACACCGGTTTCCACCAGTCCCATGTACAACTCGGCATGGGCCTGCCGCCGGGCGCCGTGAATGGCGATCTCCGCCCCGCCGCCCAGGCAGAACGAGTACGGCGCCACCACCACGGGACGCGGGCAGAACTTGATCGCCGCCGTCATACGCTGGAATGCCCGCACGGCGAAATCGACTTCGTCCCACTCCTCTTCCTGGGCGCTCAACAGCAGTTGCATCAGGTTGGCCCCCACGGAGAAGTGCTCCGCATCCCCGCTGATCACGAATGCCTCGAAATTTCGCACGGCGTCGCTCTGCGGCGAGAACGTTTCGGTGATCAGCCGTATGATGTCTTCGCCCACGGCATTCTTCTTCGAGTGCAGTTCCAGGCAGGCCACTCCGTCGCCGATATCCACCAGAGACGCGCCCGGGTTGTGCCGCACCACGCCGTTCGCCGAGCGGAACTTCGCGATGCGCCCGATTCCCTCGGCCTGGGTGACCGGCCGGTAAGCGCCGCTCACCACATCGAAGCACTCGCGGCCGTCGAGCCGGTACCACGCGTCGGCTCCCGCGGCTATCAGGCGTTCGACAATCGGGCTCACCCGCTCCCCGGCGCCCCGCATGCGCTCGACGGTTCCGGGGACGCCGGCCGCATCCCAGAGCTGGAACGGCCCCATTTCCCAGTTGAAGCCAGCCCGCATGGCGCGGTCCACGCTGGCCGCATTGTCGGCGATCTCGGGCAGGCAATCCGCCGCGTAGTTCCACAAGGCGCTCAGCAGCCGCCAGTGGAAACGCGCGAATTTATCCTTGCGGACGTCGCCCGCCAGCAGTTGGACCAGGCGCTCGGGCAACTGCTCGGCATTCTTCGCCATTTCGAGCGAAGCGATCTTGGGCCGGATGGCCGGCGCGTATTCCAGCGTCTTCCAATCCAGCACCAGCCGGATCTCCTTGCCGTCGGCGTCCTTCTGCTTCTTGTAGAAACCCTGCTTGGTCTTATCTCCCAGCCAGCGGCGCTCCAGCATGGTCCGGATGAACGGCGGCACCACGCCCGAACCCTCGAAGTTGGCGGCCACGTGCGCCAGGATATCGATTCCCACCAGATCCGCCAGCCGGAACGTCCCCGTGCGCGGCCAGCCGATGGCGCTTCCAGTCAGTGCGTCCACCTCTTCGATGGTCAAGTCCTCCTCTTGCATCAGGCGTACCGATTCCAGCATGATGAAGACGCCGATCCGGTTGGCGATGAAGTTGGGAGTGTCGCGCGCAAACACCACCTCCTTGCCAAGCAGCAGGTCGGCGAAGTGCGCGACGGCGGCAATGGCCGCCGGATCCGCTTCCGGCGTGGGGATGATCTCCACCAGCCGCATATAGCGCGGCGGATTGAAAAAGTGCGTTCCAAACCAGCGCCGCCGGACCGGTTCCGGCAGTTTGGCCGCAATCGATGCCACCGGCAGGCCGCTGGTATTGGTAGTCAGAATCGCGTCCCGCTTCAAGTGCGGCACCACCTTATCCAGCAGGGCCTGCTTGATCGCCAGATTCTCGGTGACAGCCTCGATCACCCAGTCGCAATCGGCCAGCAACGCCAGGTCGTCATCGAAGTTTCCCACGGAAACGTGTGCCGCGTACGCGGGGTCGTAAAACGCCGCCGGCTTGTTCTTCTTGAGGGCATCCAGTGCCTGCGACGCAATGGCGCTGCGCGCGCCTTCTTGCGCGGGGATATCCAACAGGACCACGGGCAAACCGGCGTTGGCCAGGTGCGCCGCAATCCGCGATCCCATGGTTCCCGCCCCCAGCACTGCCGCTTTGCGGATCACGCTGGCGGGCGCGCGGTCTGGAGAAGACACGGCCGCCGCGACCGGTTTGACAACTGCTTCAACGCTCATGCGATTTACTCCTCTTTGGTAACTATGCGCAACTTGCTACTCCGCTTCCTGGCGACCAACCCCTGCGTCAAAGTACGCGCGAACTGAGTGGCAATCTCTTCCGGGGACAGGACGCCCTCGGGTTCATACCACATGCAGATCCAGTTCAGCGCGCCGGCGATGGAAAATGCGGCGATCTTCGTATCGCATTGCGCAATCGATCCATCCTCAATCCCTTCCTGGATGAACCCGCGCAAACGGCGGTCGATCTTTCTTTTGTAAGCCCGCATCTCGGCGCGCGCATCGCTGGTGAGGTCGCCCTCGTCCAGCCGCATGACACACCGTCCGAAGTTGACCGTCATCACGGTGGCATACGAGTGGATAAATGCTTCTACCTTCTGTAGTCCGGTTCCACAGTGATCGGCGATTTCGTTAAGAATTTCCTCAATTAGCCCAACACCCAGGCGATAGCACTCCAGGAGAATGTCTTCCTTGTTGTCGAAATAATGATACAGCGTAGGCTTGGTGATGTTGAGCCGGTCAGCCACGTCGTTCATGGACATCCGGCCATAACTTTTTTCGAGAAACAATTGTGCGGCGGTCTTCAACACCGCCTCACGTTTGGTGACTGGGTCGCGCCGCCGGTCGGCGAATGCCTTGCGCGGCGATGGCGATGCGGAGGCGTCTCTTGGCATGAACCTTGGCGTCCGCCCATTGACAACGGGCAGCGCTCCTGTTATCTTACCCACCGGTAAGATAAAAACGCAAGAGGATTACGTGCGTGGGCGCACACCCTTCGGTTCTCAATGGAGGAGCGATGCCGGGCAATCTTGGTGCAGACGATCTGCCGCTCCAGCGCATCTATAAATGGGAGCGCGAGCGGCCCGAAACTGTTTTCCTCACACAACCTTACGGCGGCGGCAAGGTGCGCGATTGGACCTGGGGCCAGGCCATGGCCGAAGTCCGCCGCATCGCAGCCTGGCTGAAGGCGCAGGATTGGGAACCGGGAAGCCGCGTGGCCATCCTGTCTCGCAACTGCGCCTGGTGGATTATGGCCGACCTGGCGATCTGGATGGCGGGACATGTCACTGTCCCGATCTACCCTTCGCTGAAGGCTCAATCGATCCGCCAGATTCTGGAACATTGCGGCGCCAAAGCCTGCTTCCTGGGCGCCATCGACGAGGGGGAAGCCACCGAAGCCGGCATCCCCGGCGGTGTAGCCTGTGTTCGCTTTCCTACCTCCGCACCCAACGATTGGCCCGCTTGGGAAGTTCTGATTACGGCCAATCGTCCCATTGCCAGCAACCCCACCCGCCCCGCGGACGATCTGTCCACCATCATTTATACCTCCGGCACCACGGGCACCCCGAAAGGGGTCATGCATTCCTTCGCTACCATCGGTTACGACGCCAAAGTCCTCGCCGGGCTCATCAAGCTCAATTCCAAGGAACGCGTGCTTTCCTATCTGCCGCTGGCCCACATCGTGGAGCGGGCGGGCATGGAAGGAACCGCCATCTACCTGGGATATCGCGTCTTCTTCAGCGAAGGGATCGAGACCTTCCTCGCCGACCTGGCTCGTGCCCGGCCCACCATCTTCCTCTCCGTGCCGCGGCTGCTGCTGAAGTTCCAGCAGGGCGTGTTCGCCAAGATCCCGCAGCGCAAACTGGAACGCCTGCTGCGCATCCCCATTGTGAGCCGCTCCGTCAAGAAACGCATCCTGCGCAAGCTCGGATTGGACAGCGTCCTCAACGCCGCCAGCGGCGCGGCCCCGCTGCCCACCGAGATTCTGCTGTGGTACCGCAAGCTTGGCCTGAACCTTGTTGAGGGCTATGGCATGACCGAAACCATGATCACCCACCTGCCCGCCCCCGGTTCGGTGCGCCCCGGCTATGTGGGCTGCGCCATCCCCGGCGTGGAGGCGAAGGTCAATGAGAATCAGGAACTCCTCATCCGCAGCCCCATGAACATGCTGGGCTACTACAGGGACCCCGATACCACTCGGGCTTCCTTCACGGCGGACGGATTCTTCCGCACCGGCGATCTGGCCTGCATTGATCCCGACGGGCAACTCAAGATCGTCGGCCGCGCTAAAGAGCAGTTCAAAACCAGCAAGGGTAAGTACGTGATGCCCACTCACATTGAGTGTCAACTGCTGGCCCACCCGGTGGTGGATGCCTGCTGCCTGATGGGCGCCGGCATGCCCCACCCCTTCGCCGTGGTCCTGCTGGCCGAGGAGACGCGCAAAGTTACCGCGAGTCCCGCACAGCGGGCGACTATCGAGCAGACGCTATTGGACCTCATGAACACGGTCAACACGCAACTGGATCCGCACGAGCAGCTCAGCTTCGTCGCGGTGGCCCAAGGGCCGTGGACAGTCGGCAATGGTTTCATCACGCCCACGCTCAAAATCAAGCGCAACGTTCTGGAAAACCGCTATCAACCCTGCGTCGACGATTGGATGAAGCAGGCTCGCCCGGTGGTGTGGGAATCGGGGCTGGAGGGTGCGCGTTCGGCGGTCGGGTAAGGGAATGGGCAGGGACGGATTGAACCACGCGGCTCCGGGTTTGGCTCCAAGTTACTGATCGCTCTGGCGGTGAGGGTGGGATTCGAACCCACGGAACCCGCAAAGGTTCAACGGTTTTCGAGACCGCCCGATTCAACCGCTCTCGCACCTCACCGGATTGGGCGTGTGGATTGATTATACCAAACAGGCCGCGCCTCTTCGGCATCGCGAACGTCACTGGTCGCACGACACTCCCGCTCCGACGCCACTGCTAACATACTAGTGTCTTGCAAAAATGAGATCGAACCGGAACCTCCGCGCTTCGGCGCTTCTGGCCGCGTGCTCGCTCTGCGCCGGCTGCGGCCGAGCATCCCATACCCACACGCTCTCAATTGCCGCGGCCGCCGATCTGCAGTTTGCGCTCGAAGAGGCGTCCCGCTCCTTCCACCAGGCGCATCCGGAGACCCAACCGCGCGTGTCTTACGGCTCCTCCGGGAATTTCTATGCGCAGATCCGCAACGGCGCGCCGTTCGACCTGTTCCTCTCGGCCGATGCGCAATATCCGCGGACGCTGGCCCGCGACGGGCTGGCCGTTGGCGCCGTCTTCAACTACGCCGCCGGACGCATCGTGGTCTGGGTGCCATCCGCATCGACGCTTGATCCGGCGACAGCGCTGCGCGATCCCTCCGTGCGCCACGTGGCCATCGCCAACCCCGCACATGCGCCTTACGGGCGCGCCGCCGAAGCCGCGCTGCGGGCCATGGGCCTCTACGATAGCCTGCAAGCGAAACTGGTGCTCAGCGAAAATATCTCGCAGGCCTTCCAGTTCGTCCAGAGCGGCGCCGCCGACGTGGGAATCGTGGCGCTTTCGCTGGCCTCGGCTCCAGCGGCGCGCGGCCAGGGGCGATACTGGGAGGTGCCCGCGGAGACGTATCCCAAGATGGAACAGTGTGGCGTGATTCTGAGAGATTCCGCCGCCGCCCGCCAGTTTCGCGACTGGCTGACGGGGCCGGCGGGGCGGGCGCTCCTGGTTCGATACGGTTTCTCGTTGCCCGGCGAATGATATGGACTGGCAGGCTATCTGGCTCAGCGTGCGGCTCGCGGCTTCCACCACCGTGATCCTCTTGATGGTTGGCGTGCCGCTGGCGTATTGGATTTCGTTTTCGCGGCGGCGGTGGAAATTCCTGGTGGAAGCCGTGGTGGCGCTGCCGCTGGTGTTGCCGCCGACGGTCCTGGGTTTCTACGTGCTGCTGGCCATTGGGCCGCGCAGCCCGGTGGGCGCGCTCTATGCCAAGCTCACGGGAGGCATGCTGCCGTTCTCGTTTCAGGGCCTGCTGCTGGCCTCCGTGCTCTACAGCCTGCCGTTCACGGTGCAGCCGGTGGCGGCGGCCTTCGCAGGCGTCGACCGCAAACTGGTGGAAGCTTCCTGGTGCCTGGGGGTTTCGCGCGCGGCCACCTTCCGGCGCGTGATCGTGCCGCTGGCCGCCCCCGGAATCGCCACCGGCGCCATCCTCAGTTTCGCCCACACCATGGGCGAATTCGGCGTGGTTCTCATGGTGGGCGGCAATATCGCCGGCGTCACCCGAACGGTTTCCATCTCCATCTACGACCAGGTGCAGGCGCTCGATTACGGCGCCGCCACCGAGACTTCGTTGTTCCTGCTGGCCATCTCCTTTGCGGTGCTGGCGGCCACCTACGCGCTGCAGCGCCGGGTCTGGGCGATATGGCCGGCGAACTGAACTGCGCGTGCCGGGCGCGCCTCAGTCCGGGCTTCGAACTCGACGCGCAATTGTGCATTCCGTTCGATCAATCGCCGGTCACGGTGCTGTTCGGCCCTTCCGGCTCCGGCAAGACCACCCTGCTGCGGATGCTGGCGGGCCTCGACCGGCCGGCCGAAGGCGCCATCACCTTCCGCGGCGAGCGATGGTTCGACGCCTCCCGTTCCCTTTGCCTGCCGCCGCAAAAACGGCGCGCCGGTTTTCTGTTTCAGGACTACGCGCTCTTTCCGCACCTCACGGTCGCGCGGAACATTGCGTTCAACGCGCGTCCCGGCAAGGGCCGGGAGTTCTTGCAAGCCTTTGGACTGGCCGACCT
>JBEKQS010000190.1:0-10512 GCA_049519475.1 Bryobacteraceae bacterium | reverse complement strand
AGGAGTGGGACGACGCGCAGGCGCGCCAGTGGGCGGCGGCGCTCGGCCCGCTGGTAGAGGCGGCCACCGCGCGAATCGGCGGGTGGTTGGGGAAACTCGAAAACCCCATCCGCGTCGGGGAGCATAACAACACGGCGTTCGCCATGGGATTGATGCTGGACTATGCGCGCATTGCGGGAGACGCGCCGTTCGGCAAACTCGTGGAAGAACGCGTGCGGGATTACTACGTGAAAGACCGGAATTGCCCGCTGGCGTATGAACCGTCGGGCGAGGATTTTCTCTCGCCGTGTCTGGCGGAGGCCGATGTAGTGAGGCGCATTCTGCCGCAGGCGGAGTTCGCGCAGTGGTTCACGGCCTTCCTGCCGCGCGTGGACCTGGAGCCGACGCACGTTCCCGACGTCACCGATCCGAAGCTCTACCACCTGGCGGGGCTGAACCTGAGCCGCGCCTGGATGCTGGAAGGCATCGTGTCGAAGCTGCCGGCTACGGACGCGCGCCGCAAGCCCCTGACGGCGCTGGCGGGCCGGCTGCGCCAGACGGGTCTCGCGAGCATCAAGAGCGAACATTACGAAGGCGGCCACTGGCTGGGCAGTTTCGCGGTTTATCTGGTGAGCGGCCGGGGGTTGCAATGAGAATGCGCGTCCGGACCTTTGGTGTAGTGGCGATGCTGGCGCTAGGGGCGGCGTGCGGGCGGCCGCAGCCGGCGGCGGATCCGGATCTGGTTGCGGAGATCGACGGCATCCGCGCGATCGACAATCACGCGCATCCGGTGCGGGTGGTGGCGAGCAACGAAAAGCCGGATCGCGATTTCGATGCGCTGCCCGTGGACAACATGGAGCCGCAGTCCGAACCCGTTAACTTGCGGCCGGGTGCGCCCGCGATGGTGGAGGCGGCCAAGGCGCTCTCGGTCAGGCGGGAGGCGATGCTTGAGCAAGGCGAGCAGTATCCGGCGTGGGTGCTGGACCAGATGGGAATCGACGTGATGCTCGCCAACCGCGTGGAAATGGGCCCGGGCATTCAGCCGCCGCGCTTTCTCTGGGTGCCGTATGCGGACGCGCTGATGTTCCCGCTGGACAATTCGAAGCTGGCCGAGGCCAATCCCGATCGGAAGGCCTTCTTTGCGCTGGAAGACGTGCTGCGCGGGCGCTATCTGACGGCGCTGGGGATGCAGGCGGTACCGGCAACATTGGGCGAATACCTGGCGCTGGTGGTGACACCCACGCTGGAGCGGCAGCGCTCGGGCGGCGCCGTGGCGGAAAAGTTCGAGGCGGCGTATCTGCGGTCGCTGGAATTCGACAAGGTGGAACGCGGCGCAGCCGACGCCATCTACGCGCGGTTTGCCGCCAAGGGCGCGGCGGCCGAAGCGGAATACAAACCGCTCCAGGATTTCCTGTTCCGGTACATCGCCGCCGAATGCGGGCGGCTGGGCATGGCGGTGCACATCCACACCAACGCCGGTGCGGGCGGATACTTCCACGTGGGCGGCGCCAATCCGCTGCTGCTCGAAAGCGTCTTAAACGATCCGGATCTGCGCAAGACCAAATTCGTGATGCTGCACGGCGGGTGGCCGTTCACGCGGGAGATTACCGCCCTGCTCACCAAGCCCAACGCATGGCTGGATTTTTCGGCGCAAGACCTGGCGCTCGAGCCGGCCGCGCTGGCGGCAAATCTGCGCGAGTGGCTGGAATACGTGCCGGAGAAGGTGCTTTTCGCCACCGACGCTTACCCCTACATCCCGGAAATGGGATGGGAAGAATCGGGCTGGATGGCGGCCCGCGCCGGGCGGCGGGCGCTCGCGATTGCGCTCACGGGAATGCTGCGCTCGGGCGAGATCTCACGGGCACGCGCTTCGGAACTGGCGCGCATGGTGCTGCGCGACAACGCGCGGGCGCTTTACGGTTTGGCCGGCGGACGCGCCGCGAAATAGAGCTCGACGGCCTGCTGCAGCGGCGGCATGGGGTCGAGGCCCGCGCGTTCGATCTTGCCGTTGGAGAGCGCGGAATACTTGGGGCGCCGCGCGGCGGTGCGGTATTCGCGCTCATTGGTGGCCAGCAACAACGGGTCCAGGTGGGCCACCTGGAAAATGGTGCGCGCGAACTGAAACCAGGAGATGGGCGTACCGCCGCCGATGTGGAAGACGCCGTTGAGATCGCGATCCACCAGATCCATGGTGCGGGCGGCCAGCAGCGGCGCATAGGTGGGCGACGCCACATGGTCTTCCACCACGCGGATGGGCTGGCCGGCGCCGGCCAGACGCAGCATGAGCTCGACGAAGTTGCCGCGCGCGGTCGAAAGTCCGCCGGGGCCGAAGACGCCGGAAGTGCGGACCACCGTGGCGCGATCGAGATAAGCCTGGGCATAGAGTTCGCCGGCCAGTTTTGAAACGGCATAGGCGCCCAGCGGATGAGTGGGATCCTCCTCGGTATAGGGGTGGTGGGCGCGGCCGTCAAAAACGTAGTCGGTGGAGAAGTGGACCAGGCGGGCGTCCATCTGCCGGCAGGCCAGCGCCAGGTTGCGCACGGCCAGGCCATTCACCAGGAAGGCGGCTTGCGGCTCTTTTTCGGCGACATCCACCTGGTTATAGGCGGCGGAGTTGAACACCACGTCGGCGTCCGACCGGGCGAGCGCTCGCTCGACGGCGCCGCCATCGGTGATATCGACCTGTGCGCGCTCCCAGCCGGTGACGGCGTAGCGGCGGACTTTGAGTTCGCGGACGAGTTCAAGACCCAACTGGCCCGACGCTCCAAACACGACTGCCCGACGGCTCATAGGAAGACTTCAGGATAACGTCTTTCGGCGGGCTACTTCCAACGAATCAGGAAGGCGGCCGCGGTAATGGCCAGGGCCAGCAGGAAGACGATCGCGCCGATCCATTTGCGGCGCCCGCGCGTGAGCCAGGCCAGGGGATCGGGCGACTGCTTCCCGGCCACCAAGGCAGGCAGCTTCCGGTTGGGTCCGGGGAGCTTGCCGAGAGCCTTGTCGATCATGCGGCGGCCTTTGCGGTCGGTGATCAGGATGGTGCGCGCATTGCGCCCGTTGGTGGACTTCAGAAGGCGATGGCGAAGCGCCGCCGGAACATCGTCGACGGAGCGGTACACCCGGTCGGAACCGCCGGCTGAAATCAGCACGGACGAAGTTTGGAACAGGCCCGCCGCCGCGGGGTTGCGCTCGCCGCAACCGGGGCAGCGTGGCGCGGATTCTTTAAACTCGCGCCCGCAACGCGAACAGGCCGTCATGCCACTACCCGCGGAGCGCGCGGTTTTGCGACGCGGGCGTCTTCGTTGCCGAGGTGCTCCTGCACCACCTGGATAAAACCCAGAGCGGCTTTGGAGAGCGCTTTGTCTTTGCGGTAGATCAGGCCAAGGCGCCGCACCAGCGGTTCCGGCGCCAGCGGGAGCGCGTGCAGCTTGCCGGCGGCGATCTCTTCGCGGCAATTGGTTACGGCCAGGAAACTCACGCCCAGCCCGGCCATCACAAAGCGCTTCATCATCTCCGTGGAGTCCAGTTCCATGGAGATCCGGATTTCGTCTATCACCGGCTCCAGCCACTCATTCAGGCGCGCCCGTGTTTTGCCTTCCCTGGAAAGCAGGAGGAAGTTGCCGGCAACGTCTTGCGGGGTGACCGATTTCTTTCCTGCCAGGGCATGCCCGGCGGGGACGATCAGGCGGATCTCGTCGTGGTAAATGCTAACCACCTGCAGGCGCTTCTCGTCGGCGGGAAGCTGCGTGAGGCCAAAATCGGCGGAGTTATCGAGCACGGCAGCCACCACATGCGAGCCGTACGAGCGATCCACCTGCAGTTGGATGGCGGGAAAGAGCTGGCGGTAAACCGAGAAAACTTTGGGCAGGATGTAAATGCAGGTGGCCTCATTGGCCGCGATGACCAGTTCTCCCCGCGGATTGGTTTCGAGCTCGGCGATGGAGTCCTGCACGCGGCGGCGGAGATCGAGAATCTGCTCGGCGTAGTCGGCGAAGATGCGCCCGGCGGTGGTGAGGGAGATGCGGCTGCCGAAACGTTCGAACAGCTCGGCGCGCAACTCCTGTTCGAGTTGGCGCACCTGCGCGCTGATCGCCGGCTGTGTGCGATAGCAGGTCTGGGCGGCCTTGGAAAAACTCTTCAGCCGGACGATTTCGAGAAATGTATGGAGCTGATCGAAGTCCATAAACGGCTGGCCGGTGAGCCGGAACCGGCGGTCCAGTCAAAATTATGAATCGGCGGGATAGAAATAATGAATTTCACACGCGCCGGCGTGGATGGTAAGTATTGTACCAGAGGCCCCGGGTGGTGCGGTTAAGGAATGGGATTGTCGCAGATCGCAGCGCCGCACCCTTCACCCGGGCTGGTGGGGCAGCCAAGCATGGCTGCCGCCGGCTTTCAGACGGCGCTTGGCCGTGTGCGAGGATTCCTGCCGAGGCCGAACAGCCGCCTGAAGGCGGCTGCGGGCAAGATTGCCCGCCCCACAACGAATCGCCACGCTAGGACGGCTCTTCGGAGGCTCTTTCAGCTTCGGCGGCGGCTTCCGGACCGGCGGCCTTGGCTTCCTCAATCAAACGCTCGGCTTCTTCCACCCTGGCCCGCGGCACCTTCACCTCGAAGCCCAAAGACGGGATTGCCGAGTTGCGCACCAGGAGGGACGGGATGCCGTTCGACTCCAGAACGCCTTGAATCATGTCAGCCTCCATTTCAGCGTCCACGATGGGTGCGTCATAGAGGGTAACCATGTCCAAATCGGAGGAAGGGTCGAGTTGATCTTCGCCCGCGGAATCCTCGTCGTGCCCGGGATCTTGCGCCATGCCTCCAGGATATCGCAGAATATCCATAGAGGCCCCCATACCCATGACTGACGAAATTGAAGAGCGCACCGAGGACACGCCATCGAGCTTCGCCGGCAACGTCGCGTGGTTTCTGGCAGGGGCGTGTATCGGAGCGGCCGTCGCCGTTTTGTATTCGCCCAAGAGCGGCAAGGAGACCCGGCGGTACCTCGCCGGCAAGGTGCAGCAGAGCAAAGAGGCTGTGTCCGACACCAGCAGCAACATCGTGGAAGCCAGCCGCGACATGTTCGAGCGCGGCAAGCAACTGGTGGAAGACGCCGCCGATCTGTTTGAACGCGGCCGCAAACTGGTCAAGGGTTAAGCGGCCGGCATGCCGGTTGCAGGCGATTTTGAAATCCTGCGGGTGAACGAGACCGCCTACTGGTGGGACGGCGGGGCGCTGTTCGGCGTTGTGCCCAAGACTCTGTGGCGCCGCAGTATCCCACCCGATGAACTCAACCGCATTCCGCTGGCGTTCAACTGTTACCTGATTCGCACGGGGAGCCACAACACCCTGATCGAAACCGGGCTCGGCGATAAACGCGACGCGCGCGAGCGGGAACGGATGCGCATCCCGGCGGTAACCGAATCGCTGCCGGCGGTGATCGCCGCGCAGGGCATCGACCCCGAAACCATCGACATCGTCATCAACAGCCACCTGCATTGGGACCATTGCAGCGGGAATACGATTCTGCGCGGGGACGCGGCGGAGCCGGCCTTCCCGCGCGCCCGCTACTACGCGCCGCGCGGCGAGTGGGAGCATGCGCACGAGCGCAACGTGCGCGACGCCGTCGCCTATATCGACGCCAACTACGATCCGCTGGTGGAATCCGGCCAAATGACGCTGGTGGAGGGCGACTACGAAGTGTTGCCGGGTATTTGGATGCGGATGGCGCCGGGTCACACCCGCGCCATGATGGTGGTGACGGCCGAGAGCGCGGGCGAGACGTTCTGCTTTCTATCCGACCTGGTGCCCACCATGGCCCACCTGCCGCCCACCTGGATGCCGGCGTTCGATCTGTATCCGCTGGAAACCATCGAGAGCAAGTTCAAATGGCTACGCGCGGCGGCGCAGGGCAACTGGCTGTGTGGCTTCGGGCACGACGCCGCGGCCTTCGCGCGGATCGCGACGGATCCGAAGAAGCAGTTCACCGCGGTTGCGGTTTGAGATGCGGATTGTCGGCGTAGAGAGCGCGGCGCAGATGGCGCCGGTGCGCGAGCTGTTCGAAGAATACTGGGCGTCGTTTGGTTTCACGCCGTGCTTTCAGAACTTCGGCGCGGAAGTGGCCGCCCTGCCCGGCGACTATGCGCCGCCGGGAGGGCGACTGGCGCTGGCGATGATCGATGGGCAAGCCGCGGGCTGCGTGGCGCTGCGCCAGTTTGACGCGCAGCGATGCGAAGCCAAGCGGCTCTTCGTGCGACCGCCGTTCCGCGGACAGGGCGTGGGCGGGCGGCTGCTCGATTGGGTGATCGCCGAGGCGCGCGCCGCGGGCTACCGCGAAATGGTGGGCGACACCATGTCGGTGATGGAGAAGGCGCTCGAGATCTACGGCCGGATGGGATTCGAGCGGACGGAGCCCTATGCAGACAAGGCTACGCCGGGGGCGATCTATTTGAGGTTGAAGCTGTAAGGACGCAGGAACCGCGGAGCTGCGTGTGATAACTTGTGTCTATCCCTAAGGCGAATCAAGATGCGGGAGCCTGCGAGCAAACCCGATCGTAACGAGGATATGGGGACGACCGTCAATGGCTGATATCAACTTGACCCAACCAGAAGCCGATGCCCTTATCGCCATGGGGAAAATGCGCGTGGATGACAAGCAGTGGAGTTTTCCATCTCCTGGAGAGAGGATGGCAATCCCCCCGACCTCGTCCGACAAGAGAGAGAACTTCACTCTTGATGTGACCCGCGCCCAGATCAAGCTCACCCAAGCGACGTACCAGAACAGGGCGCGCCAGGCGATTATACTCATGAGGCTGGATCTCGACGGCCCCGCGCATCGAAACCCAGACTGGTTCTGACGTCCCTTGCCCACACTTGCATGTGTACCGCGAGGGCTTCGGCAACAGGTGGGCGATTTCTGCGCCGCTGGACAAATACCCGGACACGCAGGATCTTTTCTCGACTTTCGAGGCGTTCATGAAGCACTGCAATATCACTGATCCGCCTCAGGTCCAAATGGGGCTTTTCTAATGGTTACGGAGATCGAAAAGCTTTTGAATGATTATCGCGCTTGGCTCAAGGACAAGACAACACTTCGCCAAGTAAATGCCACGCGGGTTGAGATCACGACCCCCTACCTTGACCGGCATAACGACGTGCTCCAGATTTACGCGCGCCGGGAGAATGGAGGGTTCGTGCTGACGGACGACAGCTACACCATTCATGATCTGGAAGCGTCCGGCTGCAATCTCCACACGGAGAAACGCCAGGACCTTCTCAAGATGGCCCTCAACGGCTTCGGCGTACGCCTGAACAACGAGGCACTCGAAGTGGTCGCTTCACCTGAAACCTTCCCGCTGCGTAAGCACTCCCTCATCCAGGCCATGCTTGCCGTGAACGATCTTTTCTACCTCACAAAGCCCATGGTAGAAAGCCTGTTTTATGAAGACGTGATTGCATGGCTGGACGCCAACGAGATCCGCTATACGCCGAAGGCGAAGTTCAACGGCACCAGCGGCTACGACCACCTCTTCGATTTCGTGATCCCGAAATCTCGAAGGCAGCCGGAGCGCATTCTGCAGGCGATCACTCGCCCGACGCGTGATACCGCCCAGTTGCTCATTCACGCCTGGACCGATACTCGGCAAGTTCGGACGCCAGAGTCAAGAGCATACGCGGTTCTGAACGACACCGAAGGCGCAATCCCGGGCGGAGTAATGGACGCCTTACGAAATTACGCTATTCAGCCCGTACCGTGGGGCGATCGGGCTCAAGTTGTCACGGAGCTCGCGGCTTGACGACGCAGGCCTACCGCAGTTTGAAGCGCTCGTCGATTTCCACCTGGTAGCCGCTGGAGAGGCGGTTGGTTTCGTTCGCCATTCCCACCACCGCCATCATTTCCGCGAACATCTGGTCCGTCATGCCGGCCTTGCGCGAAGAGACGGTGTGGGAAGCGGTGCAGTACGCGCACTGGTTGCTGACGCTCACGGCGAGATAAATCAGCTCCTTGGTGAGCGCGTCGAGCGCGCCCGGCGCCATGATCTCCTTGACGCTCTGCCAGGTGCGGCGCAGCGTGACCGGGTCGTTGGCGATGGCTTTCCAGAAATTATTGATCCAGTCGGTCTGGCGCGTGGTCATCATGTCGTCATAGACGGCGCGGACTTCCGGCGTAGCGTCGGCGTATTCGATGAATCCGAGAGTAGCCATGCGCCCATTATCGCGCGTCGGCGGGGCGGTTACTTGCCGTCGCTCTTCATTTTGCGGGCGATCAGGAAGGCCAGTTCGAGCGACTGCTCGTAGTTGAGGCGCGGGTCCACTTCGGACTCATACGCCCGCGCCAAGTCCCCTTCGCTGGGGCCGCGCGAGCCGCCGATGCACTCGGTAACGTTTTCGCCGGTTAGTTCGATGTGGACGCCGCCCAGCGTCTGGCCCATCGCGCGGTGGATGTCGAAGGCCTGTTCCACTTCGGAAATGATGTCGGCAAAGTTACGGGTTTTCCATCCTCCGGCGGTCATCTGCGTGTTACCGTGCATGGGATCGCAGATCCAGAGCACGCGGCCGCCTTCCGCGCGGACGGCCTCGACCAGGCGCGGCAGCGTGTCCTGGATGCGGCCGGCGCCGAAGCGATGGATCAGCGTCAGCCGGCCCGGTTGGCGGTCGGGATCGAGCGCCTGGAGCCATCCGGCCACCTGTTCGCTGGTGAAGTCCGCCCCCACTTTGATGGCGACGGGGTTCTGGATGCCGCGCAGGAATTCCACGTGCGCGCCGCCGGGATCACTAGTGCGCAACCCCACCCAAGGGAAATGCGTGGTGAGGTTGAAATAGCCCGGGCGGCGGGGCACGGTGCGCGTCTGCGCCGATTCGTAGCCCAGGTGCAGCGCTTCATGGGTGGTGAAGAAATCGATGCGGTCGGTTTCGCCCGCCCGCACGCCCAGCACGTTTTCCATGAAGCGCAGCGCATCGCCGATGGTTTCGACCATGTGGTGGTATTCGTCCGCCAGCGGCGAATGTTCCACCCAATCGAGATCGAAGTATTCGGGATGGTGCAGGTCGGCGAATCCGCTTTTGACCAGGGAGCGAATGAAATTCAGGGTGAGCGAGGCGCGCTCGTAGCCGCGCAGCAGAAGCTGCGGATCGGGTGTGCGGGCCTCGGCCGTGAATTCCGGACAGTTGATATTGTCGCCGCGGAAGCTGGGAAGGGTAACGCCGTCGCGCGTTTCCTCACTGGCGGAGCGCGGCTTGGCGTACTGTCCGGCGAAACGGCCGATGCGGATGACGGGCTTCTGCGCGCCCACCACCAGCACCAGGCTCATCTGCAACAGCACCTTGAGCATGTTGGTGATGCGGTTGGACGTGCAGGCGGCGAAGCGCTCGGCGCAATCGCCGGCTTGCAGGACGAAGCGGGTTCCGGCGGCGGCCTCAGCCAGTTGCTGGCGCAACTGCACGATTTCCCAACTGGTGACCAGCGGCGGAAGGACGCGCAATTCGGCCAGCACGCGGTCGAGCGCGGCGGGGTCCGGATATTCGGGTTGTTGCAGGGCCGGCCACCGGCGCCAGGAATCCGGCTTCCAGGGCAAAGCCTCCGCGGGAATTTCGGGGGGCATGAAGTTTCAAGTTAGCACAGGGGGCCGGGACGGCTGGGATACGAGCGTTACACTGAGTTTGTAATTTGTCTTTCCCTTTTATCGTAGGCGGAAGATCCGCTCCGCCTGGGCCATTGCTCCGGAACCAAATCACGCCCGCCCCGCAAACGCCCGGCTCTCCGTCGACACCTTTACCTTTTCACCTTCCTTGATAAAGAGGGGAACACGGATCTCAAGACCGGTCTGCAGCGTGGCTGGCTTGGTCACGGTGCTGCTCGAAGTGTCGCCCCGCACACCCGGTTCGGTGGACGCAACTTCCAGTTCAACGAACGCCGGCAATTCTAAACCGATGGGATTACCGTTGTACTTACGCAACTCGATCAGGGCGCCCTCGATCAGGAAGTCCAGCGCGTTCCCGATCACCTCATCGGCAAGAGTGTAGGTCTCATAACTTTCCTGGTCCAGGAAGTGAGAACCACTGCTGTCGCTATACAGATAGGAAGCCGGAACCAAACGGAGATCCGGCTCCCTGAACTTCTCACCAGCCTTGAATGTCTTCTCAAAGACCGCGTTCGTGAGAAGGTTGCGAATCTTCAGGCGGACCAGGGTCTGGCCACCCCGAGCGGTAGGCGTATTCACCTCCACTTCCAGGCAGGCGAACGGAGTGTTGTCAATCTCAAACAAAGTCCGTTTCTTGACGTCAATCGCATCAATTAATACGGCCATGAACTCCTCAACGCAGGTCGGCGCCGAGAGCCAACGCAGACCCAGTTGCAATTCCTTCTCAAGTATAAGGCTGCTTGTCCACGGACGCCGGCGGACGGTGTCTGAAAATGTGCGTTGAGAGGGAAATCTGCGCGACGAAGGGCTGGTGCAAATCTTCGCAGGGGGCAAAGCGGGGACAGCTATCCAATTCCAAAGGCGGGAATTGGTAGCAGTCCCCGTTTTGCAGCGA
>JBEKQS010000189.1:0-10587 GCA_049519475.1 Bryobacteraceae bacterium | reverse complement strand
CTCCAGCGGCTCGGCTTGAAACTGCCCAGCGCGCTGGAACCAGCGGCGATGTAGTGGAAACTCGCCCACGCCGCCGCTGAAACCAAAGACTTTATGCTTCAAACTGCGGAACCTGGGCTAGTACTCTGACCGGCTGATTTGGTGCCTTTGTGCAACCCATCGCTTACGTTAATGGCCCCGATGCGAGCCGCGACCGTCAGGGAGCGGTCTCCCGCAAAAGAACAACTTCATGCGGTCATGGTATTAGTACGATGGCTGTTGCCGGGGCGGCTCGACGGCATGGTAGTCGCGCGCGATGCGGGCGGTGTAGTCTTCGAGCAGCGCGCGCACGCGCAACGGGTCCGGCGAGCGGACGATCAGGCCGACGTGGTGCGATTGCTCGATCTTCCAAACCACTTCCGGATCGGCAAATTGCGATGTGTCGGGATGCTCCTGCCGCGCCAGCGACAGCACCAGGCCTGCGTAGTCTTGACGCGGTTGAGGCGGCGCGTAGGGAACGTGGCCGCCGGCCAGTTCCACCTTGGCCCACTCCGCCCAGAGGTTGATGCCGGCGGCCGCTTCCACCAACTCGGCGATGTGCGCGCCGCCGACGCGCGCCGAAGTCTCCAGGAAATAGACGTGGCCATCGTCGCGGCCGATGATGTATTCGGTGTGCGAGACGCCGCGCAGCAGCCCCAGCTCCGCAAGCACACGCTGGTTTTCCGCCAGCAGCCGCCGCGCCGTCTCCGATTCGCGCTCCAGAATGCGCGTGGTGAAGATGCCGCCGGCATGCGCCACCTCCAGCGGCGGCTTGCCGTAGCCGCTCGCGATGGCGAAGCGGACCTGGCGTTCGTAGACGATGGAATCGACGTGAAAGATGTCGCCCGGCACAAAGCGCTCCAGGACATAACGGGACTGCTCATCCCCGAGCGCGTGGACGATTTCCCAGAACTCCTGCGCGCTCGCCACCTTGTGGATGCCAATGGCGCCGGCCATGGAACGCGGCTTGAGCACCCACGGCCCGGGCACGCGCTCCAGAAACGCGGCCACCTGCCCATGGTTCAGCACGTGGACGAAATCTGGCACGCGGATGCCGGCCTCGGCTGCCCGCATGCGCATGGCGAGCTTGTCGCGAAAATAGTGCGTGGTGGTCTCGCCCATGCCCGGAACGCGCAAGTGTTCGCGCAACATGGCCGCCAACTCGAGGTCGAAATCGTCGAGCGGCACGATGCGGTCGAAGACGCGCGTGCGCGCCAGGTACGCGACGGCATTAAGTGTGTGCGCGAGATTCCACCGATGGTGGTCGTCCGCCATGTAAAAGATTTCGTCGATGCTTTCGGTGGGAAAGTGCGCCCCCTGCCGGATGCTCTCCGACGTGAGCAGCACCACGGTCCAGCCCTGGCGCTTGCATTCGCGCAAAAACTCATGGCCCTTTTCATAGCTCGCCAAACATAGGATCGTCATGATGCGATGAACCCCGCGGAGGCTCCTACCCACTCAAAACCTTTATTGTGATCGACGCCCATCTGCGTGCCGCGCCCCATGCGCACGATGGTGTTGACGGCGCGCATTTCGTCCTGCCACAGATACATGATGCGCACTTCGATCTTGGCCGGCCCCGCCGGCGTTTCCACCAGCGGCGCGAAATCCACGCGCTCCTGGAGCAGATAATCGCCGCGGCGCGCGGCCGGTACGGCATCGATCTGTTCCTGCGTCGGCCCCACCACCACACCCAGCCCGGCGAAAGAATAGAGCGGCTTGAGAACATAGCGTTCGGGCTGGTCGATTCGCGTCACGCGGTCCAGAAACTGCGACGCGGGCGCGGCCGGATGATGCAGGTAGGGAAGCGAGAATTTGCTCAGGCGGAAAAACCAGTTGGGATGTCCGGCCCACTCGACATCCAGATCGTCGCGAAAGTCGAAGGGCATCTCGATCGAGCGGCGCTCCAGTTCATCCACAATCACGCGGTTGTAAATGCGCGCTACGGGCGTCCACTGGCCGTCGCGCTGGTACCACAGGCGGTTGGCTCGCTGGCGCACGGCGCGCACATCCACCGTGCGCACGCCGAACCGCCGCTCCGTCACCATGAAGTCGCAGCGGGTCTTTTGCCGCTCCGGGTCGATTTCCAGCAGGATGACGTTGGCTGGATCGTGCGCGCCGACAATCGCTTCTCCGAGGCGCTCGTGATACCGGTCGAGCGGCAAGCCGCCTGGCAGCGCCGCCAGAGCCGCGTCGAGCCGGTAGGCTTCGCGATAGCACTCAGCCATTACCGGCTGATACGAGTACAAAGAGGGAAAGCCCTGAATCTCCACCAGGTGCGGTTCGTGTTGGGCGTCGATTCCGAAATCGGCCTGTACGAACAGCGGAACCGCGGACTCCCTGGGCACCCGGTAACGTTCCGGGATGGCGCCGCGCGAATCGCGCTGGTACTGTTCATCGGCCAGCAACTGCTCCACCATCTCGCGACCGTAGCGGGCCATCCGATCGATCAGCGGCGCGGGCAGGAAGCACGGCGTTTCGCTGTGGCGGAACTGCGTCGAGACGCCGCTGCGCTCCTCGAGCAGCGCCAGGAAGCGGGCGTAAGCGGCCGGCGTCCAGTCGCGGTTAAACTTCCGCCGAAGCGAGGATATCAAAGAGAAACGCTCCGCCGCGCATGATCTGCCGGCCGTCGATCCAGATGTCGAACTCGCGCCCCACCACGTCGATATGGGTGGACGAGTACCAATCGGCGCCGGTGTGCGCGCCGTAGGGATTGCCGAAGGCGATGTGGATGCCGGGGATTTTTTCGTCCTGCAGGATGTTGCCGATGACATCCCGCACACCGATGTTGGTGCCGATGGCGAACTCGCCGACGCGGTCGCTGAACTCGTCGGTGTGACAGTAGTTCCAGAACTCGCATTCCAGTTCGCGGTTGGCGCAGCGGGCTTCGCGCAGGCGGCTCTCTTCCACGCGAATGGTGAGCGGCGTGGTGCCCAGGTCGCCATATTTCTCGCAGAGGTAATCGCCCACCACGCCATCGATGACAAACGTGCCGTCCACGCGCTCCGGCGTGGTGAAGGTTTCGCCGCCCGGAAGGTTACCCCACTTGTGCGGGCTGATGATGCCGCTGGTCTTGAGCCATTTCAGGTGAGGCGAAAACTGCGCCACCAGGTGAGTGCCCGCGGGATTGGTGGCGCGGATTTCGCGGGCCGCGCTGGCCATGCGCCACACCTGCGTGCTAATTCGGTCCACCTCTCCGAAATCGGCGCGCATGCCTTCCAGCATGATGCGCCGGTCGATATTGACCATGTGCGCGTGCCGCATCTGGCGGCGGTTGACCACGTCGGTCATCTGCATGCGCGTGGGAAGCTCATTGGCCTGGGCGCGCACCGCGAAGATGCTCACCTGGCTGGTCTCCATGTCGTCCAGCACGGCGCGCGGCATCTCAACCAACGGGCGAGGCGCCAGGTCTTCCAACATCCAGGCGTTATAGGCCACGCCGAGTTTTTCAAGCTCGGCAGCCAGCGCGGCGGCGATTTCGCGGCAGGCCACGTCCGCGATCAGCGTCACTTTCTCTTCAAGCTGGACGCGCAGGCAGGCCACTACCGCGTTGCGCGCGCCCTGCTCCAGGTCGGGGGCAAAGGCAAATTGGCGCAGTTGTTCGCGTCCCGTCATTGTGCGGCACCAGCGGCCAGGCCGTGTTCGGTTTCGGCAATCATGTTGTCCACCACCGCCTTCAGATCTCCGGTTTCGTGAAAAACTTTCAACTGGCGGTCGGCGCCAGTACCTTCTTCCAGGATTCGTTCGATGTAGCCGATCTCTTCGCGGCTGCCGAGTTCCTCCACCACGTCGCTGACGAATTCCAGGATCTCGGCGATCAGGCGCCGCGTAGGCACTTCCTCCTGCTTGCCGAAATCGATCAGCTTGCCGTCCAGGCCGTAGCGCGCCGCCCGCCATTTGTTTTCCATGATGAGCGCGCGGCTGTAGTGGCGGAACGTCAGATTCTGCTTGTGCAACTGGTACAGCTTGGCGAGCACCGCCTGGCACAGCGCCGCGATGGCGATGGTCTCCTCCAGCCGCATGGGCATATCGCAGATGCGGAATTCGAGCGTCGGGAAATACGGGTGCGGGCGAATGTCCCACCAGATTTTCTTGGCGTTATCGATGCAGTTGGTGCGAATCAGCAGATCCACGTAGTCTTCGAATTCCGACCAACTGGTGTACAGATCGGGAATGTTGGTGCGGGGAAATTTGTCGAAAACCTTGCAGCGGTAAGAACGCAGCCCGGTCTCCATGCCCAGCCAGAACGGCGAGTTGGTGGAGAGCGCCAGGATGTGGGGCAGAAAATAGCGCGCGCCGTTCATGAGTTGGATGGCAGTCTCGCGGTCTTCGACGCCGATGTGCACGTGCAGCCCGAAGATCAGGTTGGCCCGCGCCACCATTTTCATATCTTCGACGATGGTGTGGTAGCGCTCGTCGGGGTAGATATCCTGGCTGGCCCAATGGGCGAATGGATGCGTTCCGCCGGCAGCCAGGCGCAATCCATTGGCCCGCGCCAGCCCCACCATCTGGCTGCGGATATCGCGGATTTCCGCCTTGGCTTCCTGAATATCGCGGCAGATGCCGGTGCCGATCTCAATCACCGACTGGTGCATCTCCGGCTTGACGCGCTCGGCCAGCAGCATCTTGCCCTTGCGCACGATCTCCGCTTCGATGTGCGAGCGCAGATCGCGCGTTTCGGGATCGACCGTCTGATATTCCTCTTCGATCCCGATGGTGAAAGTGGGGCGCGTGTTGTGGCTCATGGCCGGTCTCCCGCCAGGAACCGGCTCCAACGCAATTCGGGCGCCTGGGGCGGCGTGAGCGCTCGCGAGACCGCCATTTCGGCCACCGCGTCCACCACCCAGCGGAAACTATCGGCTCCCACCGATTCCAGCGCCGCGTCGGGCGCCGGGTTCATGAAATCGATGGCGTAGGGCACGCCGTCTTCCACCGCGAACTCAACCGTGTTGAGGTCGTAGCCCAGCGCCCGGCAGAGCGTCAGCGAATCGGCCACGATGCGCCGCTCGAGTTCCGGCGCCGGAGGCGGATTGCCGGGCACATACCGCAGGTGGGGCGGGGCGCCCGGATCGTAGCGCATCACGCGCACATGACGCTGGTCGACGACGTAGCAGCGGAAGTAGTCCTGAAAATTCACGCCGCGCTGCAGGGTCATGCAGAGATCGCCCGATTGGTCATACGCCGCAAAAAGCTCTTCGGGCGAATTGACTTTATAAACGCTCTTCCAGCCGCCGCCATCGTGCGGCTTCAGAAACGCCGGAAAGCCCACATACTCGAAGATGGCCGGCCAGTCGAGCGGATATTCGAGATTGCGCATGGAACGCCCGGTGGTTCCCTCGGGATTCTTCTTGTGCGGCAGCAGGACGGTAGGCGGCACGGCCACGCCGAGCTTCGCGGCCAGCGCATAGTTGAAGAACTTGTCGTCCGCGCTCCACCAGAATGGGTTGTTGATGACCTTCGCGCCGCCCAGCACGGCGTTCTTGAGGAACGAGCGGTAGAACGGGATGTCGTGGGAGATGCGGTCGACGATCACGTCGTACCCGCTGGGCGCCGCCATGCGCACGCCGCCCACCTTCAGATGCTCCGCCTGAACGCCGGCGGCTCCCATCGAGTTGATGCGGTCCACCAGCGCCGGGGGAAACGACTCTTCCATGCCGTAGAGAACGCCGATTCGTGCCATATTTTTATTTCACAAAATACTTGTCGGCCATCTTCCGCCACCACGGCCAATCGTGGCCAAAGCCCTCCCACACGTCCAGAGTGTGTGGCACGCCTTTGATGCCGAAGGCGTGCGCCATCTTCACGTTTTGATCGAACAGCGGATCGGCGTTCCCTACCACCAGTACATAATAGCTGCGCCGCAGCCGCTCCAGGAACCACGCATCCTCCAGGTTCGGCAGGCTGTCGAGCGGGCTGTGAAAATAGGCGTCACTATTGTAATAGCCGTCCAGGAACCGCCGCGGAACATCGAAGGCCCCGGACATGCTGACGGCGTAGGTCACGATATCGGGATGGCGCAGCGCGTAATTGATGGCGTGGTACCCGCCGAAACTGCACCCGGTGGTGCCGATCTGTCCCCAGGTGGTGCGCTCGCGCACGAACGGCGCCGCTTCGAAGGTAACGTATGCATCGAAAGCGTTCTGCCGGTGCAGGCGATCGGCCGGCGCGATCGACCGGTTGTACCAGGATTCCTGATCCACCGAATCCACGCACACCACCTGCAACTCGCCGCGGTCGATCTTGGGACCGAGCGCGCTCACCATCCCGCGGTCCTCGTACTCGAAGAAGCGGCCGCCCGAAGTCGGGAAGACCACGATCGGAAAACCGGCGTGGCCGTACGCCAGCAGCTCCATGTCCCGGCCGAGAGACGGACTGTACCACTTGATGTAATCGCGACGCATAACGCGAGGAAGGGCTGTTCATATCGTACACTGAACGATTGGCCCCGCGCGCGAAAGACGACGGTCGTCTCCGTCTGCACCCCCGATTCCCTTCCCGCTACCTTTCCACCCCGCGGCACATCGCGGTTTATCTGCCGCCCGGATACGAGACTTCAGGCGCGCGCTACCCGGTGTTCTATTTGCAGGACGGCCAGAATCTGTTCGACCCCGCCACGGCTTTCGGAGGCCACGACTGGCGCGCGGACATCACCGCCGACGACCTGATCCGGCGCGGCGGAATCGAGCCGCTGATCCTGGCGGGCATTTACAATACCGGCGTGCGGCGCATCTCCGAGTACACGCCCACGCGCGACCCGCGTCTGCGCAAGGGAGGCAAGGCGGACCGTTACGCGCAGATGCTGGCGCGCGAGATCAAGCCCTTTATCGACCAGACGTACCGGACTCGCAAGGCCGCGGCCGATACCGCTGCCGGCGGCTCCTCGATGGGGGCCCTGGCCGCGCTGGTGGCGGGCATCGTCTATCCCCGGGTCTTCGGCAGGCTCGCGCTGCTCTCACCCTCGGTCTGGTGGGACGATCGGTCGATTTTGCGGCTGATCGAAGCATGGACGCCCCGACGGACTCGCCAGCGAATCTGGCTCGATACCGGCACAGCGGAGGGACGGAGTTCCGCCAAGGTGGTGCAGGACGCGCGCCTCCTGCGCGATGCCTTGGCCGGCAAGGGCTGGCGCGAGAGCGCCGATCTCCACTATGAGGAAGCGCACGGCCACGCTCACAACGAGCAAGCCTGGGGCGAGCGCTTCGGCCGCGTGCTGGAGTATCTGTTCCCGGCGAGATAGCACACCAACGGCTGAAGGGATTCCCGCACCGGACGCACAGACTCACTCCTGGTGGTGGTATACCGGCCAGCCGAGGTACGTCTCGATCGCCTCCGCCAGCACCGTGGCGCATTGCGATCCGTTCATGGCGGCGTGGTGCTCGAAGCCATTTTTGCAGATGTACCGCATCAACCCTTGAAGCTCAGGCACCTCTACTACGGCGCGGCTTCCGAAGGTGTCCAGCGGGTCGTCCGTGAATCGTCCCTCGCCAACATACGCGCGGATGCATCCATTCACGTCATCGGTACTGACGCGGGCGAACGTCACCGGACCGGAAGGTGTCCGCCCGGCCACCGCGCCATAAGTGTTTTCTTCACCGAGCGTGGTGCCGAGGATGGGCGCGGTGCCGATCCGGATATCCGGCAGGAAGCTCTTGGCCCAGTTGCCGCAGTGGAAAAACACGCACTTGTTGCGGTCGCCGCCGTAGTTGTTGTTCCAGTCCACCAGGGCGCTGGGACGCCCGGAAGCAAGCTGCAAGGCGTACATCGCGACCACGCCGGCAGTGTCCACTTCGCAGGCGCTCGGCATCAGCCGCTCGCTCATCATGCTCATCACCGTGCAAACGTTGACGCCGAAGTTCTGCTGCATCGAACTCCAGCATTGGATCGCCGACGCGTCCAGGTCGTTCTGCTCCATCCATTCCAGCAGCACAACCCCCAGCTTGGCCATTCGGGTGAGCGACGAACCCGGCACCTGTGCGGTGGCTGCGTAGCCCCCGATCTCCGCAATCTTCTCCTTGACCCGCGCGTCGTCATCCGCCATCCGCGCCGCGCGCCCGAACACCTCCGAAAGGTCCATCGTGCTTACGCTGATGCCCGCCGATTGCAGGAGCTTTTCGCTGTAGCGCGTGGTGTTGAACGCATTGGGCCGCGCGCCCACCGCCCCGATGCGCGCCCGCCGCAGTCCGCCCACCACGCGGCACTGCGCGAGGAAACCCTGCAAATCCCGCCGGAACTCATCGGAAAGCGGACGGACGGTGTGATCCTGCGTCAGGCTGAACGGGATCCCGTACTGCCGCAGGTTGTTGCACACCGAGATCTTGCCGCAAAACGCGTCGCGCCGCCGCTCCACCGAAAGCTGGTCGAGATCGTCCGGGTAAGCCTGCACCAGCACCGGCACGTTCAACCCGGCGAGCTTCAATGTGTCGGCCACGCCCTTTTCGTCCCCGAAGTTCGGCAGAGAAACCACCACGCCATCGATCCGGTCGCGGCTCGCGCGGAACAGGCCGGCGCAACGCTTGGCGTGGTCCCAGGTTTCGACGGCCCCCAGCTTGGTGGCATGCTCATCCAGCAGGACCGCATCGATGTCCAGTTCGCCGAACAGCTTCAACAGATCCCGCCGCGCTTCGCCGACCAGCACATCCGGGAAGAAGTCGCGATTCCCGACGATCAATCCAAGCGTCATTCTGGCCATATCGATTCCCCCTTTACCCTGCGCTGCTATTTCCTGCCAAACAGGCCGTATCGATCCGCGTTGGCCGGTGTGACCAGTTCGCAGTCGATGGCTTGCTTCTCCGGCGCCCCGGTCGAGCCGGTCGTCAGGTACTGGTGCGCCTGATCCACGGCCAACCGCGAAATCGTAGCCGCGGGTTGCAGCACGGTCGCCTTCATGGCGCCGCCCTTGATGGACGCGATCGCATCCGGGCTGCCGTCGAACCCGACCACCATCACTTTTCCCAGGCCCGCATTCTTCAGCGCCGCTGCCGCGCCCAGCGCCATCGTGTCATTACCCGCGATTACCCCTTTGATATCGCGGTTGCCCTGGATCATGGTTTCGATCTTTTGAAACGCTTCCGTCTGGCTCCAGTTCGCGCTCTGCCGGCCCACTTGCTTCAGGGCGTCATATTTATCGAGCACGTCATGAAACCCTCGCGTGCGAATCGCGGCGTTTGTGTCCGACTCCCGGCCCACCAGCTCGATGTAGTTCCCCTTCTCGCCAAGCAGCCGCACGAATTCCTGGGCTCCCATGTTGGCCCCCTGGTAGTTGTTCGACACGATCTGCGAAACCGCGACGCCGCTGGCGTTGATCTCGCGGTCGATGAGAAAGCTCGGAATGCCCGCGGCCTTGGCCTTCCGCACCGCCGCCACCGAGGCGTCCGCGCCGGCGTTATCGAGAATGATCGCCGCCGCCTGGTTGGCGATCGCCACGTCGATCAATTGATCCTGTTTGTGCGCATCGTCGTCGTGCGAGTTCACCGACGCCTCGTAACCAAGTTCGCGTGCCCGCGCGGCGGCGGTTTCCGCCTCTGCTTTGAAAAAGGGATTGTCGTGGGAAGGCGTGATGATGGCGATCAGTTTCTTCCCCGTCCCCGTCTGGCCACCCGAACCGCATCCGCACAACAGGGCCGCGGCGACCGTCGCCAACGTCGCGATACTTCGAAAAATCATTTCAACTCCTCAAAGCGGCCGCAGTCCCCCGCGCATACCGCTGCTGCATCTGATCGAGAATCACCGCCAGCACAATCACCAGGCCTTTGATCACGATCTGCCAGAACTCCGATACACCCATCAGGATCAACCCATCCGCCAGCACGCCGATCACGAACGCGCCGATGATCGTGCCACCCACGCTGCCGCGGCCGCCCATCAGCGACGTTCCGCCCAGAACCACTGCGGCGATGGCGCTCAATTCGAAGGTTTCTCCCGTTGCCGGATGCGCCGCCGCCAGTTGCGCCGCGATCACCAGCCCGACCACCGCCGCGCACACTCCGGAAATCACGTACACGGCAAACTTGATCCGCTTCACCCGCACGCCCGAGAGCTCCGCCGCGCGCTCGTTGCCGCCAACCGCATACACTCGCCGCCCGAACGGTGTCCGCCCCGCGACAAATGCGCCCGCCGCCGCAAACGCCAGCATGAGCCAGATCGGCACCGGCAGCCCGAGTGCCGTGCCCGCTCCGAGCGACAGAAATCCGGTATTGCCCAACTCCGCTTTGCCGGTGAGGTTCGGAAACGTAGCCCCGTTCGAAATCAGAAGCGCCGCGCCCCGCGCCACGTACAACGAGCCCAGCGTCGCGATGAACGGGGCTACTCGCAACTGCGCAATCAAAGCTCCGTTGATTGCGCCCACCAGCGCTCCGGCCAGGAGCGCCAGCGCCACTACCAGCCAGGTATGGAAATAGACCACCACGCCCAGCGAGCGCAATACCAGCCCGCTATGGATCAGTCCGCCCGCGACGATTCCCGCAAGCCCGGCCACCGACCCCACTGAGAGGTCGATGCCCCCGCTCAGGATCACGAACGTCATCCCCACCGCGAGAATGGCATTGATCGCCACGTGCTTCACCAGAATCG
>JBEKQS010000188.1:0-10602 GCA_049519475.1 Bryobacteraceae bacterium | reverse complement strand
CCATGAACGCATTGAGCACCGCGGCGTACTGGCCGTTGCTTAAGTGGAATTCCGCGCGTAGCGTGGGCGCCAGCACCGACACAACCTGGCGGTCGATGTAGTTGATGGAAGTTTCCCCCAGCAGCAGCACCACCAGCACGATGAGCGAGCGCCGCGCAAACACCGCTTGAAACCTGGTCTCATCGCTCATATCTGTCATAGTAGGACAGACGATCGTTTTATGTCGTCTGTCGGGCAGAATGACATTGTGGGGCAGCCAATCCTGGCTGCCGCCGTCTTTCAGGCGGCGTTCTCGAAGCCGCGAAGCATGCTCAGCCCGGCAATTTTTACCGGACACCCGAATCGAGCAACCCGCCCAGACCAACCGCATGCAAATGTTAGGATGTAAAGGCACTCATGCCTCTCGAGGAGTACGCCGCCAAACGCCGCTTCGAGAAAACCCCGGAGCCCGCTCCTTCCGCCGCCAGGCCGCGCCCCGCGGGCAATTACTTCTGCGTGCAGCGTCATGACGCCACCCGCCTGCATTACGACTTCCGCCTCGAGATCGACGGCGTCTTGAAATCCTGGGCCGTGCCCAAGGGACCTACCCTCGATCCCTCGGTTAAACATTTCGCCGCCCACGTGGAGGATCACCCCATCGCGTATGGCGACTTCGAAGGCACCATTCCGGCCGGCAATTACGGTGCTGGCAGCGTGATGCTGTGGGACTGCGGCGCCTTCGACTTGATCGGCGATGCCACAGGGCTCGAACAGATTGCCCGCGGCGACCTCAAGTTCCACCTCCACGGAGAAAAACTTAACGGCGATTTCGCCCTGGTCCTCATGAAGGGCCGCGGCAAAGGCAACGAATGGCTGATTCTCAAGAAGCGCGACCAGTTTGCCGTGGAAGGCTGGGACGTGGAGGCGCACGCCTCGAGCGTGCTCTCCGGCCGCACCCAGGAGGAGATTGCCCGCAACCTGCCGGCCCGCAAGACCAAGCGCCGGACCGCCGGCGATACCCGGCGTGTGTGGGCCTCCAGCCGGCCGGCCAAAAACGCCCGCGCCTCCGCATCGCCGGAGCCGCACCCGCCGGCGTCGCGTACCTCAAAGCCCAAACTGAAGGTCGATCTCGCCGCCGTGAAAGGCGCGCGTAAGACCGCCATGCCCGCGGCCATCGAGCCCATGCTCGCCACTCTCGCCGGGCAGCCCCCGCGCGGCGCCGGGTGGCTCTTCGAAGTGAAATGGGATGGCGTGCGCGCCATCGCGTTTATCGACCGCGAGGAACTCCGCATCACCTCGCGCAGCGGCCTCCGTTGCGAACGCCAGTATCCCGAGTTGGCCGTCATCCACCACCAGGTGAGCGCTCGCGAGGCCATCCTGGATGGCGAAATCGCCGTGCTCGACGAGACCGGCGTTTCCCGCTTTCACCTCATTCAGCCGCGCATCTCGAACTCCGATCCCAACTCCATCGCACACCTCGCGCGCTCCCGGCCCGTCGTGTATTTCGCCTTCGACCTGCTCTACCTCGACGGTTACGATCTGCGCGGCGCGCCGCTTTCCCTCCGCCGCGAGTTGCTGGAAAAGGTGGTCGCTTCCCATGGCGTGCTGCGCGTTTCCGAAGTCTTCCCCGGCGCCGGCGCGGAGATGCTTGAGGCGGCCCGCGAAACCGGGCTCGAGGGCATCGTCGCCAAGCACGCTTCCAGTGCCTACGAATCGCGCCGCAGCCGCGAGTGGCTCAAGATCAAAATCGTCGGCGAGCAGGAATTCGCCATCGGCGGCTTCACCGCGCCCCAGGGAGGCCGCGATCACTTCGGCGCGCTCGTTCTGGGCGTCTATGACGACGGTGCGCTCCGCTGGGCCGGCAACGTCGGCACCGGTTTCGACCAGAAACTGCTGGCCTCTTTGCATGCCCGCCTGCTGCCGCTGGTTACCAATACCTGCCCGTTCGCCGAACGCCCCAAACCCGATAAGGGCATCACGTGGGTCAAGCCCGAACTCGTTTGCCAGGTGAAGTATGCCAACTGGACGCCTGACAATCGGCTGCGCGCGCCCGTATTTCTAGGCCTTCGCAATGACAAGACGCCGCATCAGGCCGTGCGCGAAGATGCCGCTCCCAGGCCGCCTCTGCTCGCCGACGTCAAGGAAGCCTCGCTCCAGATCGAGGGCCGCGCCTTGAAGTTCACCAATCTCAAGAAAGTTTTCTACCCCGCCGAAGGCTACACCAAGCGCGACGTGCTCAATTATTACGACGCCGTCGCCGATCTCATCCTGCCCCACCTCAAGGACCGCCCGCTGTCGCTCAAGCGTTACCCCAACGGCATCCAGCAGCAGTACTTTTTCCAGAAGGACGCGCCCGATAGCTTCGCGCCCTGGCTCCGCACCGAGCTGATCGACGAGATCCACTACGTCTTCGCCGGTGATCGCGCCAGCCTTCTCTACCTCGTCAACCTTGGCTGCATCGATCACAATCCCTGGATGAGCCGCTCCGGCTCGCTCGACCATCCCGATTTCATCCTCATCGATCTGGACCCGCACGAGTGCCCCTACGATAAGATCGTCGATGCCGCAGTGCTGGTGAAGCGGCTGCTCGACCGCATCTCGCTCACCGGCTACCCCAAGACCACCGGCGGTGATGGCATGCATATCTATATTCCGGTCGAGCCGGTTTACACCTACGAGGAAACCCGCACCTTTGCCGAGCTGATCGCGCGCCTCGCCGTCGCCGAGAAGCCCGACCTCTTCACCACGCCGCGCTCGGTCTCCAAGCGCCAGAAGAATCGCGTGTACTTCGACTATCTGCAGAATGGAAGGTCCAAGACCATCGCCGCGCCCTATGTCCTGCGCGCCTACCCCGGCGCGCCCGTAGCGACTCCTCTGGAGTGGTCCGAAGTTCGCCACGGCCTCCACCCCGCGCAATTCAACATCGCCAATGCGCTCGACCGTTTCACCGCCCGCGGCGACTTATTCGCCGGCGTCCTCAACCATCCGCAACCATTGGAAACCGCGCTCGCCAATCTGGACAAGCTTCTCCGCTAGTGTAGTACGCGATTTCAGAAGTTCGCTCACGGATCCAAGACCGCTTGCTAACGCGCGCGGCTCCGGTCGGAGCCGCGACCGTGAGGGAGCGATCTTCGCAGAACACGGGAGTGTAGTGATGAAACGGCGGGCTACGCCGTCGCCGCCTGCGGCCTCAGGTGCAATGCTTCCAGCACGCCTTTCCACTTTCTTAGAATGAGCTCCGCCAGGTTCAGCAGAATTGCCAGCGCCAGCAGCACTGGCCACAGCTCCATATTGGAGCGCACCGAGCGGTTGCCGGCGTCGAAAAGCTGGCGTGGAGCCGGGTTGAACCGGCCGCCGGTGGAGGCGGCCACCTGGCGGAGCAGATCGACATTGTTGCCGTACTCCGTCATTTCCTCTTCCTGGCGGTAGAAGCCCACTTCGGGGAAGGCGCGCGAATCGGCCACCGGACGGATGCGGAATAATCCCTGGTTGGAGCCGATCGCAAGACGGCCGCGGTAGTGGCCGGCAGCGACCTTGGCGACCTTGAGCGGGGCCTGGAAACCGGCTGGGCCCAAGGCGTAGATATCGGGGATGGCCGCGGGCTCCGGCAGGTTGTGGGAGAGACGGTAATCGATGACCAGCTCGTTCGAGGCGCGGTCGAAATCGGCGGTGGTCTCGCTTTGCGGAGCGTGCGGCAGCAGGTCGCGGAAGATGTTGGCCCACAGGCGGTCGAAGCCGGGCCAGGTGAGCCAGTTGGCGGCCCAGCGGTCCTTGGCGTCGGAAGCGAAGACCACGGCGCGGCCCAGCCCGTACTGCCAGCGAACCAGCAGCGGGTCTTCTTTATCCGCCGTGAGAATGACGTCGGAAGTGGGACGCGGTTGGAAGCGCACGTAGCCGCGCAGCGTGGGGACGGATTCCATGCCAACGCCGTCCAGGATTTCGGCCGGCTTCAAAACCACGGCGGTGATCGGCTTTTCGACGGCAGTGGAGCCGGTGTGCTCTTCCACGTCGCGGAGCAGGATCTGTTCCAGGCCGGAGGGGTCGTTCAGGAAATAGGATTTGCCGCCGGCGGCCGCGGCCACCTTTTCGAGGAAGGCGCGGTTGACGTCCTGCCCCAAGCCCACCGTCGAGATGGTGACGTGGTTGGTGGTGGCTTCCTTGGTGAGGCTGAAGGTGTCGCCTTCCTCGGAGATGCCGTCGGTGAGCAGCACGATATGTTTGTAAGCGGCGCTTTGCGGCAGGATCCGCTGGTAGGCTTCCGTCAGAGCGGGAGCGATTTGCGTGCCGCCATCGGGGGTGATCCCGGCGATCTGGCGTTTGATGGCGGATTTGTCTTCGGCGCGGCGCAGGTTGACTGCCCACTGGAAGGAGTTGTCAAAGATGAGTACGCCGACGAAATCGATGGGGCGCAGGTTTTCGACCACGCCGATGGCGGCCAGCCGCGCGAGCTCGATCTTGCGGCCTTCCATGGAGGAAGATTTGTCGATGATGAGGACCACGGCGGTGCCTTCGGGGGAACGGGGTGGAGCGATTTTCGCGGGCAAGGTGCGCTCCAGCGGATCGTCGGGAGCGCCTTTCTTATCGACGTAGATGTTGCGCTCGCCGGCGATCCAGGCCAGGCCGCCGCCGGCTTTGACATAGTCTTCGAGAGCGATTTTCCGGGCAGCGGGGATGGATTCCATGTCCCAGTTGTTGATGACGATCAACTGGTAATCGTCGATCTTGTCGGGGATGCCGGCGGGTGCGCGATCCACCTGGAACTGGTTGGCTTCCAGCGTGCGGACGATGTGCTGTTCGCTTTCGGCGGGATCGTGGGAGACCAGCAGGGCCCGCGGACGGCGCAGCGTGACGGCGTCTTCGAAGCGCGTTTCGCCCAGCGAAGGAGCCGAGATTCTGGCGGCGAATCCGATGGCGCCGGTCGAGTTCACGCTGGCCTGGAGGCGTAGGTGGTTCGAGCCCGCGTTGAGCTGGACCTGCGCCGTGCCGATGGGTCTTCGCTCAGCCGACATTTCAACGGAAGCCGGAGTGGCGCTCGGGGATTCCAGCGTGACGTCCACCGGGAAGCGCTCCCCGCTGAAGACCTGGCCGGGGAATCCGACGGATTCGAGCAGCAGGCCGGGTTTGGGATGGCCGGCGAGCGGGACGGTGTCGATGGGGATGCCGAGCTGCTGCGCCTGCCAGATGGCGCGATTGACCGAGCCGAGGTTCTGATTGCCGTCGGAAACCAGCAACAGGCGGGGCACCATGCCGGCGGGCAGGGCGGCGGCGCCATCGCGGATGGCGGCTTCAATATTGGTGCCGCGGCCGGGTGAGGCGGCGGTGTGGCGAAGCTGCCAGTGGTTTCTGGGCCGCTCATCGGCGGAGGCAACGCGGGTAACGCGGGCGAACGGAATGATGCGCAGCCAATGGCGGCCGCGGGCGTCTTCAAGCTTGTCGGCGAGGGCGGACTCGGTCTTGAGGTCCTGGGCGGTGACGGAGGCCGAAGTATCGGCGAGAAAAGCCACGGCAACCTTGGACTGGTAAATCGTGAGGCGGGGCTCGGAGAGAGCTAGCAGGATGCAGGCGAAGGCGCCGGCTTTGAGGAGCAGGTCGCTGCGGCGGGCGGACAGACGCCATTCCCAGGCGGCCCAGGCAACGGGGAGCAAGACCGGCAGGAGTGCCCAGGGGCGATCGAAGGTCATGGGAGTGTCCTGCCGCAAAACCGGCGCCGCAAAACCGGGACTGCCACCAATTCCCGCCTTTGGAATTGGTGGCTGTCCCGGCTTTGCCCCCGGTTGGCGCAATCGCTCATCGCGAAACCTCCGCGGGAACGGGCTCTTTACGCACCACCCCCGGCCGCGCGGCGAAGCGCGCCAGGCGGAAGCGGCCAAAGAAAAACCATTCGCCCAGCAGACCGGCGGCGCCGAGCAGGGCGAGCCAGGGCCAGAGATCGAAGGAGCCATCCACCACGGGAAAGAAGCGGGGGATGCCGCGATGAGCATCGGCGGGCGGCTCCCAGCGGGTGTCGCCGACTTGCGGCAGCGTGAGGGAGTAGATGTATTCGGAATCGCCGGCCAGGACGCGGGCGGAGCCGGGAGCGCCGGAGAAGAATTCGAGCGTGCGGTCGTGGAGCGTAAAAGGGAGCGGGGAGCCGTCTTCGGCGGTGACCTTCACGGCGGAAGGCGCCAGGTCCTGATCAAGCGGCAGTTTGACCGTGCCGGCAGTAGCGGCGGCCACTTCGGAACGCCGGAAGACATCCGGCGACAGCCAGCGCAGCAGGTTGGCGAACAGCAGCGGGGTGGCCAGTTCGTAGCGCATGGCGGAAAGCGCGGGATGGAAACCGAGGACCACGATTTTGGGATGGCCGTTGCGGGCGACGATCACGGGGCCGGCCTGAACCTCGCCGATTTTGATGTCGCCGGAAGCTGCTTCGAAGACCGAAGCGGATTCCAGCTTGAAGTCGCGCGTGCGCAGGCCGGCGGCGGCCGGATGAGAAGTATCCCAGCGGGCGAAGGGAACCTGTTGGACGGTTTCCCGCACGGGGATGGGTGAGCCGTTCGCGGGGGGATCGATCCACAGGGAATCGGCGGCGGGTCGCTGGGGCGGGATGAAGCGGTCGAGGATGACGAGGCCTGAATCGTTGGGGCGGTAGTCGGCGGGCGAGCGATAGACGGCCGCGACGCGGGCGGCCGACGAGAGCGCGGGACGGAGCAGATCGGGCTGCGAGGAGTAGACCGTGACGGAGAGCATGGGGAGCGCGGGGAGTTCGAGATCCACCTGATCGTCGGCGGGGAAAGCGTCATGAGGTGTGAGTATGACGCCCAGGATGCCGGCGGCGGCGGTGCGGTATTGGAAGGCGGCTTCGCCATCGGCGCCGGCGGGCAACAGGAGTTGGGAAGAGCCGGCGGCGGTGCGGGCGGCGGCATTGGGCGGCCCGTAATTGAGCGTCAGGGTGACGTTGCGGGGGCGTGTGCCGTAGTTGTGGGCGGAGACGTAGATTTCCCAGGTATCGGGGTTGGTGGCGGAGCGGCGCATGCCGATTTTGCGCAGGCCGCAGTTTTCGATGGCGTCGGGGACCGGCAGCAGGCGCAGGTTGCGCGGCGGCGCGGCGGCGGGATCGTGCTCGGCGGTGCGGCCGGGGCCGATGTAGGCGATTTCGCCGGCGCGGCGTCCTGTCTGCGACTGCACATGGCGCGCGAAGGCCAGGGCCTGATCCAGATTCAGGGCGGTGGAACCGGGCTGGGAAGAGAGAATGGCGTCGTCGACGATCTTGCGGCCGGGCTCGAAGGCAGTGGACGGAGTGGCCAGCGCGTCGGCGCGGACCAGCATCACGCGGTCGCCCGCGGGCAGGGCGCGCAGGTACTGGCGTGCGGACTGGCGGGCCAGATCCATGAGGGTGCGATTGCCGGAGCGGGCGGCCATCCAGGCGGAGGTGTCGAGAACTATGACGTGATCGTGGCCCGCTTCCAAACGAGCGCCGAAGCGGAGTTGGGCGATGGCCAGCAGCAGCAGCGCCATGGAAACGAGTTGCAGGATGAGCGACCAGGGCTGCTGGATGCGGCGGCGCCGGGCGGCCACAACCGGCTGTTCGGCGGCCACCCAGAAACGGAGAGTGGAGACCACTTGTTTGCGGCGGGAACGATCCAGCAGATAGAGCGCGACGGAGACAGCCGAGATGGAACCGAACAGGGCGGCGAATTGGAAGAGCGAGAGATTCAGGAAATACATCGCGCCTCTCTCGTCTGGCGAAGAGAGCTAGAATTCACCGCAGAGACGCGGAGACGCGGAGAAGATAGAGAGAACTCCCCCGCCCTTCTCCACCTCTTTAACACCGTTAGATTGTGAACCCGCGATGAATGTTCATCCTCATGGTTTTTTCTCCGCGTCTCCGCGTCTCCGCGGTGAAAATTCATCCTTCTCATCAAGCGATCCCCCTCATTCTTACCAGGTCGCCGAAGATCACCGACTCGATGGGCTGGGAGGTCGCGATGCCGGCGTAACGGCCGCCGCTGCGTTGGGCCATGGTCTGGATGGTGGCGGCGTATTCGTCGAAAGAGTGGGTATAGCGGATGCGGGCCTGGTCGTCGAAGTCGAGTTTGAGCGCGGCGCCGGATTCGGCGTCGCGGAGTTCCAGTTCGCCGGTCCAGGGCGGAGTGCGATCTTCGTCGGCCCAGACCTGGAGCAGCATCAGCTCATGGCCGTAGTCGGCCAGATACTGGAGGGCGCGTTCGCAGCCGGCGTCGCCGAGGAAATCGGAAATCACAATGACCAGGCCGCGCTGCGAATACGAGGAGATGAATTCGCGGATGACGGCCAGGTAATCGGTCGAGCCGCCGGGGTGCATGGCGGAGATGCCGTCCATGACGGTGGGGAAGCGGTGGCGTCCGCCGCTCGAAAGAAGGCGGTGGCCGAGGCGGTTGGAGAAGCCGTTGACCTCCATGGAATCGAGGCGGACCAAGCCGACATAACAGAGGGCGGCGCCCAGTTTGCGCGCGTATTCGAACTTTTCGCCCCCGTGAGTAGTCATGGACGTGGAGAGGTCGAGCAGCATGCGCACCGGGACATGGGGTTCCACCTGGAACATTTTGAGGAACATCTTTTCCAGACGCAGATAGGCGCGCCAGTTGACGGCGCGCAGGTCGTCACCGTGGTGAAAGTTGCGATGGTCGAGAAATTCCAGGCCGGATCCGGGGAAGTGGGACGCGTTGTGGCCGCCCACCAGGCCGGCAAATGACTTTTGCCAGTGGATGGTGAGGCGTTCGAGTTTTTCCAGGAACTCCCGGTCTAGCAGCGGGCCCGTGGACATACGCTTCCTACGCGATGCTGGACTGCGCGGTTACGGTTTGCAGAATGGCGGAAAGAATGGAGTCCGGAGTCTGGCCGTCGGCGTGCGCGTCGAAGTTGAGGATGATGCGGTGGCGGAGCACCGAAGCGGCCACGGCGTGGATGTCCTCGATGGAGAGGTGCACGCGCCCGCGGAAAAGCGCCCGGACACGCCCGCATTCCACCAAGGCCTGGGCGCCGCGCGGCGAACTGCCGTAGCGGATGTATTTGCGGGCCAGAGGGTGGGCCTCCGGGCGGTCGGCCTGCGTGGCCATGACGATCTGGATGGCGTATTCCTGGACGTGCGGAGCAACCAGCACTTCGCGGCAGACCGAGCGGACCTGGAGGATGGCGTCGGCGTCCATCACGGCGACGGGCGCGATTTCTTCGCGCTGGATGGTTCGTTCCACGATGCGGTTCAGCTCGTCGTGCGAAGGGTAGGTGACCAGGATCTTCATCAGGAAGCGATCGAGCTGCGCCTCGGGCAGCGGATAGGTGCCTTCCATCTCGATGGGGTTCTGCGTGGCCATCACCAGAAAGGGAAGTTCCAACTCGTGGGTGGTGTTGCCGCTGGTGACGGTGCGCTCCTGCATGGCTTCGAGCAGCGCGGACTGCGTCTTGGGGGTGGCGCGATTGATTTCGTCGGCGAGCACCAGGTTGGAGAAAATGGGGCCGTGCTGGAAGCGAAGGGTCTTGCGGCCGTGCTCTTCGGTCTCCATGATCATGCTGCCGACGATGTCGGCGGGCATCAGGTCGGGCGTGAACTGAATGCGGGAATACTTGAGCTGCAACGTGCGCGCGAGTGTGCGGAGGAGGGTGGTCTTGCCGAGGCCGGGGACGCCTTCCAGAAGCACGTGGCCGCCGGAGAGCAAACAAATCAGCACACCCTCAACCACGTCGTCCTGCCCGACGATGATATTGGCGATTTCACGGCGGACGCGGTTGAGGCGTTCCACGGCAAGTTGAAGAGAGGCTTCGGAAGGCACTTTGTCTATGTTACCGGAAAGGCGCGAGGGGTGCGGGGTGGGTTACGCCGCCGGGAGGCTACGCTTCGTTGCGAACGCCGGCTTGTTCGCCGATGCGGTAAACCAGGATGCCGAGCACTTCGGACATCTCGACCAGCGCGCGACGGGCCTGCACGGGCGCGGCGGTGCGGGTCAGGCGATACCAGGTCTGCATGACTTTGTAATCGAGAACCAGGACACGGTCTTCAAAGGAAGCCAGTTCCAGTCCGGCGGCGTGTTGCAACAGGTAGCAGAGAATCTGATAATCGCGCTGTAAGGATCTGTGAAGCGGATCCAGTTCGAGATCGTTCTTAAGGCCATGCTGAACCTGAATGAAGTGGAAGCGCGGATCTTCCGACGAGGTAGCCGGGACAACCGAATTCCTGAGCAGGAGAATACAGCTATAGCGGAACCAGTAGGCGAAAAGAACCGCCGAAAACACGATAATGAGAACGCTTGCGAGCATCGATCTTTATCAGGAAACTTGCAGATCCTCTAGTACTATACCAGCCATGACGAGTCTATCATTAGCTAACCCCGGTTAGCAAGACTATTTTCACCGTAAGTTAACCGCAGTAGGGCTTTCGGCTGGAAAGATAGTAGGTTTTTGCCCTATCGAATGAGGAGGGTACTGGACCTTTGCTACCAGGACGGAAGCATCCCTGGGGGCTCTGGTTGCGGAGAGGGGATTCCGGCTCGGGGGCCACTCGGAGCCCGCGTAAATGAACCGGCTGTCGGTAGGCCTCCTGGCCAGTTCAAAAATCTTGTACCTAAATTTGCTTTATTTTCATTCACTTGAACGCATAGCCTCCCCCCC
>JBEKQS010000187.1:0-10942 GCA_049519475.1 Bryobacteraceae bacterium | reverse complement strand
TCTATTCAACAGTGCGCCCAGGTGGAAGCCGAACTCGAAGCCAGCAACCGCTGGGCCGGGCAACTCGACGTGGAACTCGGCCGTAGCCGCGCCCGCGTCGCCGAACTGCAGGATGAAGTGGTCCGCGATCAGGAAGCCGCCCGTCTCATGGCCCAGGGATATGAAACCAAAATCGCCGAGCTGGAACAGGATATCCAGTCCAAGATCGAGTGGGCCCTGCGCGTCGAAACCGATCTCACCGGCGAAATCAGGAAGCAGACCGCCGACATCAAAAAACAGACCGATGCGCTGGTGAAGGCCGTCGACGCTCTCCACCACACCGAGAAGGAACTCGACGAGCGCACCCAGTGGGCGCTCCGTTTACAGGAGGAAGGCGCCCGGCTCGCCCGGCAGGTCGAGCTCTTCCGTGCTTCCCGCTGGGTGAAGCTGGGTCACAAGGTCGGCCTCGGCCCCACCATCCCGACCAGTTGACATGCCGCTCCTGAAACGATTCCTCCGCTCGCTCCCGCTGCTCCTGCTCTCTCCGTTCTTCGTCCTGATCAGCGCCCTGGCGCTCGCCCTCACCGACCTGCTCCAGATTGTGGCGCACGCACTCATGCGTGCCGCGTCGGCACTCGTGTCGACGCTTGGCCGCCGCTCAGTGGGGCGGACGCCCCCGTCCGCGCTCGCCGCTGCCACTCAGCCCGTTCAAACCACCGCCGCCTCCGTGGTCATTCCCACCTGGAACGGCAAAGATCTTCTGGCGAAATTCCTGCCCTCCGTGGTGGCCGCGCTGGCCGCCAATCCAGCCAATGAAATCGTGGTCGTCGACAACGGTTCCACCGATGGCAGCGCCGGGTTTGTCCGCTCCGCGTTCCCGCAAGTCAAACTCCTGGCGCTTCCCGCCAACCTCGGCTTCGGCGGCGGTTCCAACGCCGGCTTTCGCGCCGCCTCGAACGACATCGTCGTTCTGCTGAACAACGACATGCGCGTCGACGCCGGCTTCCTGGCGCCGCTCCTCGAAGGCTTCGCCGACCCCGACGTCTTTTCCGTCTCCTGCCAGATCTTCTTCAGCGATCCCGCCAAGCTTCGCGAAGAAAGCGGCCTCACCCAAAGCTGGTGGCAGGATGGTGCGCTGCGCGTCCGCCACCGCATCGACCCCGCCATCGACTCTCTCTATCCCTGCTCTTACGGCGGCGGCGGCTCCTGCGCTTACGACAAAGGAAAATTCCTCTCGCTCGGCGGCTTCGACGAACTGTTCGCGCCTTTCTACCTCGAAGACAATGACATCGGATATCTCGCCTGGAAGCGCGGCTGGAAAGTTCTCTACCAGCCCCGCAGCGTGGTCTGGCATGAGCATCGCGGCACCATCGGCAAGCGTTTCAGCGAAGAACAGATCCAGGCCGTCCTCAAGAAAAACTTCCTGCTGTTCTGCTGGAAGAACATTCACGAGTGGCCGCGCCTCATCGCGCACTTCTGCTTCGCCTGGTGCGGCGCAGTCCTCAGCGTGGTGTTCGGCGATGTCCCCGGCCGCCCCAATCCGGCCGCGTTGTGGCGCGCCTTTCTTCAGTTGCCCGGCGCCGTGCGCTCCCGCTGGCGTGCCCGTGCGCTTGCCCGCATCAGCGATACCGAAGCCTTCCGGCGCCCGCTGGGCGGTTACTTCCGCGACCGTTTCGCGCCGCTCGAACGCGCGCCGCACGATTTGCGCGTCCTGTTCGTTTCCCCGTACTCCATCTGCCCGCCGGTGCACGGCGGCGGCGTCTTCATGTACCAGACCTTGCTCGAAATGGGGAAGCTGGCCGAAGTGCACGTGGTCGAACTGCTCGATTCGCCGGAACAGGCCCGGTCGAATGAAGAGTTGCGCACGTTCTGCGCCTCGGCCGAATGGCTGGTCCGCCCCACCGGCCATCCCGCCGGCACCGGCTCGCTCACTCCGTACGCCGTTCGCGAATTCGCCAATCAGGATTTCGAGTGGCTCATCCACCGCCAGCTCTACTGCCGCCGCATCGACGTGCTGCAGCTCGAATATATGCCCATGTCGCAATACCGCGGCGCGTTTCGCCGTATCGCGACCGCGCTGTTCGAGCACGACGTCTACTTCCAGTCCATCGGCCGCGGCCTGGGCCACCAACCCGGCGTGATCGATGAAATCAAGGCCCGCATGGAGTACCTCCGCGCGCTACGCTTCGAACTCCGCGCCCTGCCGGGCTTCGACCAGGTGCAGGTCTGCACCCCGGAGAATCGCCGCTATTTGCTTTCCTTCCTGCCGCGCCTGGCGCCCCGCTTGCGCGACGGCTTGCGCGCCGGCATCGTGACCTCGCGCTACGAATTCCGTCCCGCCGGCCGGGAGCCCATGACGCTCTTGTTCGTCGGTAGTTTTCGCCACGATCCCAACCGCGTGGCCCTCGATTGGTTCGTGCGCGACGTGCTGCCCTTGATCCTGGCCCGCCGCCCTGAAGTCCGTCTGGTGATCGCGGGTTCCGATCCTCCTCCGCCCCACACCTACGCCGACAATGCCGGCCATCTGGAAATGCTCGGATTCGTCGATGACGTCCGCCAGCCTCTGGCGCGCTACGCCGTCTTCGTCTGCCCCATTTTGAGCGGCTCCGGCGTGCGCGTCAAACTGCTGGAAGCCTTTGCCGCCGGCATTCCCGTGGTCTCGACCATCATTGGCGCCGAAGGCCTGGCCCGCCAGGACGGCGAATTCTGCGCCCTGGCCGATCACCCCAGGGATTTCGCCGAACGGGTTTTAGCGCTCCTGGAAAATCCCCAGGCCGCCGCGGAAATGGCCGCCCGCGCCCGCGCCGAAGTGGAAGCCCAGTGGGATATGACCGCCATCACCCGCAAGCTGGTGGAGGGCTACCGGGCGTTGGTGGAGGAGAAACGAAAATGAATGGCATCCTCGTTCGGATAGGAATCGATCACGCGTACGGAGAGTGGAATGCGCCGGTTGATCCCAGGACAGGGCAGTTTGTATATGTGCCGATTCCTGACGGCGCCACAAAAGAGTACACGCCTGGCAGCGCCCGCAGATACGACGAGATCATTGCTCCGCTGAGCGAATTCGCCGGGAAGCACGGCGTGCCAGGCTTGTGCTGCCCAGAGGAACTGCTGCAACGCACCATGCATCTGGACCCGGATTTCAAACACCTTACTTACGGTGACAATGGAGCGCGACGTGGAGCGAGGATCGCATCACTTGGGCCGGATGACTTGCTCGTGTTCTATGCAGGTCTTCGCTCGATCACTAATTCGAGCGGGCTGGTGTATGCGCTCGTCGGCCTTTTCGTCATCGAAGAAGTGGTTCGCTCGATAAATGTGCCGACCGATCGACGGCACGAGAATGCGCACACTCGGTGGAAAACGGTTAGCGCAAACGACATAATCGTGCGCGGCAAGCAAGGGGAGTCGGGGCGATTCGACCGATGTATTCCTATTGGCGAGTGGCGAGACAAGGCATACCGCGTTCGACGTGACATTGAGGATGCGTGGGGCGGCCTGACCGTCAAGAATGGCTACATTCAGCGCAGTGCCGTCCCCCCTGCGTTTGTAGATGCGAGCAGGTTCTACGACTGGTTCCAACGGCAGGCTGCGACGCTACTCAAGAGGAATAACTGAGATGTCCAAAGACCAGGTTATTATCGTGCATCTGCGCCGGCCAACCTCAAAGCCGGACGAAAAACGTTCAGATCCCTTCTGGGAGTTCGGAAGTTTCGGAATTACCGGATGTCACAGCAACAATCTGATGAACCCCAAGAACGCAGACAAGCTCAACGGTGTTAGGCTTGCCTTTGCGCAGGGCGGAAATCGAGGCACCAGGCTGGTTTATCTCACTCCACCGGTGAAGATTACCAAACACCGAGGTCGCATCGAGGCCTTCTGGCCACATCCTAAGGACCATAAAATGCCGTTCCGGTATGACGATGCGCCGATCCTGGCAAGCAACAAGGCCGAGAGCGAATTTCCGAAGCTTGCGAAGAGTGTCATGAGCGTGCGGCGAAGGAAGCAGGAGGGCCAGTTCGCAAGCAAATACCGAAGCAGCGCGACCTGCATCCCTGACGGACTCGCCGACGAGATGATCCGGATTTATACCAAAAAACGAATGAAGGCACAGGGTTCGGAGATAGCGCGCTTCTACTGGGAGGCGTTACCCTGGTGCCCTCCACTACCTGACCGCAACCGCAAACAGACCTACGACCAGCGCCGCAATGAAGCGTGTGGAACCAAACGAAGCCGTGGATGCGTCGGCGGTAAGCGTCCGAGAGCGTGTTCGTCGGGGAGGTGATGGTCCCAGATTGCTCCCACGCTCGGGCGCGGACCGTTGGCGCCGTCGGGGCTACCCACGGCTGCGGGCCAATCCAGCGGCCGCCGGGTGCAGTTCCTTGCCTGCGGGTTTCTTCGCGCGAGGCTTCCAGGCACGAAAGATGATGCCTCTCTCTATCTGCATACCCATCAGATCGGTATTTTGAATGTGCTGTTCCCCGTCCTCGACGGGAATGCTCTTAAGAATGAACCGGATCCTGGGATCGTTGGCGGCGACTGGCTCGACTCTTGAGAGTTGGATGAGCGCCCGTTTGCCGATCGACTTCCCGAGAAGGTCCAAAAGCTCTCCGAGGGCCTTGAGTCTACCGCGCTCGAGCCAGGGTGCCGACACGACCAAGTCCCACGTGCCGGGATTGTCGGCTCGCATCAACGGAGCATCGGCTGGCATGAAAAGAGCAAATAGGGTAAAGTCGCCTTTGCGCTTGGCAACCTCATGCATCGCCCGGCGAAAGTCACGGGTTACAGTCACAGAACCTCCAGGAGCCTTTCTACGCACTTTACCATTTCCGCTGCCTCCTGTGCTGTCGACATGCGACTCGTTTGATAGCGCTGCTCGGGATTCCACTTGAGCACCACAAACCAATCCGGCATGTGTTTAGCCTTCACTCGATCCTCGACTCCCGAGAAGCGGAGAAGGATTCCCAGATTGTGAGTCCTCACCGACTGGAGACCTTCAAATTCTTTCGGGCTCGCTGGAAAGCCTGGCCACTTCAGCGTTCGGCAGATGCGAGCTTTAAGCGCGAGCTCAACCGTGTACCCGCAAAGGTACCAAGCTGCATCGAAGCGCTTAGCCCTCAATAGCACCTCAGCATCCCGAAGGCGTGCCCGGGCGATTGCTCGCAGTTCTTTCGTGGAAATCATTGGCCGGACCGGAATTTATTTCTTCTTCGGGTTCAGGTCCTTCTTGATACGGCTTACAATATCGGAGGCTGTGCGATCCAATTCTTTGGAACTGGTATCTTTGGGCAGGTCGTATGCCGACCACACCACCTGGCGCGATTTCGTGTCCACCAGGAATATGGTGCCCTTGCTCCGCCCGATCGACGAGGAATCGGCGGGGCGGGAGGTCTGGCCCATCGATTCAGCCAGCGATGGGAGGGTTTTCGGCTCACCCTCTTTGTCCTTCTGGTCCGCTTTGGGCTCCGGTTTTTCCGCCGGGGCGGGCTGCAGCAAGTCCGCCAGCTTGTTTTGCAACCCGGTTCCCACGCGGTCCGTCAGCACCGCATCCGCCAGCTTGGGGTCGGTCACAATCGTGAAGACGTGCTCGTTGGTCAAGCGGTTGGCGATGTACTGGTCCAAGCCATGGGACATCGGCAGCACGTACAGGGACCGCACGTTGGCCAGGTCGGCGCACATCAGCGCACCACCCGAAGCAAGCAGGAGCAATAGCCGTTTCATCATCTGTTTTATTATGACGCCCGCCGCCGCAAAAAAGTCGAGGCGCTTTTTCCGGTTCCCGGCTCCCGTCGCCGCGGCCGCGCTTCCCGCCCATGTATAAAGGCCAATCCATCACGGTCATCATCCCCTGCCTCAACGAGGAGCAGGGCGTCGGGAGGGTGCTCCACGCCATGCCGCCGTTTGTGGACGAAGTCATCGTCGTCGATAACGGCTCTACCGACCGCACGGCCCAAGTGGCCGCGTCCCTCGGCGCCAAAGTCATCACCGAGGAACTGCGCGGTTATGGACGGGCTTACCGCCGCGGCTTCGCGGCCGCCACGGGCGATCTGATCGTCACCCTCGATGGCGACCATAGCTACCCCATCGACGGCGTCTCTTATCTGCTCGAAGCTTTTCTCCACCTGGACGTCGATTTCCTGAATGCCTCGCGTTTTCCCGTCCGCGATTCCCGCGCCATGAGCTTCAAGCACAAGTTCGGCAACCTGGTGCTCTCGCTCGCCACTTCCGTCCTTTTCTTTCGCTGGGTGCGCGATTCGCAATCCGGCATGTGGGTCTTGCGCCGCTCCATCCTCGAAGACATGAAGCTGGAAGCCGACGGCATGGCCTTTTCCGAAGAGATCAAGATTGAGGCCATCCGCAACCGCCGGATCCGCTTCGGCGAAATCGCGATTCTGTATTCCACCCGCCTCGGTGAAATCAAGCTCAGCCCCTGGCGCGACGGCATCCAGAACCTCGCCTTCCTGGTGAGAAAGCGTTTCTTCCGATGAGCATCTCCGCCATCGTGCCGGTGTGGAACGGCCGCCCCCTGCTGGAGCGGTTGCTGGACACTCTGGAGGCCCAGACCCTGCCGGCCGCCGAATGGCTGGTGGTGGACAATGGCTCGACCGACGGGGCTCCCGATGCCGCCCGGGCCCGCGGCGCCCGCATCCTCCCGATGGGCCGCAACGCCGGCTTCGCCGAAGCCGTCAACCGCGGCATCCGCGAAAGCCGCGGCGATTGGGTGGCGATACTCAACAGCGACGTCGAGTTGGCCCCCGATTACTTCGCGCGTCTCACCGCCGCAGCCGAATCCCGTTCCGCATGGTTCGCCACCGGCAAGATCCTGGTCTCCGGATCCAACGACCAGATCGACGGCACATTCGATGCGCTCAGCCGCGGCGGCACCGCCTGGCGCGTCGGCAACGGCCGGCGAGACCGCCCGGCCTTTTCCGTCGAGCGGCAGATCTGGTCGCCTCCTTTTACCGCCGTGCTCCTGCGTTCTGAACTTTTCGGCCGCATCGGCGCGCTGGAAGCCGCTTTCGAATCCTATCTGGAAGATGTCGAGTTCGGTCTGCGCTGCGCCTCGAGCGGCCTGGCCGGATTGTACGTTCCCGGCGCGCTGGCCTGGCACCAGGGCAGCGCCGCACTGGGCCGCTGGCATCCCGAAACCGTCCGCCGCATGGCCCGCAACCAGGTCTTTTTAGTGGCGCGCCACTATCCCCGGCGTCTTTTCTGGCGCTGGCTATGGCCTATCGCCATCGCCCAATTTTTATGGGGCGGGCTGGCGCTTCGCCACGGCGCCATTTTCTCCTGGCTACGCGGCATCGCCCAGGGCCTCCGCCGTTCGTCCGCCGTTCGCGCGGCGCGTCCCCCGGTTGACCCGGAAATACTGGAGAGCTTGTTGCGCTCCAACGAGCAACTGATCCGCGATCTGCAGACCTCGACCGGATTCGATTCCTACTGGAAGCTGTACTTTCTTTTAACCGGCGGTGGGACAAAGTGACACATGTCCGATATTGGAATCGTCGTCGTCACCCATAATTCGGAAGCGCACATCGGCCCGTGTCTCGACGCCATCCTCCCCACCGGCGCTGAGATCGTGGTGGTGGATAATCAGTCGGCTGACCGCACCGTTGCGGAAGCTGCCCGCCGCGGGGTCCGCCTGGTCGCCAATCCCGACAACCGGGGCTTCGCGGCGGCCGTAAATCAAGGGTTTGCCGTCTTGCACTCCGCATATGTGTTGTTGCTGAATCCCGACGCCATCGTCCAGGGCGGTCTCGAGGCGCTCCGCGAAGCCTGCGGCCTGCCCGGAGCGGCCGGCGCCGGCGGTTGTTTGCTTGACGCGCAGGGCCGCCCCCAAATCGGATTCATGGTCCGCCAGCTTCCCACGGCGGCCACCTTGGTTTTGGAAGTTCTGTTGCTTAACAAAGTCTGGCCGAACAATCCAGTGAACCGGAGATATCGCGGTTTGGGCATGGACTATTCCGCCGGTTTCCAGGTAGAACAGCCGGCTGGGGCGTTTCTGATGGTTCCGAGGGCGGTGTGGCTTGAGTTGGGCGGCTTCGACGAAGGCTTTTCCCCCCTCTGGTTTGAGGATGTGGATTTCTGCCGGCGGGCGGTTGACAGGGGTCATCGATTATACTACGTTCCCCGGGCGGTGGCGATTCACACGGGGGGCCACACAATTCAGAAGCTAACAGTAGAGAAACGCCGCGTTTACTGGTATCGTAGTCTACTGAGGTATTCAGCCAAACATTTCCGCCCGCTTGCCTTTCGGGTGGTGTGTCTGGCCGTTGTGGCGGGCTCGCTGCTGCGTGGTCTTGGGGAATCGATTGTGTACCGCAGTGTTCAACCCCTGGCAGCTTACTTGAAAGTCGTGCGGCACGCCAGCCGTTGCTTTTTGTTCGGCTGGGGGGACGGACCGCTTCGGTCCGGCTCCAAATGATCTCGGGTCTATAAGGATGTATAAAAAGCTCGGACGCTCAGGTTCTTGTTCATGGCGCAAAGCGACTTCGTCTCGGTCACGATAGTTACGTTCGACAGCGGCCGGTTCATCAAGCGTTGTCTTGAATCGGTGCTGGCCCAGAAGTACCCCCTCAAAGAGGTCATCGTCGTCGATAACGCCTCCACGGACGGCACCATCGACATCCTGGAACAGTTTGAAGACCGCTGCCACGTCTACTACAACGAGGAAAACATCGGCTTCGCCGCGGCGCAGAATCAGGCCGTCAAACTCTCCAACGGCGATTGGGTTCTCACTCTGAATCCCGACGTCCTGCTGCTGCCCAACTTCATCCAGGCGCTGGTGGATGCCGGCCAGTTCGATGCGCGCATCGGTTCGGTGTGCGGCAAGCTTCTCACCATGACCTCGCACTTCGAGATCCCCGAGAAGCCCGTGGTGGATTCCACCGGCATCTATTTCAACCCCATGCTGCGCCACCTCGACCGCGGCAGCCAGGAAGTCGACAACGGCCACTACCTGCAATACGAGTACGTTTTTGGAGCCACCGCCGCCGCGGCCTTGTACCGCCGCTCCATGATCGAAGACATTTCGCTCGACGGCGAATTCTTCGATACCGATTTCTTCGTTTATCGCGAGGACGCCGACGTAGCCTGGCGCGCCCAGTTGATGGGCTGGAAGTGCCTCTACGCCCCCTATGCCCGCGGCTACCACGTGCGCAAAGTTCTTCCCGGCAACCGCCGCGCGCTTCCGCCCGACATCAACATGCACTCGGTGAAGAACCGCTTCCTGATGCGCATCAAGAACATCTCCCCGAATCTCTATTGGCGGAACTGGTTCTCCATTACCTCGCGCGACCTGGTGGTGGTGATGTGCTGCCTGCTCTGGGAGCACAGCTCGCTCAAGGCATTCTGGTTTCTCGGCACCAACCTCAAACGCGTCATCTCTAAACGCCGCATGATTCAATCGCGTTTGCGCGTGGACGACAAGTACATGGCGAGCTGGTTCCAATACGCGCCCACCAGCAAACAGGCGCCTAAGAAAATGATCCGCCTGCTCTCGCGTTCCGAAACCGCCAAGACGTAGCAAGGGCTTCGCCCTTGAAATCCCCGCGGGATTTGGAAGTCAGGAGTCAGGAGTCAGGAGTCAGAAGTGCAATGCGCATCGCCCTCCTCGGCACGCGTGGCATCCCCGCCAACTACGGCGGATTCGAAACCTTCGCCGAAGAGCTTTCCACCCGCCTGGCCGCCCGCGGCCACGAAGTCACCGTTTACTGCCGCGAACGCTATTCCCAACCGCAGTACCGCGGTGTGTGGCTCCGCTATCTGCCCACCATCCGCCACAAGTACTTCGACACCATCGTGCACACGTTCCTTTCCACGCTGCACGTGCTGACACATCGCGCGGAGGTGGCGCTCTACTGCAACGGCGCCAACGCCATCTTCACGGTGTGGCCGCGCCTCTTCGGCATGCCGGTCGGGCTCAACGTGGACGGCATCGAGCGCAAGCGCAAAAAGTGGAATCGCGTGGCCCGCGCGTGGTACCTGGTTTCCGAATGGCTCGCCACCTTCTGCCCCAACGCGGTGGTCACCGACGCGCTCGCTATTCAGAACTATTACCTGGAGCGCTACCGCAAGCGGACCACCTTCATTCCCTACGGCGCCGCGGTGGGCAAGGTCGCAACCGCGGGAGTTCTGGCGCGGCTGGGCCTCGAACCCGGCCGCTACTTTCTCTATGTGAGCCGCATGGAGCCGGAGAACCATCCGCTCGAAGTGCGGCAGGCATTTGAACGGATTTCGACGCCGTTCAAGCTGGCGCTGGTGGGCGACGCTCCATACGCCCACGAATACATCCGCCAGGTGCGCGACACGCGCGACGCGCGCGTGGTGCTCCCCGGCGCGGTTTACGGCGAAGGCTACCATGAGCTCGGCTCGCACTGCTTCGCTTACATCCACGCCACCGAAGTGGGCGGCACGCACCCGGCGCTCATCGAAGCCATGGGCCGCGGGGCGCTGGTGATCTACCGCAACACGCCCGAAAACGCCGAAGTCGCCGGCGACGCCGGCATCCCCTTTGAGCCTGCAGTTCGCGCTCGAGATGCCGGAAGAGCGCCGCGCCGCGTTTCGCTTGAATGCCATGGAGCGCGTGCGGGCGCGCTATTCCTGGGACGCGGTAACAGATGCCTACGAGGCGCTGCTCACTGGCCTGACACAAAAATGAGGACGCCCGCGGGCGATTGCACGCCGTCCACCGCGGCGGCCGGGTGTGCGCCTCGTGACATCGCAAGGCAAGGTGGACAGTATACAGCGGCTGCGAGGGGCATATGCTCAAGGTGTGACGGAGCAGGAGCAACAGTCTCGGGAAGCCGGCGGTCGTTGAAAAATGCGTCCCCATTACGCCGGATATCACGAGGTACCAAACTACTCGAGATCCACTACGCGAACGGTCAACGGTTATTCCGTTTATTGAAACTCGCATCTACAGAGTCTTCAAGACCTTACAAGGAAAATGCTGTTCAAAAGT
>JBEKQS010000186.1:0-10917 GCA_049519475.1 Bryobacteraceae bacterium | reverse complement strand
TTCTCCATGTACTCCGACATGTCGAAGCGCACCAGGCTCTTCTCGCTGCCGAACAAGAAGCCGGCCAGCGCGCGGGCGACTTCGGTCTTGCCGACGCCGGTGGGTCCCAGGAAGAGGAACGATCCGGCCGGACGGCTGCTGGATTTCAAGCCGGCGCGCGACCGGCGGATGGCGCGGGCCAGCGCGGAGATGGCTTTTTCCTGGCTGATGACGCGCTTGTGCAGTTCCTCCTCGATGCGCAGCAGCTTGGTGATTTCCTCCTCTTTGATGGAGGTCATGGGGACGCCGGTCCAGCGCGCCACCACGTCTTCGATATCGTCCTTGGTGACGCAGCCGGTGGAGGAATCGTCCAGGTTATATTTTTCGCGGAGCTGGCGCATGTTCTCGCGCTCTTTGCGCTCCTCGTCGGAATAGAAGCGGGCCTTTTCGAACTCGTGGTTGGCGATGGCGTTTTCCATGCGGTGCACGATGAACTTGATGCGCTTCTGGATATCGGCGAGGTCGGCGGGCAGGGTGGTCTGGCGCAGCTTGACGCGGGCGCCGGCTTCGTCGATGAGGTCGATGGCCTTGTCCGGCAGGTAGCGATCGGGGATGTAACGGCTGGAAGTGTAGACGGCGGTTTCGATGGCGTCGTCGGTGTAGGCCACGGCGTGGAATTTCTCGTAGCGGTCTTTGATTCCGAACAGAATCTTGATGGCGTCGGCTTCGGTGGGCGGCGGCACTTTGACGGCCTGGAAGCGGCGCTCCAGCGAGCGGTCCTTCTCGATGGACTTGCGGAACTCCGCGGGCGTAGTGGCGCCGATGCACTGGATCTCGCCGCGGGAGAGCGCCGGCTTCAGAATATTGGCGGCGTCCAGCGACCCTTCGGCGGAGCCCGCGCCCACCAGGGTATGCAGCTCGTCGATGAAGATGATGGCGTTCTGGTTTTCCATCAGCTCTTTCATGATGGTCTTCAGCCGTTCTTCGAACTGGCCGCGGTACTTGGTGCCGGCCACGATCAGGGAAAGATCCAGCGCCAGAATGCGCTTGTCGGCGAGGAATGAGGGCACGTCGCCTTCGGCGATGCGCTGCGCCAAACCTTCCACGATGGCGGTCTTGCCGACGCCCGGCTCTCCGATCAGCACGGGGTTGTTCTTGGTGCGGCGGCAGAGGATCTGAACCACGCGCTCGAGTTCGTAATCGCGCCCCACCAGCGGATCGAGCGTGTTGTCCATGGCGGACTGCGTGAGGTCGCGGCTGAACTCCGCCAGCAGGGAACTTTCCTTGGGACGCGCGGAGGCCACTTTCTCGCTCTGCGAACGCTGCAACTCCTCCCGGATGGTGGTGAGCCGCAGACCGCGCTCGTGCAGAATCTCCGCCGCGAAGCACTTCTCTTCCCGCAGCAGTCCGAGCAGAAGATGCTCGGTGCCGATGTGCTTGTGGCTCAAGCGTTCGGCTTCTTCGGCGCCATAGGCCAGCACGCGCTTGCACTCGTGGCTCAGCGGAAGATCGACCGAGGTGGAGACCTTCTCCCGGATGGTGGTGTGGCCTTCAATCTGTTTGCGGATGGATTCCACCGCGGCGTGGGAACGCAGAAAGCGGTTGGCCAGCGCCTTGTCCTCGCGCAACAAGCCGAGCAGCAGGTGTTCGGTTTCGATATTAGGGCTGCCAAACTGGCTGGCCTCATACCGCGCGAAAAAGATCACTCTTCGCGCTTTCTCCGTGTATCGCTCGAACATACGATTGAAGCCCCCTGGACTCTATAGATACCCCGGCGCGCTCCCGGGATGCGAACTAAACGGTTCTCCCGGTACCAGCCCGCCTTTTTCCATACTGAGTACGCGGTCGCAGCGCCGCGCGAACGACAGGTTGTGCGTGACCAAAACCGAGGTGAGCCGATGCGAGCGGTGCAACCCCGCCAAGAGTTCGAAGATCATCTCCCCGGTCCGGAAATCCAGATTCCCCGTCGGTTCGTCGGCCAGCAGCACGGCCGGGTTTCCCACCAGCGCCCGGGCCAATACGACGCGCTGCTGTTCTCCACCCGACAACTCACCCGCGCGATGCGACGCCCGCGCACCCAAACCCACTTCATCCAACCTCGCTAGCGATTCCGAGGCCGCCCGCGCGTGCGTCCAGCCCCGGATCAGCAACGGCATCATCACATTTTCCTGAGCCGTGAACTCCGGCAGCAGGTAGTGAATCTGCCAGACAAAACCGATTTCACGATTACGAAAATCCGCTTGAGCCGAGTCTGCGAGACCTGAAATCTCTGTACTTCCGTAGTATATCGTACCGCTGGAAGGCCTGTCCAGACCGCCCAAGAGATGCAACAGAGTGGATTTGCCGGCGCCGGATTCTCCCACCAGACAAAGCATTTCGCCGCGCTCGACATCCAGCGAAAGGCCGGAGAAAATCACCAGGTCGGCGTCGCCGGAGCGATAGACTTTCGAGAGATCGCGTGCGCGAATGAGGGGATCGGGCATCCTACCGCTACGATAACGCAAGTGGACGGCGGCCCGAACGGCGCTCGAAATAAAAAAGGCCGCGGCGGGGGGGCCGCGGCCTGGTCGGAAGAGTCAGAGATAGCGGACCGTAGTCAGCTAACCTTAGTCAACTTGTTCCAGGATGGCCGATCCCATACAGTAATCAAGGACACCAAACGGAAGAGCAAGCGAGCATGAATACGGAAGAGTGCTGGCGGATACTGGGCGTACCCGCGGATGCCGGCCCCGAGGTCATCCGTCAGGCCTATCTCGACTTAGCTCGCGTCTGGCACCCCGACCGGTTTCAATCGGATGACCACCTGCGGCGAATCGCCGAAGAGCATTTCCAAGAGGTCAACCGTGCCTACACCACGCTGAAGAACTACCGCCCGGCTCCAGCCGCCTCGGGCGCCGCGCGCACCGCAGGCAATGCCACGGCCACGGCAACGGAAGAGCCGCAATACGCGCCACCGGAACCGGCATGGTCTCCGCCGCCCGCCTTCCGCAAGCCACGGCGGCCGGGTTCGCTCGTCCAGACGGCGCTGGTTGCGGCTGTGGTGGCCGCGCCCTTCTTCGCCCTTTTCAAGATCCTCCCGTTGCTGCGGGTTCCAGTGCTCGATATGGATCTGATCGCGTCGCGCGCCTTCCAGCCGCGCATCCTCGCGCCCTCGCGCATCCTCGACGCTTCGAGCGATGTCCGCAGCGCCGCCGAGACGCTCACCGAATGGGCCAACGGCGACGTGATCGATCTTTGGAAACCCGCCGGCACCAGTGCGCCCGAGGCGCGCGTCCCGTCCGAGCCCGCTCCGCACATTCGCCCAGAGCGCAAGCCGCCGGCCGCGCCGCAGGCACAGAAAACGGCCGCCCCGCCGCCCGCAAGCGGCGCCGACCTGCTTCCCGCTGGGCGCGGCGGAGCCGGAGCATTGCGTCTCTCCAATCACAGCGATCTCGAAGCCATCGTCAAGCTGGTCAGCCGCAACCGCACCATCGTGCGCGCCGTGTATATCGCACCGAACTCCAGCGCCACCATTCAATCCATCGGGATCGGCGTTTACGAGCTCCACGTGGACCTGGGCCGCGACCTCGACAAGGAGCACCTCCGTTTCGGGAGCAGCCGCTTCACTCCCACGCCGCTCGGGCCGTTTCAGTTCGCCGAAATCACGTCCGAGAACGGCGTCTCCGGCAACCGCTACGACATCGTCTTGAATCCCCGCTAGGGGATGCGATTCGGCGGGGAGTTTGGGACGCCCTCTCTAAAGTTCCGGCCCCAAAACAAGATGTTGACTCTGGGAGGCGCCTACGCGACTGCCATAGGCATGTGGATGAACGAAATAAGCGACAGGCCGGAGAAAATCACCAGGTCGGCGTCGCCGGAGCGATAGACTTTCGAGAGATCGCGCGCGCGAATGAGGGGCTCGGGCATCCTAATGGCTACGATAACGCAAGTGGATGGCGGGCCGAACGGCGCTGGCAAAAAAAGGGCCGCGGCGGGGGAGCCGCGGCCTAGTCGGAAGAGTCAGAGATACCGGACCGTGATTAAAACTCGTAGCTGAGGGCGACCATGGGCACGAAATCCTGCAGGATACTGCCAAATTTCGCGCCCGGCGCCGGAGCGATCAACTGCGTGGGAAAGGGGGTAATGAAATCGCGGAATTCGGTGCGCAGGTAGAGCCGGTTGGTTAAGGTGAACCGCACACCGGCGCCGACGCTGGCCATCGGCTTCAGTTGCTGGGTCTTGGTCATATAGCCGAACTGGCTGAGCGACTGGTAGGCTTCCTCGGTTCCAGTGCCGCGGAAGATTTTCAGGCCGGCCCCCATCGCTACAAACAACTGCGTGCGCGATCCCTTCTTGTTGGTGTGCAGGATGAGGTCGTAATGCAGCGCGTGGGCGTTGCCGGAAAAGCTGGCTTGCTGGCCGCCGCTCGAAATGTGCAGGTTGCTCTGTAAGTATTCGTAATGTAATTCGCCGCTGACGTGGGGGTAAAGGTTTTGTCCGACGAATGCGCCGGCCGCGAGGCCGGTCTGGAAACCGGTTGTGGCCGAACCGGCCGGGATTGACGCGTTTACGTTGTTCAGGAAACCGGCGCCGCCCAGCCCTCCGAATTCCCACTGCTGTGCAAAGCAGCAGACGCTCGCCGCCGCCCCTAACAAAATCGATGCTCCAAGCGTTCTCATTGGTTTCTCCTGTTAATTGACGACGCGCACATTCAGCGTGGTTGAGCCGCCGCCCTGGTTGATGACCAGGGGAATACTCAGCCCCTGCGTCACCCCGCTGGGGACGGTGGCATTGATCTGGTAGAGCCCCGAGATTTCGCCCGGCACCAGGCCGTAATACAGGAGCGTAAGCGGGCTCCCGCCCAAAGTGAGGGAGGGCGCTTGAGTGACCCAGGAGAGCGGGCTCATGGGTGCGGCCAGCCCGGCGCTCACGGCTGGAGAGGTGCTCCCCATGCCGGTAAGATAGATCACCAGGGTGTCGCCATAGTGAATGGGATTCGTGGGCGTCACCAGTTGGCCGTCGTCGGCCCGGACGACGGTGGCGAGGCCCGTCTCCGGACCCGCCGTGCCCGACATGAAGATGCTGGGGGCGGCGCCATTGATGGTGAAGTTGAAGTTGTTGCTGATGCCGGCCGGCGTGTGGATCGACATCACGCCGCTGCCCGTCAGGTTGAACGGCAACTGTGCGTTGATCTGGCCGCTGGAAACGAACAGCAGCGGAATGGGCGTGCCGTTCACCACCAGGCAGGATTCGCCGAGCGCCGTAGGCAACGGAATCTGCGAGGTGGCGATATTCACCGGGCTCATCTGCGAGCCGTACACGCTGATGAGGCCGCCCGCGGCTACCGGGGCGGAGCCATCGGCAGCGCTTACTACGCTGCTGATGGCCGGAGGCGCGGTCGCGGCGGCGTAATTGGCCGAGAGGACAGTCACGCCCGAAATGGTCAGAGCTATCACCGTACCGGCCGAGGGCAGGGGAGCGACCGTCCGCGTGAAGACGGCGGTGGTGCTCGGCAAAATGGGAGCTTCCGTCATGGGCGTGGGCATCACGGTGCCGCCCAGCAGCGCGGTCATGTCCTGGATTCCTCCCGGGCCCGCGGCAGAGAGAGCCGTAAGACGGTAACCGCCCTGGCCGGCAAATGCGAACCCGGAGGTGGTCCCGTAGCTCGCGTTCATAGCCCCTATGGGCACGAGCGAAGCGTCAAATACGTTGTTGCCGACCACGTAGGTATCGTATGCGGAGGCCGCGTACCCGCCGCTGAGTGCAGTGAGATCCTGCCGGCCTTGATAAGTGTTGTTGTCGGCGGAGTAGAGCATCACCGTTCCGTTCGGTTCAGCGACTAGGATCGAACTGCCATTGGGAGACGGAGCCAGCACGGCATCGGGCGATATGTCTTTCCCGCTGTTATTGAAAATACCTAAGGAGGTGGGGGGGGACGCAGCACGAAACGGGAAGCCCGGAGGCTGGTTGAGCTGCGTAAAGCTGATGACGTCGATGCAGGCGGGGGGCGGGCAGGTTTGGCCTTCCTCGCGCACGACCGTCAGGAAGTCGCCGTTCGACGCCGCGATAGAGCGCGCGAAGTGTCCGAACGGAAGAACCACCGGCGGCTCCTGCTGCAACTGGTTCAGGTCATAAACGGTGGCCAATTCCGAATTGTCATGTCCCACCACCAGGTAATTCTGGTCGTTGGTGAGCGACATCATCGTGGGGGTGGTCGCCGTCCGGAGCGCCGTGATCTTTTGGTTCGATGTGCCGTCGAAGATCAGCAACTGATTTAGATCCTGACGTATGACGTAATAGCGATTTCGCGCGGAATCCGGCAGGATGTCGGTCAAAACCCCCGGCACGTCCACAATGGTGCCGCGCTGGTTTACATCCGGGTTGTTCACCAGCACCCGCACCGGCCGCGGGATGTTGATAGCCGAATTAGAGGTTAGCGTCAGCGTAACGACGCTGGTTCCGAGCGTTTCGAAGGCCGAAGGGTTCACCACTACCTGCACTGTGGCAGGAGTCGTGCCGGAGGATGGCACAACCTGCACGCCACTGCTGCTCGAAGTCACCGTGAAATCGGTATTACCGCCGCCTGGGTCGGTGATGGTCAGACTTTGGGTTGTCGACGACCGGTCGCAGAAATTGGTCTGCACCAGCAAATCTTCCTGCGCCGCCAACACGCGATGTTGCTGGTTCAAAGTTCCTACCGGCAGCGTCATGACGCCGCTGTCGGAAATGGCATACAGCACGGTCTTCGCGGCGTTCAGCACCGCACGCCCCACCATATTCTGTGGAATCAGGATTCGATCGCGAACCGTGAGGTTGTCCGCGTCCATGATGGAAAGTGTCGGCGGGCTGGCGGAGGGCGTCGAACCCGCCGACGTGGTCGTGGAGGTAAATGGTGGGCCAGTTGGTTGGTTTGCATCGGGGACCTGCATGTATATGAGGCTGTTTGTGGAGTCGATTGCGTGACCGGCGACGGCGGTCGAGGTGAGCGCGTTCGGGTAGCGTCCGAGCATCACGAACGGGAAGGCCGGCGCATAGGAGCTCGTAAGCAGCCAGTAACCGACCATGCCGTAGGTGCCATCGGCCGAGACGCTGACACGTGGTAGCAGAAGAGGCGTGGATGTGTAGAGACCGGCGATGATCTGGCCCGTCCGGCTGTCGAACTTGAAGATCAACTGACTAGGGGTCTGGGCGCTAGCAATGCCCCAGATGCTGAACCTGTCACCGGAGGTCGCCATTTCCGCCTGCACGATCTGGCTGGGCCACGTCGGGACCGGAACCGGCAAGGTCTCTGAAACGTTCGCGATCGTGATTAACGGAGATACCACGGCATTTGTCGGGTCCATGGTGTAGAAGGCCGTTGTAGTGATGAACAGCACTTTCCCCGGGCCGCTGGCCTGGTTGTTATAGAATGCCGCGGCCAGCGGAGGGTCCCCGGTGATGAACGTCTGCTGCGAATTATCGGTCAGGTGGAGCAGCGTCAGGCCGTTAAAATCGCCGGGCCTCGTAAACCCCTGGCCATAGTGCGTGACCAGGAGGTATTGAGCGTCCGGGGAGAGCGCCAGCGAGCCGGGCCACGGGAGCACGCTGATGGATTTCTGAATCGTACCTGTTGCCGTTGACATGACGTCGATACGGCTCCCCGTGAAGTTCGCGACGTACACCACGCCGCGCGTTTCATCGAGGGCAATATCGGCAGCCTCGCCGGCAATGGCCGCCACAGTCCCGAAACCGGCGGCGTGACAGGGCATCGCAACGCTCGCCAAAGCAGCGAGCGCAATTAGAATTGGGAATCCGTTGCAGCGCATCATATGGGTCTTCAACCGATTTGATTAAAGGGCCGCGGCGTCGCGGAATCAATGATCGAAATAGCTAGTAACTAGCGCATTACCAAAGTTAGTCGTGTATTTGCGCGGATTTATGCCTATACTTCACGCGTGGGAAATAGGAAAGCTGCGACCTTTGACGACCGCTTCGGCGGCCTTCCGGAGCCTTTGGCCATGAAGAATTCTCTGTCGAAATTCGTGCCCGTTACCCTATTCATTGCGCTCATGGTGGCGATGGCGCCGCCCACTCAGGCGCAGGTCCCGACCACTTTGACTGAAGTGTTGTGCTCGCCGGACGGCCCCGAGTTCATCGTGGACGGCGGCGTGTACGCCCACGCCATGAGCGCGTTCTGGCCGATTGGCAGCAAACACACGCTGACCGTCCCGCAGGGATACGGCGGCTTATCTTACAACGCGGGGCTTTCGATACAGTACACCTTCGCGGGCTGGTCATGGACCGGGACGGCAGCGTCGGAGGCGGGGGCGTCCGCATCAAGCACCCTGACGGTCACGGCCGATCCCAGCCTCCAGCAGTACGTCGCCAACTTCACCACGCTATATAAGTTCGGCATCCAATATTTTTCTTGCAGCGATCCCGCCTCCTGTGCCGCATCGCCCGGCATCATTATGATGAACGGTACGCCCATTTCATCCGACACGAGTTCCTGGCAAGCGCCGGGCGCCAGCATCGTTCTGCAGGCCTTTCCAAACAACGGTTGGATCTTCGGCGGATGGCGCGCGGGCCCTAACCAGACAATCGTGGGGTTCCAGGATACGATCACGCTGAACGCCCCCATGACGGTCTATCCCATCTTTGTTCCGGCCAAGACCATCAACCTCGCCACCAATCCTGCGAACCTGTATATGAAACTGTATGCGGACGGCGTCCTGCTCGAAATTCCGGCCAGCCTGCAATGGGGTGAAGGCACCGTCCATAGCATTGCCGCATTGGCGACCCAAAACGACAACTTATTTCAGCCTTGGGTCTTCACGTCGTGGAGCGACGGGGGAGCGTTGAGCCATGCCTACACGGTGGGTATTAATCCGTATCCCGAAACCATTACGGCCAACTATACGCCCGGCGCGCGCGCCAGTTTCACGACCATGCCGGGGGGATTGAATCTCACCATCGACGGCCAGACGCTGCCGCCCCCTTATGCCTTCATCTGGGGAATCGGAACTACGCACACGCTACAAGCGCCTTTGCAACAGACCGACGCGCAGGGCGGCGTCTGGTCATTCTCCAAGTGGGACGATGGCACGGCCTCGGCCAGCCGCAGCCTGACGATGCCCGCGGGGTCGCAGGCATTGGGTATCGGCTTCGTGGCCATCTACACCGGGCAATCGCGCCTGACGGTGAACAGCACGGTAGCCGGTTTGGCAGTGACGGTGGATGGCGCCGCCTGCACAACGCCTTGCAGTGTGTTGCGCCCGGCGGGCACGCAGGTGGATGTGAACGCGCCCGCATCGGTTCCGCAGGGAGCTGGCTCGCGCCAGGATTTCCTGGGCTGGTCCACTAACGGCGGTTCTACGGTTCCTGGCGATTGGGTGGCCGCGCTAAACAACGCCACAACCACGATCAACGCGACGTATCATTTGATGAACCTCCTCACGGCGACGGCCAACCCGTCCACCGGCGCGCAGTGGAGCATGCTGCCCGGCTCACCGGATGGGTTCTACGATTCGCAGACACCAGTGAGCGTGGCAGTGACGCCGCGACCCGGCTATAAATTCGCCAACTGGACCGGCGATCTGTCGGGAACGGTGCCATCCGGCACACTGACCATGACCGTTCCGCGCAACGTGGTGGCGCAGCTCAACGCGGTACCGTATATCTCGTCGCCCGCTCTGAGCAACGCCGCGGGCGTCACACCGCAACAGACCGTGGCGGCCGGCTCAGTGGCTTCCATCTTCGGCGTCAACCTGGCTTCCACCGCGGCCATCGGACCGTCCAGCCCGCTGGTGCAGACGCTGGCCGGCACGATGGTGCATATCGGCACCAATTATCTGCCGCTGTACTTCGCTTCGCCGGCGCAAATCAATCTGCAAGTGCCGCCGGACCTGGCGCCGGGCCAGCAAACCATCACCGTGAGTCCGCAAGGCATGCCGGATGTGAGCGCGAACTTCCTGATCGCGCGCAACGCGCCGGGGCTGTTCCCCATGAATTTGGGCGGCCAGTCCTACGCCCTGGCACTGCATGCGGACGGTACTCTGGTAACGCCCGATGCGCCGGCCGCCATAGGAGAGTTGCTGACGGTCTACGGAACCGGCTTCGGACCCACCACCCCCGTACGGCCCTTTGGATTTCCCGTGCCGGCGACGCCGCCGTACGCGGTGGTCGATGCGGTTTCGGTGCAGGTAGGCGCAAGCACGCTGACGGTGGAGAGCGCGTACGCACTCCCGGGAAATATCGGTATCGATGCCGTGCAGTTCCGTCTGGACAACACCGTGCCCTCCGGCGCCAGCTCGAACTTCCAACTGGTGGTCAACGGCGTGAACAGCAACACGCTGCTGCTGCCGGTGCAGTAAGGCCGGCCTCCAGGCCGCAATCGCTGGCGGCTTTGGAGCGCTTCCAACGCGCGGTGGACAATCTCAGCGTGACGCTACCGAAGCAGCCGAAGCGCGCGCTCATCAGCTATTGGCACGACGTGCTGGAGCCGTAGCCGGCGCTTTCATGCCAGCAAATCGAGGGTCTTTCTGGAGAGCTCGTCGCCGGCGTGGGCCAGCTTCAGGCTGGCTTCAAAATCGTTCCTGGCCTGCATCAGCGAGACCATTCGATCGCTCAGGCTGAGCGAATCTCCGGGTGGCGGCTGGGCTTGCGGCAATCCGGCGCCGGCGATGCTTTGGGCCGATTTTTCCAGCTCTCCCTGGGCCCGGCTCAAGCCTTGTTGCGCGATTGACAGAATGTCCATAGCGAACTTATCGGCCCGGTCCGGCATCACTTGAGGAAGTCGCCTGCGGCTTTCAGATCCGCGAGCGTAAGAGGCGGGAAACAATCGCTGAGATCGCCGCGGTGACAGACCAAAGCGTCTGTTTGAATGTATAAGGCCTGAGATGACGAAGGGTTCTCCTGAGAGCTACAATGCCGAGACCGGTTTTCGCGAACCGGCTCAGAAATCTCAAACAGGAGAACCCC
>JBEKQS010000185.1:0-11002 GCA_049519475.1 Bryobacteraceae bacterium | reverse complement strand
GCCCGCGCCATCGAAAAACTCGGCCGCATCGATCTCAAGAACATCATCGCCCAGGCGCTCCACATGGGCGACGAAGTCCACAACCGCAACCGCGCCGCCACCTCGCTGCTCTTCCGTCAACTCGCTCCCGCCGTGGTCCGCACCGCGCCCGATTCCGAGCAGGCCGCCCAGGTCCTCGAATTCCTCAACGGCAACGATCACTTCTTTCTCAATCTCTCCATGGCCGCTTCCAAAGCCACGCTGGACGCCGCGCGCGGCAACCCGGGCAGCAGCATCGTGGTCGCCATGGCGCGCAATGGAACCGACTTCGGAATCCAGCTCGCCGGCACAGGCAATGCCTGGTTCACCGGCCCCGCGCCCGTGCCCGATGCGCTCTACTTCCCGGGGTTCACCAAGGACGACGCCAACCCCGACATCGGCGACAGTGCCATCACCGAAACCAACGGATTGGGAGGATTCGCCATCGCCGCTTCGCCCGCTATCGTGCAGTTCGTGGGCGGCGCGGCTTCCGACGCCCTGCGCTACACCCGGCGGATGTATGAGATTACCGCCGCCGAGAACAACGTCTACCAGATTCCGGCTCTCGATTTCCGCGGCACTCCCACCGGCATCGATATCCGCAAAGTGATCGAGCGCAATATCCTGCCCGTGATCGATACCGGCGTCGCCCACAAGCAGGCCGGTATTGGCCAGGTAGGCGCCGGAATCGTCGCCGCTCCATTGAAGCCCTTCGAAGACGCCATGCTCGGCCTTGCTCGCGTAGCAAAGCCCGACTCGACACAGGAGACCCTATGACCACCGATTCGAAAACCGCCGACTTCCTGGACTACATGTCCAAGGTCCGCCTCTACGACCTCACCCAGCGCCTCAGCGTGCACACCCCGCCGTGGCCCAGCTACATGCCGCTCTCGGTGCAATACTTCAAGCGCATCGCCGGCGCGCACATGGGCCAGGGCGCCAACGGCCAGATCATCCAGACCAGCAACCATGTGGGCACGCACATGGATGGCGAGATCCACTTCCATGCCTGCGGCCGCTCCATCGGCAACGTGCCCATGGAGGAGTGGGTCGGCCCCGGCGTGGTGGTCGACCTTTCCGGCGACCTCGACGATTACGATCTCTACTCGCCCGAGATGCTCATGCGCAAGGCCGACATCCACCCCGGCGACATCCTCATCATCAATACCGGCTTCCACCGCTACGCCTGGGACCAGCCCGAGTGCGACGAGCTGCGCTACTTCTGCAAGCACCCCGGTCCCGGTCCCGACTTTCACATATGGTGCGAAGAGATGAAGTTCAAGTGGCTCGGCCTGGATTGCGGCAGCGCCGACCATCCCATGAACACCATCATCCGCGGCTGGCATCCCAAGCTCTTTGCCGAAGCCGACCGCAAGCTTTTCGAACGCACCGGCCAGCACTGGGACGAAATGTTCCCCCTGGAAATCTATTACCAGGTGATGCACATCAAGTTGTTCCCCAAGAGAATCGTGCACGCCGAAAACGTGGGCGGCGAAATCGAAGCTCTCGGCAACCAGCGCTGCTGGATCGGCGCATTCCCGCTCAAAGGCATCGAACTGGAATCTTCCATGTGCCGCATTGTCGCCTGGAAGCCAACCGAGCCACGACCTTTAGGCCGCGAGCCACTACCTTTAAGCAGCGAGCCACGACCGTAAGGGAGTGGTTTTCGCCCTCAATCAGGAGGCCTCATGCCGATTACCTGCGAGTTCGAGTACCACAAGCCGAAATCGCTGCCCGAAGCCATCGGGATTCTCTCCCGCGACGGCAAGAATGCGTCGGTGCTGGCGGGTGGCACCGACCTCCTGGTCTGGATGAAGGAAGGTTTGCGCGCGCCGTCCGCGGTGGTGGACGTCAAGGGGATTCGCGAGCTGCACAGCCTGGAATCGAGCGACGGCAGCCTGCTGGTGGGCGCTTGCGTTACGTTCACGGAGCTGCTGGAATCCGCCGTGGTTCGCGGCCGGCTTCCGTTGCTGTGGGAGTGCTCCCGCACGGTGGCCTCCGTGGGAGTGCGCAACCGCGCCACCCTGGTGGGCAACATCTGCTCAGCCGTGCCGTGTCTCGATAGCGCACCCGCCCTGCTGGCGTATGAAGCCAGCGTGCTGGTGGAAGGCCCCGAGGCTCAGCGGCAGATTCCCGTGGCGCGCTGGTTCCTGGGCGCCAGACAGACTGCCATCCGCGCCGGCGAAATCGTCTCCGGCCTGCGCATCCCCCTGCCCGATCGCAAGAATGGCGCGTGCTATGTCAAACTCGGCCGTTACCGCGGCGAGGACCTGGCGCAGGTCGGCGTCGGCGTTCTCGCGCTTGAGGACCGCGAGTACCGCATCGCGTTCTGCGCCGTCGCCCCCGCGCCGGCCCGCGCCACGCGCATCGAACGCCTGCTCAACGGCCGCGACCTTTCCGGCGACCTGATCCACCAGGCCCAGGATCTGGTTTCCCGGGAGATCCACCCCATCACCGACATCCGGGCCTCCAAGGAATACCGTACGCTCATGGCCAAGGTCATGCTCGAACGCGGCCTCCGCGCCGCCGTCGAGCGCATGGCCGGCGCCGGGCCGGCGTTAGGGGAGAGTGTCATATGAAAAAGGTTCCGATCCGTTTCCGGCTCAACGGCGTCGATCGCGAGCTGGAGGTCGCGACCGCCGATACGCTACTCGAAGTCCTCCGCGACCGGCTCGGCATCAAGAGCCCCAAGACCGGTTGCGACCGCGGCGATTGCGGCACCTGCACCGTCTTCCTCGATGGCCGCACCGTCCGCAGTTGTCTGGTACTGGCCGCCGAGGCCGACGGCTGCGACATCGTTACCCTGGAAGGAATCGCTCAAGATCCCGGCCCCTTGCTGCACGAGCTGGCCAGGCACAATTCGTTCCAGTGCGGGTTCTGCGCTCCCGGCGTGGTGCTTTCGGCTACCGAACTGCTTCGCTCGAACCCCCACCCCACCCGCCAGGAGATCCAGCAAGCCATCGCCGGCAACCTCTGCCGATGCACCGGCTACACCCCCATCATCGAAGGCATCGAAGCCGCCTGTAGGGCGGACGCCCTCGTCCGCAGCCGGCCCCCTGGCCGGCTTGTCGTGGCTGACGAAGAGAAGAGCGGGTCCAGGGGGACCCGCGCAGACCAGGGGGTCTGCCCCACTGATTCCGCCACAAGGAGCCGCGCATGATTGAGCTCGAACCCCTGGTCGGAGCTTCCCTCGACACCAAAGTAGTCGGCCATTCCGCCCAACGCGTCGACGGCTGGGAAAAAGTCACCGGCGCCGCGCGTTTCGCCGACGATCTGGAATTCGGTCCCGGCCTGCTCCACGCCTGCATCGTCGAAAGCCCGCACGCTCACGCCCGCATCCTGAGTATCGACACCCGCGCCGCCGAAAACCTGCCCGGCGTGGTCCGCGTCGTCACCGGCAAGGACTTCCCTTACCGCTTCGGCCTCTACATGCAGGATCGCCACATTTTTGCGCAAGACCGCGTGCGTTTCGTCGGCGAACAAGTGGCCGGCGTCATCGCCTGCGACGCAAAAATCGCCGCCCGCGCCGCTGCCCTGGTCCAGGTGGAATACGAGCCGCTGCCAATCGTTCTCGACCCGGTCGAGGCCCTCCAGCCGGACGCCGCGCTGCTGCACCCCGATCTCGGCGCTTACCCGCACGTCCCCTGGTTCTTCCCGCGCGCCGCAACCAATATCGCCCACTGGCGCAAGATCCGCAAAGGCTCGATTGTCGAGGGGTTCCGCGAGGCCGACGTCGTCCTCGAAGACACCTACCGCGTGCCGCGCTACGCGCACTGCGCCATCGAGCTGCACTCCATGACCGGCCTCTTCGACGCCGCCGGCCGCCTCACCGTGTGGTCCGCGTCGCAGTCTCCCTTCACCCAGCGCAATCTGTTCGCCCAGGCGCTGGCCCCGCTCGGTCTCTCGCACAAAGATGTGCGCGTGGTCACGCCCTACGTGGGCGGCGGCTTCGGCGGGAAAGCCGGCGTCTCGTGCGAAATCCTCGCAGCCGCTCTGGCCACCGCCGTCAAGGGCCAGCCCGTCAAAGTGATGTGGTCGCGCGCCCAGGAGTTCTACAACACCTACCAGCGCCAGGGCGTGGTGGCCAAGTTGAAGCTCGGCGTCAGGCGCGACGGCTCCATCACCGCGCTCGAACACAAGCTCTACTGGGACGCCGGCGCTTACGTGGAATACGGCGCCAACGTGGTGAACGCCGTGGGCCTTTCCGCCACCGGCCCGTATCGCATCGATAACGTCTCCATCGATTCGGTCTGCTGCTACACCAACCTTCCGCCCGGCGGACCCTACCGCGGGTTCGGTTATTCCGAGTTCTTTTTCGGGCTGGAATCGCACATCACCCGCGCCGCCCAAGCCATAAACATGGACCCGGTTGCCTTCCGCCGCAAGAACGTCATTCGCGAAGGCGACACCCTGGCCTACGGCGCGCGGATGAATCCCAACGGTCTCGAGGAGGCCATCGATCGCACCGCCGCGGCCATCGGTTGGGGCACGCGCGAACACTCTGAAGATCCGCACAAGGCCATCGGCAAAAGCCTGGTGCTCTTCTGGAAGGCGCCCGCCATGCCGCCCAACGCGTCGTCGTCGGCCTTTCTGAAGTTCAATGAAGACGCCAGCCTCAACATCCTGATCTCCGGCATGGAGATCGGCCAGGGGCTTCTCACCGCCATGGCGCAGATCGCTTCCGAGATCCTCACCGTGCCCGTGTCCAAGATTCGCGTCGAAACCCCCGATACCGATCGCAACCCCTACGAGTGGCAAACCGTCGCGTCGCACGTCACATGGGGCTGCGGCAACGCCGTCAAGAACGCCGCCACGGACGCGCGCGAGCAGATCTTCGCCCTGGTAGAGCGCGCCTGCGGCATCGATCGAGACTCGCTGTACCTCGAAGACGAAAAGGTCAAGAGCCGTTTCCGTCCCGGCTGGGAACTGCCTCTTCGCGACTTCGTGATCTCTGGAATCCAGGTGCCGGACCACACCTTCAAGGGTGGTCCCATCATGGGCCGCGGCATGTTCATGCCCGAATTTTCCTCGTCCGAAAGCGACCCCGAAACCGGCCAGGGCGGCCACCCCAACGTGCACTATACCACCGGCGCCGGCGGCATCGTCCTCGAAATCGACCGGGAAACCGGCAAGGCCACCGTTCTCAAAGCCGCGCTCGCCGTGGATGTCGGCAAGGCCATCAATCCCGACCTCGTCAACGGGCAAATCACCGGCGGCCTGCTGCAAGGTCTCGCCACCGCGCTCTACGAGGACATGCGTTTCGACGAAAAGGGCCGCCTGCTAAACGCCAATTTCTCCGACTACAAAATCCCCACCGCGCTCGACATCCCTGGCGAAGTGATCCCCATCATCATCGAAACCGCCCAGCCCGACGGCCCCTTTGGCGCGCGCGGCATGGGTGAGCATACCATGATTCCCGCGGCTGCCATGGTGGCCAACGCCATTGAGGACGCCGTCGGCGTGCGGCTTCATTCCATGCCGCTGACCGCCGAGAAAATTGCGCTGGCATGATCCTTTATCCGGAAGACCGAATCCCGCTCGTGCGCCTGGTTCCAATGGGCATGCAGCACGTGGTCGCCATGTTCGGCGCCACCGTGCTGGCGCCCATCCTGATGGGCTTCAATCCCCAGGTGGCGCTGTTCTTTTCCGGCATCGGCACGCTGATTTTTATTCTGATCACCGGCTTCAAGGTCCCCAGTTACCTCGGGTCGAGCTTCGCCTTCATCGGCCCGGTGCTGGCCGTCACCGGTGGAGACGCCTCCCGAATTCCGTACGCTCTCTGCGGCATCTTGGGCGCCGCTTCGCTCTACGGCATCGCCGCGCTGGCCACCATTCGCTGGGGCTCGCGTTGGATCGACCGCCTGATGCCGCCCGTGGTCACCGGAAGCGTGGTGGCGCTGATCGGTCTCAACCTGGCATCCTCCGCCGTCACCAACTCGACCAACGCGCACATGACCATCGCCACATCCGCCGATGCCATACGCCTGGCCATTGCCGCCGCCACGTTCCTCACCGCCGCGCTGGTAGCCATCCACTTCAAAGGCTTCCTGCGCCTGCTGCCCATCCTGATCGGCGTCATCGCCGGTTACGTCCTCTCGATGCTCTGCGGCGTGGTCGATTCGAAGGCCATCGCGCACATTCAGAGCGCCGCGTGGCTTGGTCTGCCGCCATTCCAGACGCCCGCGTTCAGTGCCAAGGCGCTGCTGGCCATCGCCCCCATCTTCGTGGTCCTGGTGGCCGAGAACAAAGGCCACATCGCCGCCATCTCCGGTTACATGGGCCGCGACCTCAACCCGTACCTCGGCCGCGCCTATCTCGGCGACGCCGTAGCCACCATGGTCTCCGCGCTCGGCGGTGGCACGCCGCAAACCACCTACGCCGAGAACATGGGCGTGATGGCCATCACCCGCGTCTATAGCATCAGCAACTTCGTGATGGCCGCCTCCATCGCCATTCTGCTCGGCCTCTGCCCCAAATTCGGCGCGCTCATCCAGTCCATCCCCAACCCGGTGCTTGGCGGCGTCACGCTGATCCTGTACGGGCTGATTGCGGTCATGGGCGTGCGCATCTGGATGCAAGCCAATGTGGATTTCTCCGAACCCCGCAACCTGGTGGTGGCCGGCGCCTCGCTGATTGCCGCCACCGGCCTGGGCGTAACAGGCCTGACCGTCGACGGCGTGAACATCGCCGGCATCGCCCTCGGCACGCTGCTGGCGCTGGTGCTCAACCTGATCCTGTCGATCGGCGGCAAGCGGTAGCGCCGGAGTTATGATGGAAGGGATGGAGGTCCGCGCATGACGACACGCGAAGCGCTGCACCAACTCGTCGATGAGTTGCCGGAAGATCAAGCGGAACTCGCGCACGTGTGGCTTCAGGACCTCCGCGACGCCGCTGATGAGGACGGGCCGCCGCTCGACCCAGAGGCGCTCGCCTCCCTGGATCGTGGTCTCGCAGATCTCGCGTCGGGTCGGGTGAAGCCTCTCGCCCAATACGAGCGCGAACGCGACCTGTGAATTTCCGGGTCAGCGCATCCTGTTCACCGTGGATCGCGAAGCCAAAGTGATCTGCATCCTCACCGTTGATACCCGTGGTCAGGTCTACAAACATTCATGACGACCTTGTGCTAGGGCAATTCGGGAACTATAGAGAGAGGCACAACTGAGATGAAGAAGAACAACACCATCCGGGTCGAAGAGGGTAGCGGCAACGTTTTTGCCGACCTCGGCTTTCCGAACCCTGAACGGGAGCAACTCAAGGCCCGCCTCACGCTCCAAATCTACCGGCTGATCAAGGATCGAGGACTCACACAGGCAAGGGCTGGTGCGATTCTGGGCATCCGGCAGCCGCATGTTTCCGGTCTGATGCGCGGGCAGTCCGGCAACTTCTCCGTCGAGCGGCTCATGGACTTTCTGACCTCGCTCGGCCAGGACGTTGAAATTACCGTGAGGCCGGCCGGCAAGCAGCACGGCGGAGTTTCCCTCGTGCTCGCGTGATATCATGCCTGTTCACTCTTTTTTGAAGCCGCATTGAACCAGATGCGTTGCAAGCAGTCTTGCAGGAGGAAGCCATGCCCAAGTTGATCGCCTCTCCCACCATCATTCCCTGCGTCGGTAACATCACCAAGGTCGCCCAAGAGTTCGTCGGTCGGGTCAACACCGGCGAGGCCTCGCTCTCCATCACCCGCGTGCCGTCGCCCCCGGGATGGGTGGGCCTCGGACAATACGCCGACTACCACGAATATCGCCTCGTGCTCGCCGGCCTGCTCCACGTCGAGCACTCCGACGGGGCCTTCGACGTGCTACCCGGCCAGGGTGTCGACACCGAGCCCGGCGAGTGGGTCCGCTTCTCCACCCCCGAACCCGCCGGCGCCGACTACATCACCGTCTGTATCCCCGCCTTCTCGCTCGCTGACGTGCACCGCGACGAATGAGCGGGTGCCTCAGAATAACGACTAAGCCTCTGGATGTGGAGCAGGCTTCCCAGCCCAATGCCGCATAGTTTTTGATTCTGGTGACCATTCTGCACTAATCGTATTACGTCCCTTTGAATTCTTCTCCCCCTGCGAAGATTTCTCCGCGTCCTCCGCTTCCGCTCACTCCCTGTTTTGGTTCTTGTTCTTTGCCTGTCTCCGCGCCTCGGCGCCTCCGCGTTGAAGTCTTTTCTTCGGTCGTTCGGTTGCGGCTCTGATCTGTGGGGCAGCCAATCCTGGCTGCCGCCGGCTTTCAGCCGGCGTTGCGGGCCGAAGGCCCGCTCTCCACAAATGTTGATGCTGGCAGAATCGAATTACACTGCCGCCAGCTCCAGCTCCCCGTCGCGGTAAGCCTCCAGATAGTTCACGCAACCGGGGTCGCGGCCCAACAACATCTCTAGTGCAAGCTGGTACGGGCGGGACTGTTTGTCGGCCAGGAAGATGCGGTTCAGGTTGCTCGCCACGGGGTCCACAATCCCGCTGTCGGCTCCCGCCTCAACGGCCAGGTTGATGAACACTTCGTTGATCAACTTCCGGCACGGCATCCCGAAAGAGACGTTGCTGAGGCCGCCCGTCAGGTGGATACGCTCTCCATATTTCGCGCGCAGTTGCCGAAACGCGTCCAGGCATTGAATCACAAACTGACCATCCACGGAGATGGGAAACACCAGCGCATCGACGAACATGCGCTCCAGGGGGATGCCTTTGGCCAGCGCTGCCTCCACCATCTGCGAAGCGTGATTCACACGGTCTTCTGCGTTCCGGGGCATACCGCTACTGCCTGCCGCGGTCACCACCACGGGCAGTTCATAATGCCTGGCGATATCCAGCGCGTCAATGCGCTCCAGAGAGGCGGAGTTGAGCAATGGCTTTCCCGCTCTCCCCGCGCAGGCCTGGATGCCGGTCAACAGAATCTCCTGGTTGGAGGAGTCGATCGAGAGCGGCACTGGTGACAGGGGCTCCAGCGCGCGCACCAGCCAGTCCATCGCCGCCTTTTGCTCGTCCCGGTTCCACGACAGTTCGTCGACGTTGAGATCCAGGAAATCCGCGCCTGCTCTCACCTGCTTTTCGACCAAGGTTCGCAGATAGGTGATCGCCTCGCCGGCACCGGACCCGGCAGCGGACTCCACGCCGGACATGCCCGCGCGAACCGCCATCATGACGTGCTTGACCTTCCCCTCCTGATAGTCCTGGCGGCTTTTGAATTCTTCCGGTATGGGGAGATAGCGCGTCTCTCCGGCGGTGGTCGTGTAGCGGACGGCTTCCTCTCCACTGGGGGATGTCACCACCAGTTTTCCCTCGCGCAGGACCGAGCGCGTGGTGTGGATGTTCTCACCGATGACGTAGAACGGCCGATTCAGACCTTGTGGATTCATGATGAACTCGGAGTCTTGCCGCGATGATCGCGGCCCAGAAAGGCATTGGCCCAGGCGCTGGTTCCCTGGAGCGCGCCATTCTTGAAAACGACCGGCCCTTCGACCATGCGCTCCTCTTCTCCATAAGCTTTGAGGCGGTCATACGCACGCGCCCAGATGCATTCCTTGTCGCCGACTTCGCAAAGGCCCTGCTCGGTGCCGCCGCACGGCCCATTACGCTGATTCTTGGCGCACTGCGATTCGGGGCACAGGTAGGCGATTTCCGGCAGCGAACAATCGCCGCAATCGCGGCAGTCGAACGAGAGCATTTTCAGCGCCTGCTCGGCGCCATGAAAAACACGCGCCAGTTTGGGAGAGCGCTCGACGATTTGATAGAAGGCCTTTCCCGTTCGAAAACCGGCGCTGCCTTCTTCGAATGCCACATCATGGATCTGCCGGTTGGCCGCATACGCCAGGGGAGCTGCCGGAGGCTGCTGCTTACTCCGCAGGTATTCCCGGTTGACTTGAGTGGAACACAGGCCGGTCTTCGGATCCGGTTCGAAATAATAAAATTCGCCAGGTTGAGAAAAACCGATCTCGCGCGCGAACTCCCGCCAATCGTCTGGCCCGAAGGCATCCAGGAGGCGGAAGATTTTTTCGTAGTCTTCCAGGCGAAGATGGCCTCCCAGGTACATGCCGCGATATCCGAGTCCCCGGGCGACCGCGCATTGCTTTGCGGCAAATTCGAGAAAAAAGGCGCGGCCGCGGTCGGGAGAGGCGGCATGCTTTTCCGCCAGGGCCAGCAGATCGTCGGTCACCGTGACGCCCGGAATCTTTCCCGCGTGGAAGTAGCGGGCGGCGGGTGCGCTGAGTACGAAAACATTGGCCATCACCGGGACCTTCAGGCCGTGCAAGGCCATGTATTGGAGCAATTCGTCCATTTTGCGGGCGTCGTAACCGATCTGATTGACGATGAAGCGGGCGCCGGTTCGGATCTTCTTGGCGAGTTTGAAATACTGCGGCATCACCTCGCGCTCCAGCCGCTTATAATTCGTCACCACGGCGCCGGAAAAAAAGTTGGCGCCTTGAGTTTCGGACAGCAGCTTCAGCAGTCCCACCGAGTCGATATCGAAAACCGGAGATGCCTGCCCGTGGTAGCCGGTAACGGGGTAATCTCCCGAGAGAGCCAGGACGTTACGAAAGCCTCCGCTGGCCATCTTCCAGCAGTGACTCTCCAGGGCGTTGCGGTTCCAGTCTTTGCAGGATAGGTGAATGATCACCTCCTGGCCGCGGTACAGAAGGTCGGTCCCCATCGTATCCGCGCTCAACATGGCATGGCCGCCCGGATTGTCAGTGATGCTGAGCGCATGGAAGCGGGGATGTTCCGCCAGCGATCGCGCCAGTTCCAGGATCTTACTTCCGCTGAGATCGGTAATCAGGCCGCGGGAGGTGGCCAGCTCGGCAATGGTCACGAAGGTTTGCGTATCCTCGAGGAGATGACGAAGGGGACGCTTGGTCCATGCGGTGGCGGCGACGGATTGGGCCATGGGCAACTCCCAGGCTGCGGTTTAGTATGACATCCGAACTATATGCCAGCATGTTTCACGGCGAGTGTCAAGGCAGAGTGTATTAACCTCTTTGGTATGAGGAAAACAGCAGC
>JBEKQS010000184.1:0-11027 GCA_049519475.1 Bryobacteraceae bacterium | reverse complement strand
CATTTCGCCCGCCGGCGCTCAAATTTCACCGGGATTCAGTATACCGAATCAGCGATGTCGGCGGACGGCTCGGCGGCGAAAGGGAAATAGGGAAGAACGATTCACCGCAGGGGCGTGGAGGAAAAGTATAGATAGCCGAGTGAAGAGTCACTCACATCGTGAGGTTGACAGAGAAAGCGTCTGCCCACAGAGCAGCGGATCCGCAACTGATGTGGGATGCAGCCAGGCGCCGACGGGCTTGGGCAGGCTCTACACCGGAACCACCGAACGATCCCTGCTCAGCAACTTCCATTCGATGGCGAAGGCTTCCAACTCGCCGCGGAACTTCGGATCGGCCACCTGGATCAACGCCTCGGCGCGCTGGCGCAGCGTCTTGCCGTGCAGATAGGCCACGCCGTGCTCTGTCACCACGTAGTGGACGTCACCGCGTGAGGTGACTACGCCGGCGCCGGGTTGCAGCATCATGGCGATCCGGGAGACCGTACCGTGCTTGGCGGTGGACGGCAGCGCAATGATCGGCACGCCGCCTTTGGCGCGCGCCGCGCCGCGCAGAAAATCCACCTGGCCGCCGATGCCGCTATAAACCGTCTGGCCCATGGAGTCGGAACAGACCTGCCCGGTGAGATCCACCTCGATGGCCGAGTTGATGGCCACCATGCGGTCGTTGCGCGCGATCACCAGCGGGTCGTTGCAATAGGCCGTCGGGTGAAACTCGAACATCGGATTGTTATCGATGAAATCGAACAGGCGCTTGGTCCCCAGCACGAATCCGGCGATCACTTTGTTGGGGTGCAGCGTCTTTCGCTCGCCATTCACCACGCCCGCCCGGATCAGATCGATGGCGCCGTCCGGCACCATCTCGGAATGGATGCCCAGATCCTTATGGTTCCCCAGCAGCGCCAGGGTGGCTTCGGGGATTCCGCCGATGCCGGTCTGAATGGTGGCGCCGTCGGGGATCAGGCCGGCCACGTTGCGCGCGATGGCGCGGTGCTGTTCGGTCACCTCATGCTGGGGGTATTCGGAGAGCGGGTGCGAAGTTTCGATGAAGGCGTCCACGCGGCTGACGTGCAGGAAAGCGTCGCCCAGGGTGCGCGGCATCTGGTCGTTGATCTCCACGATGACGTGCCGCGCGCATTGCGCCACCGCTATGGTCACGTCGATGGACGTCCCCAGGCTCATGAATCCGTAACTATCCGGCGGCGTGCATTGCAGCAGCGCCACATCGATCAACAGGGCGCCGGAAGAGAACAGGCCTTCGATTTCACTCAGGAAAACCGGCGTGTAATCGCCGCGGCCTTCCTGAATGGCGCGCCGCACGTTGCCGCCGATGAACAGGGCGTTGGTGCGGAAGTGGCCTTCGTGCTCCGGCAGGCTGTAATCGGCGATGCCCATGGTGGCCATGTGGATCAGCTCGACGTCCTGCAGGCCGGGGCCGCGGCGCGTCAGGGCTTTCACCAGCTCGATGGGCTCGGCGCAACCGTTGTGGATATAGACGCGCTGGCCGCTTCGCACGTGGGCGACGGCCTCATCGGCGGAGACGATGCGGGAACGATAGTCGTTGGTCATGGGCGTCTCCCGCGCAGCGTGTAGAGGCCGCGTTGCAGATCGGAACAGGCGGCCACGGCTTCCTCCACGCCGCAGTCGGCGAGGTTCAAGACATAAGGCAGCATGGCCTGGGCGATGGCCACGCTGGAAGAGCGCCCCAGGTCGGCGGTGAAGTTCGGAACGCAGAAATGGGTCACGCCCTTGTAGACGAAGGTGGGTTGCGCCAGCGTGGTGGGCCGGCTGGTTTCGACGCAGCCGCCCTCGTCGATGGAGACGTCGATGATGGCCGACCCCGGCTGCATGGTCTCGACCATGGCGCGCGTGACCACGTGGGGTGAGCGGGTGCCCGCCACCAGCACCGCGCCGATCACCACGTCGGCTCCGGCCACCGCTTCGGCGATAGCGTCCGCGTCAGCCAGGCAAGTCTCCACTCCGCGCACGTGTTCGATGATGCGGCGCAGCTTGCTGGGCGCGATATCGAAAGCCATTACGCGCGCGCCGGCCGCCACGGCGCTGCGGGCCGCGGCCGAGCCCACCGCGCCCGCGCCCAGCACCATCACGCGCGCCGGCGGCACTCCCGGCGTGCCGCCCAGCAGGATGCCGCGGCCGCCTGAACTCGACCGCATCAAGTGCGCGGCGATGGGGACCGTCATCTGGCCGGCGATTTCACTGATGGCCGCCAGCACCGGCCGCCGGCCGTTCTCCAGTTGGATGATCTCGCAGCCGATGGCCGTGAGGCTGTGCTCCGCCAGCGCGTCCAGCAGGTCCCGGTCGGCCACCGCCATGTGGTAGAAGGCCATCACCGCCGTGCCCGGCCGGCAATAGCGGATTTCTTCCGGCGTGGGCCGCGACACTTTCGTGACCAGGTCGGCGCGGCCGATCACCTCCGCCGGCGAGTAGGCAATCTGCGCGCCGGCGCGCATGTACGCGGTATCCGGAAACATGGCGCCTTCCCCGGCGCACGATTCCACCCACACCGTGTGGCCGGCGCCTGCCAGGCGGCGCACCACCGGCGGCGTGAGAGCCACCCTGCGGTCAAACGGACCTCGTTCCCGGACCACCCCGATATTCATCGGCGCTCCTCGCTGAAAAGGTTAGTTGCCGGTTCCCACCGGAGTGTATGTGTCCAGCAACTGCACCCGGATGGAGTGCAGCCGCTCCGCCATCACCGTGAGGATGGCACGCATCAAGGCGAACCCGAAGGCGTAGTCCTGCTCGCAGGCGTGGCGCAGGCGCGTGCCATCGAAGGCCAGGGCATGCACTTCTTCGAGAGCGCGGGCCTGGAACTGCTTGCCCGTGTCGCCGGTGAGCGACGACCATCCGAGGACCTCGCCCGACACCAGGGTGGAAACCCGGACCGGCCGGCCCGGCGCAACTACCTCTAACGCCACGTTGCCGGAAATCAGAAGGTAAAACAAGCTGGAATGATCGCCTTCGTGGAAGATCAGCTCCCCGCCTTCGAAATGGACTTCGCTGGCCATCCCGGACAGGCGCGCGATGTGGTCCGGCCAGAATCCCTGGCAGAACGGATGCTGCTGCAAAAGGTCCTTCACGCTCTCATTCATAGCACCCCTCAGAAGTGGTGGCGCAGATTCTCCGCAATTCTAATAATCGGACCTTTTGGGACGAAAAGCAAGGGACGAAAAGCAAGGAGACGAAGCGATTCTAGTGTTGCGGCATGCAGAATGGCGATACATCCGGACGGTGGGGTTGGCTTTGCAGCGCGTCGAGGGCAAGCTAAAGTATGCCCCACCAAGGCGCCGTGTGTACAATTTTGAACAGACCGAAGGACGTTTACTTGTTATTGTGAATGTGCGGAGCAACACGGACGAACGGAGCGGACTGAAGCCAAGGGTCAGTGCGTATCCCTCTTCCAGGTAGCGGCTCAGCGGGCGGCGCAAGATGACTCCAGAAAATCCCGGCAGACAGAAGCATGACGGGACTCATCCACTTGTCGGTCTCCCCGACCTGCGATCCCCGGGGGCACGCCATTCCGTTATCCTTGTCGCCGATGACGACGCCCTCATCCGCAATCTAGTCACTTTGCTCATGCAGCAAGATGGGCATTTCGTTCTTTCCGCCGCCGATGGTCACGAGGGGCTGGAACTATCGCGCCAATACCCCGGATCGATCGACCTGGTAATCACGGACGTGCAGATGCCCCGGCTGAACGGCACCGATCTGTGCGCGCATCTGTTCGCAGAGCGGCCAGGAATCAGGGTGTTGGTGATGTCGGGCGCCGACATGAGCGAAATCGTCAGCCAGAATATCAATCTGCCATTCCTGCCCAAGCCGTTCGACGGACAGACTCTCAAAGCGAGAGTTCGGGCGATCCTGGCCGCTCCAGTTCAGCCTCCGATACATTTGCTTCCCTCAGACATCAGACCGTAATCCCGATCGCGGAAGATGCTCGCGGACGGCACGCACCGCTACCAGGTGACCACGGCCGGCGCCAATCAGGCGGCGGGGGAATGCGTCTGGCCCTTTTTTGGACGCCGGGTGGAGCGTTGGGCGGTAGAACCAGCCGCAGTGGTGATAATATGAGGGGCTAATCCAAAGCAGCGTTATGGATCATATCCTCTCGATTGTTCTCTTTGCGCCCCTGGCGGGCATGGCGATTCTCCTTTGCATTCCCTCGTCGAATGCGCGCGCCATCAAGTGGTGGGCCAACATCGCGTCCTTCATTGGATTCCTGATTTCGCTGCCGCTGGTTTTCCAGTTCGACCACACCAAGGATTATCAGTTCGTCGAACGAGCCGACTGGATTCCCACGCTGGGCGCGCATTACCATCTGGGCATCGACGGCCTCGGCCTGCTGCTGGTCATGCTGACCACGCTGCTCGGCTTCATCAGCATCCTGTCGAGTTGGACGGCCATCAACACGCGGCTCAAGGAATACTACAGCTTCTTCCTGCTGCTCCAGACCGCCATGCTGGGCGTTTTCATGTCGCTCGATTTCCTGTTGTTCTTCGTGTTTTGGGAAAGCGTGCTGGTGCCCATGTACTTCATCATCGCCATCTGGGGCGGGCCGCGCCGCAGCTACGCGGCCATCAAGTTCATGATTTACACCTTGGCCGGCAGCGTGCTGATGTTTCTCGGCATCCTGACCCTGTACTTCATGCACTATTCCCAATTCCAGGTTTACAGTTTTGAAATTGCCGACCTGATGCGCACGCAGCTTTCTTCCACCGTGCAATGGTGGGTCTTCTGGGCCTTCTTTGTGGGCTTCGCCGTGAAGGTGCCCATGTTCCCGTTCCACACCTGGCTACCCGACGCGCACGTGGAGGCGCCCACGGCCGGCTCCGTCATCCTGGCCAGCGTTCTGCTGAAAATGGGGACGTACGGATTTCTGCGTTTTTCGGTGCCGTTGCTGCCGGATGCCGCCAAGAATCCCACCGTGGTCACGGTCATGTCGGTGCTCTCGATCATCGGCATCGTATACGGCGCGCTGGCTTCGCTGATGCAGAAGGATTGGAAGAAGCTGGTGGCGTATTCCTCGGTGAGCCACCTGGGCTTCTGCACGCTGGGAATCTTTGCGCTCAACCCCCTCGGGATTTCCGGTTCCATCATCCAGCAGATCAACCACGGAATTTCCACCGGCATGCTCTTCCTGGTGGTGGGCATCGTGTACGAACGGCGCCACACGCGCGAGATTTCCGAATATGGCGGCCTGCTGAAGATCATGCCGATCTTCACCCTGGTCTTCGGCATCGCGGCGCTGAGTTCCATGGGGATGCCGCCGCTCAACGGCTTCATCGGCGAAATCACGATCTTGCAGGGCGCGTATGAGAGGTCCATCAACTGGGCGTTCTGGGGATGCGTGGGAATCGCGCTGGGCGCGGCCTACCTGCTGTGGCTTTTCCAGCGGACCATGCTGGGGGACGTGAAGGAAAAGAACAGCTTGCTGAAAGATCTTTCCTGGCGCGAGATCGCGGTGTTTGCGCCGCTGGTGGTTTGGGCTTTTTGGATCGGCCTGAACCCGCAGCCGTATTTCCGGATTCTGGAAAGGCCGGTGGCGCAGATCGTGCTGCGCGTGCACCCGGGGTATTACGCCGAGCGCCATTTGCCGAATCCGCTGGAGCAAGGGACGCCTACGGCGGCTTTGCGGTAGCGTCTGGTTCTATGCAAGAGCGCGACCGGGGGCCGCGCGCCGGCGAGGGCGCCTGCACCGCTGCCTTACGATACTATGGGGCGATGGAGATGCGAACCCTTCCCCACACGGACTTGAACGTTTCACGAGGCTGCTATGGCACGATGACCTTCGGCAAGCAGTCGGACCAGGCTCTTTCCACGCGGCTGGTGGACCGGCTGATCGACCAGGGCATCAACTTTTTCGACACCGCCAACATGTATTCCGCCGGCGTGGCGGAAACCATGCTGGGGAACGCACTGAAAGGCCGGCGCGACAGCGTGGTGCTGGCCAGCAAAGTCAGATTCAAGATGGGCGACGGCGCCGATGAAGAGGGCCTCGCGCGCGCCGCCATTCTCAAGGCCATTGATTTAAGCCTGCGCCGGCTGCAAACCGATTACCTGGACCTCTATTACCTGCACGCGCCCGATTGGAATACGCCCATCGAAGAGACGCTCGAGACCATGGACCGGCTGGTGCGCGCCGGCAAAGTGCGCTACCCCGCGGTTTCCAATTATGCCGCCTGGCAGGTGGTGGAGATCCACTCGATTTCCGAGCGGCGCGGCTATCAGGCCCCGCACGTTTCGCAACCCATGTACAACCTGCTGGCGCGCGGCATCGAGCAGGAATATCAGGCCATGTGCAAGCGGTTCGAGGTGGCCACCGTGGTCTACAATCCGCTGGCGGGCGGTCTGCTCACCGGCAAGCACCGTCACGAGCGGCCGATTCCCGGCACGCGTTTCGACGCCAACCGGCTCTACCTCGACCGCTACTGGCACCCCGCCTACTTCGACGCGGTGGAGCGGTTGAAGGCCATCGCGGAGGGCGCCGGCCGCAGCCTGATCGATCTCTCGCTCAACTGGATCTTGCATCACACGCCAACCGATTGCATCATCCTGGGCGCTTCCACCATGGAGCAGCTCGAGCAGAATTTGGAAGCACTCGGCAAGGGGCCTCTGCCGGCCGATGTGGTGGCCGCCTGCGACGGCGTGTGGAACAACCTGCGTGGCATCACACCGCAATACAACCGGTAAGAAGCCCGGCCCGCGCCTGTCCGGCAAGTGGCTGCTGGCGGCCATCGCGGCCATCGCGCTGGGGGTCGGCGGCGGCGCTCTCTCGTTGCATTGGAAGAACCGCGCGCCGGCCGCGCCCATCCGCAAGAGCGGCGCGGCGCTGCTTGAGAGCAACGGCGAAGTAACCGTGTCCGGCAAAATTCGCCCGCAGCACATCGTGCCGGTGAAGGCCGGGATGGACGGCGATCTGGATGCTTTCCTGGTGGACGTGGGGCAGGAGGTCTTCGAAGGCCAGGCGCTGGCGCACATCGGCGCTTCCGGGCTGGATCTGGCCCGCGGCGCGGCCGAAGCCGCGGTGAGCGCGGCGCAGGACCAGGTGGCGCGCGCCGAATCCGCCGTGGCCGCGGCGCGTATGGAATCGTCCCGCGCGGCTGCCGACCAGCAGCGCTCCCAGATGGGCCGCGACCGCGTGCAGCAGGTTTGGGACCGCCAGCAAACGCTCTTCCGCGCGGGCGCCACTTCGCGCCAGGCTTATGAAAAGGCGCAGCGCGATTTCGAGAACGCACGCCAGGACGCGGAAATCATGGACAAGGCCGCGCGTGCTTCGGCCGAACAGCTCACTGCGTTGCAAAACAGTCTGAGCGCCGCGCGGAAGAACCTCGTCGAACGCAATCAGGATCTGGAGGCGGCGCAAAACAATATGCAATCGGCCGAAGTGCGGTCGCCGGTGGACGGCCTGGTGGTCGAGCGCAAGGGAGAACCGGGCAAGCCGGCTGAGGGAGACTTGTTCGAAATCGCCACCGACATGTTCGCCCTGGAAGTGGTGGTCGAGCCGGGGCCGGTGGTTTTGAGCCGGCTGCGGCCCGGGCAGCAGACGCTGGTGATCATCCCCGATTTGCAGAGCGCGGGAGTACCTGGCACGGTGAAGGCGATCAACGGCGGAGAAGTGGTGGTGGAGTTCGAGTGCACGCTTCCGGCGGTGAAGCCGGGGATGGTGGCGGATGTGAGATTCAAGGTGGAGTGAGGCCGAGGTAGGAGACGATCGGTTTGTGTCGTCTGTCGGGGTGGGCCGAAGGCCCTCTGCAACAGACCACGAAGCGATGGCCTGTCCTACTTACTCAGGCCAACGCGGCGCGGCAGACGCCGTAGATGGCGAAGGCGGCGATGCCGAACGTCCATAGGCGCGCGCGCCACGGGCGGTTCCAGAACAGCGACACGATCATCACCAGGGCCAGGGGCGTGAGCGCATTGAAATGAATCGCCGCGCTCCAATGGCCCTTGGCCAGAGCGAAGAGGCCGCGCGTGAGGCCGCACAGCGGGCACGGGCGCCCCGTCAGCCAGTAGAACGGGCACAGGCGGAATTTGGGGTCCGCGGGTACCGAGACACATACCAGCACGGCCAGCACGGCCGCCGCGCCGGCGATGCGCAGCCATGCGCGCGATGCCACGGCTAGAGCGCGTCCACGGTGCGCGGCTCGAACCCGACCAGCTCCTTATAAGCAATCGTGATGGCCGCGAACGTTACCGGAATGGTCACCAGCAGTCCCACGAAGCAGAGGATGAATCCCAGTACGTTCACCAGGAACGCCAGCAGCAGAAACATGGTGAAGCCGAAGTAATCGTTCTTCACCACGGCGTGGCTGGCCTGCATGGCGGGCCAAAAATCCATCCGCTTATCCACGATGAACAGGTACGTGAACTTGTACATGGCCGCCACTACCAGCCCCGGGATAATGCACAGCAGCGTGCCCGCGAAGGTGAAGATGCCGATCAGCAGCGAGGCGACCAGCGTCGGCACAAAGAAGTTGAAGCCTTTGAACAGGTCGCCGAACTCCGCATTGCGCCCCATCAGCTTCTTCATGGTGAAGATGTGGAAGCCGGCGATCAGCGCCCCCTGAATCAGCGGCACGCCGTTGAGCAGAAAAAAAATCAGCGAGATCAGGATGTAGTTGCCCAGGTCTTTCTTGACCAGATCGAATCCCTCGCCGATCCAGCGGCCTCCTTCGGCCTTGATCCCGGCGCGAGGCACCCACGGCGCGGACGGCGTCGCGCTGGCTGCAAGAGGCGACCCCGCAACGGACTGGCCGCATTTGGGGCAGAATTGGACGTCGTCGGCGACTTGAGTACCGCAATTATGGCAGAACATAGGGGCCTTTCGTTGATGGATACGTGGATTCCGCGGCCCAGGTTCGTTTTCTCTTTCACCCGGACCACGCGCGTCCCATCAGGGAGGCATCATACCACTTGCCCGCCTCGCGGCGATAGTGGTTTACAAATTCGCGGGCAGCGTCAGTCCGGCTTTGGCCAATGCGCGCGCCAGCACGCCGCTGGCTTGCAACTCCGATACCGCCCGCGCGATGGAGATCTCCGACACCAGCATGTGCCGCGCGCGTTCCAGCATCTTCTTTTCCCGGAAGGAGAGCGGCTTGTCCACGTGGAGCTGCAGGAGGCTCTTGAGTACCTCGGCCGCCCGCAACAAATCCCCGCTCTGCATGCGCTCGGTATTCTCTTTGAAGCGCACTTTCCAGTCCGACTTGATCTCGCACCAGCCGTTGGAAAGATAAGAGAGCACGCGTGCAACCTCGCGGTCCTTGGTTACCCTTCTTAGACCGATATTGGCGGCGTTGGAAAAAGGCACCAGCACAGTCATGCTGTTGCATCCCAAACGCAGAAGATAGAATCTTTCGAAGGCAGATCCGAAGGTACGGCTGCTGATATTTTCTATGGTCCCGATTCCCTGGTTGGGATAGACCACTTTGTCACCGATCTGGAAAGTCATCCGGGGTCCCCCACAAACCACCGTGCTCAGGTGTTATTGCGTGGTGACGCAACAACTCTAGCATGTTAAGCTGTTAGCAGATTTATGTCAAGAGAAAAACGCTGTAAAATCGGACACTTGGCGTTGAATTCTGCAACTGGGGGAAGAGTGCCTGCGAAGGCCTGGCAGGCAATAGTACACCTTCTGTCGGTGGCGGTTCTGCCACACTCGGTCCGCGATTTTTCACACCCCTCTAAGTGCTACGCTGTGCCGCCGGCTGCGGCAACCCGTTTTTCTTCCTGCGATGGCAAATCCTGCGATGGCAAACTGCGCTCAGCCAGAAGCAAACGCCTCAAAGTGCGAAGATCGTTGAGGATGCGCCTGCTGGAGGTGATATGGAGGTTGAGTTTGGCGAGATTGAAGGCAACCAGCAGCAGGGCTTCCTTGCGCCGGTCGGCGCCGTCGCGGTCGGCTGCTGCGATTTCCGCCTCGATATCACGCCGGGCTTCATCGAGGGATTCCGCGAGCAAAGCTACATACTCGTTGGAACCCTCAATGTTGTCAAACGGCGTTTCGGCTTGATAGCTCACAAACACGCCTTTCCTGCCGCTCCCTCCGCGGGTGGCTCTATATATTAAGGTTTATTTATTCTCGCACAAATGGCGGATTGGGAAGACGCTAATGTTACTGGCCGGTGTACATTAATTATATCGGCGACAAATCTTTAGGGCTATCAGATGGCCGGCCAAAGCCCGGAACTGACAGCTAATCGATTGATGGCAAGCACTTTACGAGCTGTGATTGTAGATGACGAGGAGCTGGCGCGCCTGTTCCTGCGGGAAATGCTTCGTCCACACCCGGAAGTGGAGATCGCGGCCGAATGTGCCAACGGGTTCGAGGCGGTCAAAGCCATCGGGGAAAGCCGTCCGGACATTCTCTGGTTGGATGTGCAGATGCCTAAGTTGAATGGTTTCGAAGTCTTGGAGCTGATCGAGCCTGGTCCGGCCGTCATTTTTGTGACCGCCTGGGACCAGTACGCCATGCGGGCCTTTGACGCTCACGCCGTGGACTACCTGCTGAAGCCTTTCAGCGCGGAGCGCTTCGAGGTGGCGCTTGGCCGGGCCAAGTCGCGCCTGGGGGAACGCCGCCTACCCACCGGTCTGGCGCAGGCCGCGCGGAGCCCGGGCCAGTTTCCACAGCGCATCGTGGTGAAGGATGGTCCGCGGGTCCACATCATACCGATCGAAAAACTGGATTACGTGGAAGCGCAGGACGACTACGTGGCGCTCCACAGCGGCGGCAAGAGCTATCTCAAGCAGCAGCCGATTGCGGCGCTCGAGGAGTCGCTCGATCCGGCCCGCTTCGTGCGCATCCACCGCTCCGCCATCGTCAACCTGGAACGGATTGCGCGCATCGAACCCTATGGGAAGGAGAGCCGCATTGCGATTCTGGCCGATGGCGCTTCGGCGCTCACCAAGAGTGACCCCGTGGTGCTCGCCTGAAGTGACCCACTTCGGAAAGCGGCAACGAGACGCAAGGGTTATGATGGGCACGCAGCCCTTGCGAGATAGGTGTCAAATCG
>JBEKQS010000183.1:0-11076 GCA_049519475.1 Bryobacteraceae bacterium | reverse complement strand
TCTGCGTCTCCGCGTTGAATAAACAAGTTTCCTACTCAACGCACGCCTGCGCGCGAAGTGGCTGAAACTCGGCTCCGCTTCCTCCACGCTCTCAACTCTTGACTTTGCTTCTTTCTCCTCCGCTTCTCCGCGTCTCCGCGTTGAACAAACAAGCTTCCTACCCAGCCACTCTCTCAATGCACTCCGCCCCGCAAATCGCTTCCACCTGCGCGCGGAATTCCTTGTCCGGTCGCACCTTCGCCGGCACATCCAGCAGCACCGAGAAATCCCGCGGCGCTTCCAACCTCAGGCGCACCTGGGTCTCGCCGGGCTTGCGCTGGAATAACTCTTCGAGGGCTTTGGCGCGGTCCACGCCGCCGTTGCGGCCCAGCCAGACGCGGATCGAGATCACCGCGGCGAAATCCACCCGCGCATTGTCGAGCGGGACGATGTTCTGCACCGAAAGTTTGGGCGGGCCGTTCTCTTCGGGCAGCGCCAACGCGGTGACCAGCACCACCTGGTCTTCCATCACTTCGGGCGCCAGGCGTTCGTAGCTGGTGGCGAAGACCAGGGCTTCCACGGAGCCGGTGCGGTCTTCCAGCATCATGGTGGCCCATGGTTTGCCTTCGCGGTTGCGCTTGCGCGTGATGCCCGTCAATACGCCGCACAGCTTCACTTCCACTCCCTTATTTAGCCCTTCAAGCGTCGAAGTGTCGTGAGTCGAAAGCTCGGCGATCTTCTCTGCATAGCTGTCGAGCGGATGGCCGGTCACCCAGAAACCCAGCATCTCTTTCTCGCCGGCCAGTTTTTCCTTGTCGGTGAAGTCGGGGACGTTGGGAAGCGGCGCGTCGGGGTGTTCTTCCATCACCTCGCCAAAAAGTCCGCCCTGGCCGCTTTCGCGATCGCGCCAGGCCCGCTGGCCGGATTCCATGGCGCTATCCAGCGCGGCGATTTTCTGGCTGCGCGTGCCCACCGGCGAATCCATGGCTCCGGAGCGAATCAGGCTTTCAAGCATGCGGCGGTTCACCGCGCCCATATCGACCTTTTCGCAGAACTGGTCCAGCGACCGGAAGCTTTTCAATTCCTCGCGGGCGCGTTTAATGGCTTCGACCGCCGATTGGCCCAGGTTCTTGACGGCCCCCAACCCGAAGCGGATCGCCTGGCCATCGGGCGTGAAACTCCAGTCGCTGTGGTTGACGTCGGGCGGCAGGATCGTGATGCCCATTTCGCGGCATTCGTTGATGTACTTCACCACCTTGAGAGTGTTACCGGTTTCGGAGGTGAGCAGCGCCGCCATGAAATCCACCGGATAGTGCGCTTTCAGATACGCCGTGACGAAGGCCAGATACGCATAGGCGGCCGAGTGCGACTTGTTGAACCCATAGCCCGCGAACTGCTCCATCAGCTCGAATATCTTCTCGACCTTTTTCTGCGGAAGGCCGCGCCCCACCGCGCCCTGGATGAAGTGAGCGCGCTGTTTGGCCATCTCCTCGGCATTCTTCTTTCCCATGGCGCGGCGCAGCAGGTCGGCTTCGCCCAGCGAATATCCGGCCAGGCGGTTGGAGATCTGCATCACCTGTTCCTGGTAGACGATTACGCCGTAGGTCTCTTCCAGCAACTCTTTCAACTCCGGCAGATCGTACTGCACGGCGCGGCGTCCCCACTTGCGTTCGATGAAGTCGTCCACCATGCCGCCCTGAATCGGGCCCGGCCGGTAGAGCGCGTTGAGAGCGGTGAGATCTTCCAGGCGGCTGGGTTGATAGCGCCGCAGGATGTCGCGCATGCCGCTCGATTCGAACTGAAACACGCCGCTGGTGAAACCCTTGGAGAAGATTTGGTAAGTGTCCTTGTCGTCGAGCGGCAGATCTTCCGGAACCAGCACCACGCCGTGCCGTTTCTCGATGAGCCGCAGCGCGTCCTGGATCAGCGTGAGCGTGGTGAGGCCCAGGAAGTCCATTTTGAGGAGCTGCAGTTTGTCGAGGCCGTTCATGTCGAACTGCGTCACAATTTCGTCGCGGTTCGTCTTGTAAAGCGGCACCAGTTCCTTGAGCGGCTGCGGCGAAATGACGACGCCCGCGGCGTGGACCGAGCAGTTGCGCGCCAGGCCTTCCAGGCGCAGCGCCACCTTGAGCACTTCATCCACGCGCGGATCTTTTTTGGCGGCCTCGCCGAAGCCGGGCTCCTGCTCCATGGCGTCCTTGAGTTTGATGTTGAGGACGTTGGGCACCATCTTGGTGAGGCGCTCCACCTCCGCGTAGGGCACGTCGAGCACGCGGCCCACATCCTTAATGGCGGCCCGCGCGCCCAGCGTGTTGAACGTGATGATCTGCGCCACCTGCTCGCGCCCGTACTTCTCGGTGACGTAGTGAATCACTTCGCCGCGTCGGTTCATGCAGAAATCCACGTCGATATCGGGCAGGTTGACGCGTTCCGGGTTGAGGAAGCGTTCAAACAGCAGGCCATATTGCAGCGGGTCGATATCGGTGATGGCCATGGCGTAGCCCACCAGGCTGCCGGCCGCCGATCCACGTCCGGGGCCCACCGGAATTCCCTGCCCCCTGGCGTAGCGAATGAAGTCCCAGACAATCAGAAAATAGCCCGAGAACTTCATCTTCTGGATCATCTGGATTTCGCGGTCCAGCCGCTCCGCGTATTCCGCCAGGTCGTGCTTGAGCATTCCCTTGGCGCGCATGGCTTCGAGCCTTCCGCGGCGCTTTTCGAATCCCTGCCGCGCCACGTACTCGAAGTAGGTGTCGGTGGAGTGTTCCGGCGGCACGTCGAACTTGGGAAACGGCTCCTGAATTTTTTCCAGCTCCACGTGGCAGCGCTGCGCGATTTCCCAGGTGCGATCCACGGCGTCCTCCAATTCGCCGAACAACTCCATCATTTCGTCGCGTGATTTGAGGTAGAAATCCGGCGTAGCCCACCGCATGCGGTTGGGGTCGCTCATGTTCTTCCCGGTCTGCACGCACAGCAGAATCTCGTGCGCCCGCGCATCCCCCTTGCGCAGGTAGTGGGAATCGTTGGTGGCCACCAGCGGCAGCCCGGTTTCGTGCGAGAGGCGGTTGAGTTCCGGGGTCAGGCGTTTGTCCTGCTCCAGGTGATGGTCCTGGATCTCGAGAAAGAAGTTCTTGCGCCCGAAGATGTCGGCGTAGGAGTGCGCCAGGCGCTTGGCCTCGTCGTACTTGTCGGAGAGAATGGTCTCCGGAATATGGCCGCGCAGGCACGCGGACATGCCGATCAGCCCTTTGGAGTGCTGGTTGAGCAGGTCCATATCGATGCGCGGCTTGTAATAGAAGCCGTCCAGATAGGCGGTGGAAACCAGGTTGATGAGGTTGCGATAGCCTTCCTGGTTTTCGCACAGCAGCACCAGGTGGTTGTAGCGATCGGTATCGGAGCGGGTCTTGTGGCCCTTTTGCGAGACGTACACTTCGCAGCCGATGACCGGATGCACGCCGGAAGCTCTGGCTGCGTTATAGAACTGCACCGCGCCGAAGAGGTTGCCGTGATCGGTCATGGCGACGGCCGGCGTTTTCTGCTCGGCCGTGATCTTCATGAGCTGATCGATCTCGCACGCCCCATCGAGCAGGGAATAATCCGTGTGGCAGTGCAAATGGACGAAAGGCATGATCGGCGTCTGGCTCCTGGCCCGGGGGAGGCTGTATGCAAACGAGGTACCTCTTCATCTTACTCGCGACGAGGTGCCGAACTGGACATTTTCGGGGAGGTACGGGTCGAGAATGGGTGCGGCGAAGTGGTACCGGGCGATTTTCCAGGTTCCGTCTTCACGTACCAGGACGCCGGAGCCGAAGTTGGGTTCGTGCGAGGGAAGGCGGAGCAACTCATCAAACCAGGCGACCTGGCGGTCCGCGGAGAAGGTGATCGAGCGGTCGAGCGGAGTATAAGTCCACGCCGCGGGGTCCTCAAAACGCGGCTCAGCCCAGACGCGGAACCGGGAGAGGGTCCAACGCTCACAGGGGCAGACGCCGAAAAGTCTGGCATCGGCGGTGAAATGCGAGAAGAACCGGTCCTCGTCGGAGACGGAGGCGGCCTGGTGCCAGTCGTCGAGGACCGCGGCCGGATCGTCGGGCGCGGGATCAGCATCGGGAACCGGATCAGCATCGGGAAGGGCAACCGGATCGAAATCGGGAACCGCTGGCGCGGCGCATGGCGCGGGGTCCGGGCGCCCCGGTTGCGCCTGTCTCCATTCGGCGCGGATGCTCTCAATGACGGCCTGGATTTTCGGAACATTTTCGGGAGCGATCTCAAGCTGTTTGGCATCGAAGTGCAAGCGCCCGTCAATGACGCGATTGACGAGCCGGCGATAGGTAGCCGGCCCGATGCGGGCGAATTGCGAGATGTGGAAGTAGTTCTCGCCGAACTGATCGAGGTGACGAATGAGTTGATCGGCCTTGGCGCGGCTAATGCCGAACCGGCGCTCCACGTATTCGTCCCAGGTGAGCCCAAGCGGCTCAAAGGCGCGGCAGTCGCGGGCCTTTTTGAGGCAATGGGCCTGGGCGGCGGAACAATGACTGCCGATGCCGGCAAAGCCCTGTTGGTGGTCGTCGCAAGACTCGGGATCGTTGAATTCTGAATCTGGCATGGCGAATTTGGTTTTCTTTCTCCGCTTCAATTGAGGCCGGAATTCGCTCGGGCAAAGCCCGGCACTGGAGTTTCTACCATCAAGCGCCGGCGGTCTTGCCGCCGGTGTTTGACGGGCCTACTGGCCTGTTGCAGGTGGCCTTTCGGCCCGCGAAATTTCATAAAGTGTAGGGACCCTCGCTGCTCGTGGTGCGGGCCTCCGGCCCGCAACGCCGGCTTCCAAGCCGGCGCCCCGCTTTTTCAACCCTGTTTGCATGGGCGGCGATCGCGCACCAGCAGCGATGAAAACCCCGGTGCCGCGACGAGCCAATGCCAATTTTTCGCTCTGGGATCCCCAACGTGTTTTCAATGAGTTAGGGTGTATTTTCGAGAGTGTCATGCCCGCGCAAAGCGCGGCAAGCCCGCAAGGGCGAAAGATCATAGCCCGCGGCGTAAGCCGTGTGGAGCGAGTTGTGAGTCCGTGTAGTCCCGGAACGGGGCGTAAGACTCCCTCACTCGACGACAAGTAGAAACTCCAGTTTCCGGCCCCGATTGAGGACGAAGTTTGGGAAAACGCCGAGACGCGGAGGCAGGACAAGAAATACGCTTCAGATCGGCGTGGCGAATCCGGTCATCCTCTACACTCAGACCAAATTCGAGAACCGTTCCGAGGACCCAGCGAATCACCGGAGAGTAGTCCCCCTCTTCACTTCCTCGAATCTTATGCTTTGCCTTTCTCCGCGCCTCAGCGCCTCCGCGTTGAATAAACCTTTTTCCGTAAAGCCAACTCACCGCACCACGTATAGTTCCCCGGAACAGAACAACTTCAGCCGGTCTACGGACTGGTTACGACAGGTACCGAAGAAACGCGGGTTGGTTTTGGGGAAATCGGGAGTGGGATGCCCACGTGACTCTCACCTGTTTTGAGGGTAGCAGGCGCCTGGAGCAAGGAATTGGCGGGAAGTGATTGATTTTGAGGGAGAAAAAGACTGAACTGGGGGCAGGCGGACAATGGGTCGCCAGCGGGGCTATCGAACCGGCAACGAGAACCCAACTTAACCTATAGCAAAAAAGCTATACTGTAAGGGACGTAATGGCGTGGACCGTTGAAACCCTGAATGAGGTAGTGGACGGGGAGTTCGAAGAGTTGCCCGCCGATGTGCTTGCTCGTTTCCGCTACGTCTCGCAACGGATCGAAGAGTGCGGCTTGGAGCGGGTCCGGGAGCCGCTCGTAAGGCACGTGCAGGGGCCTCTCTGGGAAATGCGCTTGAAGGCCAAGGATGGGATTTCGCGGGCGCTGTACGTTACTGCCGTTGGCCAGCGTGTCGTGGTGGTACGGGTATTCGTCAAGAAAACGCAGAAGACGCCACACCGGGAGATCGAGTTAGCCCTGAAGCGGGCAAAGGAGATTTCACAATGACCAAAGTGAACGACCTTCATCAGAAATGGATGAAGAACAAGCAGTACCGCAAGGCTTATGAAGAGCTTGCGCCAGAGTTCAGGCTGGCCCGAGCGGTGATCGATGCACGTGTCACCGCGGGTCTAACGCAAGAGCAACTCGCGGAGCGGATGGACACGACCCAATCCGTCGTAGCCAGGCTGGAGAGCGGGCGGACCCGGCCATCCACGCAGACGCTGGAGCGTCTGGCCACTGCAACCGGAACGCGGCTGCGGATCAGTTTCGAGCCCGAAGGCGCACGGCCCTAAGAACGGCATGCTAATAGAATTACCACGCTCAGGCTGACGGGTTTTCCTTCGGTCGGAGCTTGCATCGCCCAAATGAAAAACGCCCACGAACGGGGCGTTTTTGCTGAGGTCGCTCAGGGAGCGTTGCCTCGCGTCGGACAAAAGACCGACTTACTTTGAAACAGCCGGGCAATCGCCGCTTTGATAGACTTGCACATTAGGATACGTTTATCCTCAGGAGAAGTCAATGGCCCCAGTCGCCCCTGTTGCGCCGCCTTCTTTCCGCCCCGGCTTGACCCTCGGAATCGATCTCGGGTCTAACTCCCTAGGCACTGCACTCGTCAGAACCGACGCCGATCTCATCCAGTTCATGGGAGTACGTATTTTTCCAGCGGGCGTCGAAGGAAACCTGGAGTTGGGCAGGGAGGAATCCCGGGCCGCCAAGCGGCGCCAGGCCCGACTGGCGCGCCGGCAAACACAACGTCGCCAGCGCCGGCTGTATAAGGTTTTTCACTTACTGCAACGGATGGAATTGCTCCCCGCAGGCAATCGGGTGGAAGTCCTGGACCGGTTGCAGCATGAACTCGAGCAGCGTTACCCGCAGACCGCCGTTTTGCCCTGGTTCCTGCGGGCGCGCGCTCTCGATCAGGCGCTGGAACCGTATGAACTCGGCCGGGCGCTGTATCATCTCGCCCAACGCCGCGGCTTTCTCTCCAACCGCGTTGGAGGCAAAGAAGACGAGAAGGAGCGAAGCGACCTCAAAGCCGCCATTCAGGGGCTGGCAGAGAAAATAGAGGCAGCGGGGAAACGCACGCTCGGCGAGTACATGGCCTCGCTGAACGCACGCGAGAAGCTACGGAACAGCGCGGAGTTCTCCGAACATTACACGCATCGCTCGATGTTCGAGCGCGAATTCACCATGATCTGGGACTCTCAGAGAGCGCATCACCCGGAAATCCTAACCGAAACCCGCCGGGCGGCATTGCATCACGCGATGTTCCACCAGCGCCCGCTCAAAGACCAATCGAATCTCGTCGGCCAGTGCGAGTTGGAACCCGTCGAGAAGCGCGCCCCGCTGCGGCTTCTGGCCGCGCAACGTTTCCGCGTTCTCGGCTTTGTGAATAATCTACGTCTTCGCCTGGATGACGGAAACGAACGGAAATTGACCCCGAACGAACGCGCCGTGCTGCTGGATCTCTGCGAGAAAGCGGAGAAGACGCTTACCATCGCCGCAGCCCGAAAGGCGATCGGGCTGTCGAAGTCGCAGAAGTTCACGATTGAAGAGGGCGGCGAAAAGAACGTGCCCGTGAACCTTACGGCCACGCGACTCCGGGCGGCCCTGGGCGAGACATGGGACGGTCTTACACCACTGCAGAAGGACGATTTGGTGGAGGACGTAGGCGACGGAAAGCGCTTTCCGACCGATGAATCGCTCGAAAAGTGTGGCCGCGAGAAATGGGGGCTGCCGCAAGAGACTGCCGAGGCGCTGAGCAAGGTGCGGTTGCCCGAGGCGTACGGCAGGTACTCGCTCAAGGCGCTGGTTGCGCTCCTGCCCGCGATTGAGGAAGGTCTTACCGTGGAAGAAGCCATTCGGTCGCTCCCGGTCTATGTCGAAACGCGAAAATCGGCGGAGCCTTTGCCCATGCTCCCTCCGTTGCAAGACGAGAAGATGAAGAAGTTGCTCGGCGAAATCCGCAACCCGGCAGTTCTGCGTTCGCTAACCGAACTGCGCAAAACGGTGAACGCGATTATCCGCCGGTACGGTATACCGGAAAGGATCCACATCGAATTGGCGCGTGATCTGAAAAGAACCAAGCACGAGCGCCAGCAACAGACCGAACTGAACCGCGATCGCGAAAAGCTACGCCAGGAAGCCACCGAAGAACTGAGGAAGCACGACGCCGTCCGGTTTGCGAACCCGCGCAATTCCGATATCGAGAAGTATCTGCTGGCCACGGAAGCCCGCTGGCAGTGCCCATACACGAGCAGGAAGTATGGCTTCACGGACGTCTTCGGCGATCACCCACAGGTGGACGTGGAGCATATTATTCCGCGCTCGCGGTCGCTCGACGATTCATACCTGAACAAGACGCTGGCGTACCGTTCGGCGAACATGGAAAAGGGCAACCGGACACCGCGCGAGTGGCTCTTCGAGTCCGATCAGGAGCAGTATGACCAGATGATCCGCGTGGTGAAGGACTCTGATCCCCGTTTTGAAGTGGGCAAGAAACTCAGACGTTTCTCCATGGAACTGTCCGACCCGGATTCGCTCCTGAAGGAGTTTACGGAGCGGCAATTGCAGGATACCCGTTATGCGTCCAAGCTGGCGTGCCGCTACCTCGGGGTTCTGTATGGCGGAACCAAAGACGCTTCCGGCACACAGCGCGTATTCGCCAGCGCCGGGCAGGTCACCGCGAAGCTTCGCCGCGCGTGGGATCTGGACCGCATTCTGTCTCCGGACAAACCCGAGAAATGCCGGGACGATCACCGGCACCATGCCATCGACGCGCTCACGGTAGCGCTCTCTTCGACCACGCTCATCAGGGCACTGGCGACGGCTGCCGGCGAAGCCGACCGGCTGTACCGCCGGAAGATCATTCTGCCGGCCCCGTGGGTGGACTTCGCGGCGCAAGCCCGCAGCGCCGTGGAGAGCATTCAGCCGTCGCACCGTCCCATGCGAAAGCTGTCCGGTCCTCTTCATGAGGAGACGTTTTACAGCCGGCCGCGCAAAGATGCGGTCGGCGCCGACAAGAAGGGCAAGCCGGTTGAGAAGGAGTTCGTTCATTACCGCGTGCCGGTGACGTCGCTCGGCTCCGCGAAGGATTACGGATCGATTGTGGATTCGCGCGTGCGTGCCGCCGTAGAGGAAAGGGCCGCTCAATTGGGTGGCGGCGGTAATAAGTTTGAGAAGAACTGGCCGGCGTTGGTGACGAGAAAAGGGCAGTCAGTTCCGATCAAGCGTGTGCGCATTCGCAAAGTGCAAGCCGTCGTCTCCATCGGCAAGAACGAGAGGGAGCGGTTTGTCATTCCCGGGTCCAACCACCATGCGGAGATCCTGGCCGAGTTGGACGCCAGCGGCCGGGTCAAGCGCTATCACTGCGAAACCGTTACGATGCTGGAGGCCATGGAGCGAAAGCGCCAGGGAGTTTCAGTGGTGACACGCGATCGCGGACCCGGCTACAGGTTTCAGTGCACGCTCAGCGAGGGCGACCTGCTGGAAGCGCGGCGGTCCGAGGACTCGCCCCTGTGCATCTGGAAAGTGCGCGCGGTGCGTCAGAGCGGCCAACTCGACCTATCCCCAGCGTTGGATGCACGCTTGAAAGAAGACATCAAAAAGGACGGGAGGTTGTGGCGCCAGAACGTCAACCCGCTATTCCTCGCGGGCGCTCGCAAGGTCCTGGTCACCCCATTGGGAGAAATCATTTCCGCCAATGATTGACCGTGTGCTGGACATTTCGGAGGAACCGGCGCAGCTCAACATCCGCAACGGCTTGTTGGTGGTGAAGTCCGGGGGCGTGGAGCGGGCGGCGATTCCGTGCGAAGAACTCGCCGCGGTCGTCATTGGGCACAGGGACGTCACGCTCACGCAGTCCGTCCTCAGCGAGTTGGCAAAGGCCGGGGCGCTTGTCGTGACGTGCGACGAGAAGTTCTCGCCCACGGCAATGGTGCTGTCGCTCGACGCGCACCACGCCCAAGCCGAACGCTTCCGGCTGCAAGCTGCTCTGCCGGGACCGCTCCGGAAAAGGTTATGGCGGTCGATTGTTCAAGCCAAGATACGGGCGCAGGCCGCCGTCCTGGAACAGGCCACACAAAGCGACCAGGGGCTGCGCGCGCTTGTGCCGAGGGTGCGCTCCGGCGACCCGGATAACGTGGAGGCTCGCGCCGCCCGGCGCTACTGGTCGAAACTCTTTCCGGAGGGTCGGTTTCGCCGCCGTGACGGCGAGGATGTTCGCAACGTTCGTCTGAACTACGGCTACGCCGTCCTGCGGAGCGTGACGGCGCGTGCGGTTTGCGGCGCCGGCCTGCATCCCAGTTTCGGCCTGTTCCACAGCAACGCGTACAATCCCTTTGCCCTGGCGGACGACTTGATGGAGCCGTTTCGCCCGTTGGTCGATCTTGTCGCGCATGCCGAGCAAGAGGCGGAACTGTCTCCCGAAACCAAGCGCAAGCTGATTGGCGTGATGCTCGCGCGTTATTCCGCCGCCGGCGAGGAGCGAACTTTAGTCGACATTCTCTCGCGCGTGGCGCAGAGTCTTGCGCGGATTGTTATGGGTGGGCGCGAGACGCTTTGGATGCCGGAAGTCACGAGGGTTCGCCCGGGCGCGGTGGATTAACGATGGCGCTTTCCAGGTACCGCATTGTGTGGATGTTCGTCATGTTCGATCTGCCGGTTCTGACCAAGGATCAGCGCCGGGAGTATGCGCAGTTTCATAAAAAACTCCAGGCGAAGGGCTTCACGATGCTGCAATACTCGGTATACGCTAAGCACCTACCCACCGAGGAGGCCGCCGAGCCACTGAAGTCGCACGTGAAGGCGGCGCTTCCTCCACAGGGGCAGGTACGTGTTATGGCTGTCACGGATCATCAATTCGGCAAAATGGAGGTGTACTTTGGCAGGAAAAAGCGGGCGGTGGAGGATCCGCCGCTCCAAATATCGCTGTTTTGACCTGCCGATGCGAAGAAAAGCCCCGCAGGCTCAGTAGCCTACGGGGCACTAAAGTCTATCAAAGCCGCGATTCCCAGCCATCCAAAGCCAGCGATGCGCGGCAGTATCCGCGTGGGGCAAGTCTATCAAAGCCGCGATTCCCAGCCATCCAAAGCGCCTGCATG
>JBEKQS010000182.1:0-11198 GCA_049519475.1 Bryobacteraceae bacterium | reverse complement strand
CAGCGAACCGGCGGTGGTCTGCATGCGGTCCGCCGTGTCGATGTTGTCCTTGATCAGCACCGGCACGCCGTGCATGGGCCCGCGTCGCGGTGTGTGGTCCAGTTGCTCCGCCACCGCCAGCGCGTCCGGGTTGAGTTCGATCACCGAGCGCAGCCCGCGGTCCACTTCGCGGATGCGCGCCAGGTAATACTCCGCGGCCTCGCGCGCGGAGACCTGTGCCAGATCGGCGATGGTGGCCTCTTCATGGAGCGGCGCCCGCTGCTCCGTCATGGCCCGCACCCTGCCCGCCGCCAGCGCGCTCACTGCCGTCTTCAGAAAACTCCGCCGTTCGACCATACGCCGGCACCTCTTGCGTTCGATTCTATCCGCTCTCACGCTCGTCTACACTGGGATCATGCTCACCGACCTCGTGCAGATCCGCCTCCTCGGTGAGAAGAAGCGCGACGAGAATCTCAAGTTCCGCCGCTTCATGAAAGCCCACGACCACTCCGACCGCATCCTCCGCCGCATCGCTCAAGGCATCGAAGATCAGGTCGATTGCACCCAGTGCGCCAACTGCTGCCGGGTGGCCAGCGTCACCATCACGGACCGCGACGTCGAACGCCTGGCCCGCTACCTGCGCGTTTCTCCAGCCCGCTTTGTGGCCGATTACACGACCGAAGGCGAAGACGAAGGCCGGATTCTGCGCCGCACCAAAGAAGCCGGCTGCGTCTTCCTGGAAGGCAATGCCTGCACCGTGTATGACGCCCGCCCGGATCTTTGCCAGCGCTTCCCGCACATGGTGCGTGGCACAGGCTCCATCGCCAGCCGCATGTGGCAATTCGTCGACCGCGCCTGTTACTGTCCCATTGTGTACAACTCGCTCGAGGCTTTTAAAAAAGAGTTGAAATTCCGCTATTGACTTCGCCTCCACCCTGTTCCCATACTCAATCAGTACAAGTGGAGGCAGCTATGGCGCCGGCAAAGCCCGCCGAAACGGTAGTCAAGCGCGATCCCGGGAAATCTTCCGATTACAAGTCCACCGAAGAACAAGTCGATGTTCGCGGCACGATCGGCCAACGCATCGACAACAAAGGAACCAAGATCGAGGACGAGGCCGGCAACGGCAAAATCGATTCCGAAGGCGGCTAGGCGCCGCAGCCTCCTACCGGTAAAGCAAGTACTGCTCGCGCAGCTTCACGAACCCCGCCACCGCGTCCTGAAAGCTCTGTTGAATGGCGCGCGGATCTTCGCCAGCCTCAAGCCTCTTCACTACGTCCGCGCTCCCCATCAGCCGCTGCGCCGGCGTCCAGTCGATCTTGCCCGGGTATAGCTTCTGAATCGCTCCCGCGATTTCGAGGCCCAGCCGCGTGGCATCCAGAAGCTCGCGATTCGTGATCTCGAACCGCACGCCTTCGATGCGCGTGCCTTTGAAGTTCGATTCCGCCGGCGTGAAGCTGGTCGCATATGCCCGCACGCCCGGAATCTGCCGCTGGTTGAGATACGTCGCCAGTTCCCGTCCGCTGATGAAATCGGCCCCAATCTGTTCGAAGGGCGCATCCGTTCCGCGGCCCACCGAATAATTTTTGGCAAACTCCATCAGGCACAAACCCGGATACAGCGTCGCTGCGTTCAGGCTGCGCATGTTGGGCGATGGGTTCACCCACGGAAGATCGGTGGCGTCGAACCAATCGCCGCGGTGCCAGTCCTCCATGGCAACCACCGTGAGCGCCGCGCCGATTTTGTTCTCCGCGTTGAACAGCTTCGCCAGTTCGCCCATGGTCATGCCGTGCCGCACCGGCATGCCGGCCCAATAGCCGACGAACGAAGTGGCCCCCGCATCCAGCAGCGGCCCTTCCACGCGCACTCCGGTGATCGGATTCGGCCGGTCCAGCACGTAATACGGAATCCCCGCCTGGGCCGCCGCTTCCATCGCGTACGCCATGGTGGTCTCGTAGGTATAGAAGCGCACGCCCACATCCTGGATGTCGAAAACCAGCGCGTCGATCCCCTGAAGCATCTTCGGCGTCGGCCGCAGCGTGTTCCCGTATAGGCTGAAAACCGGGATATCCGCGTCCGTGGTGTCCTGGATTCCCGGCCGGTCTTCCCGCCCCGCGATCCCGTGCTCCGGCGAAAACAGCGCCGCCACCGTGATCCCAGCCTGCCGCATCAGGTCCACGTTGCGCCGGCCGGCGCGGTCCAGGCCCGTCTGATTCGTAATCAGACCCACCCGCTTTCCGGCCAGCGGCGCGAACTTCTGCTCCACCAGCACGTCGAGTCCCGTCCTGGTCGAGCCGTTGCGTCCCACCTCGCGCCGCGCGCCCGCACCGCTCAGCGTCTCGTTGTATCCCGTCAGCGTCACGCCGCGCACCGTGATTCCCACCGAGGCCGCCGCGATGGTCGCCACCTTCGCCCGCAACGGCCCGAGCGTCGGCCGCGCATCCGGATGCACGCTGTTCGCCAGCAGAATCACATAGCTCTGGGTCGACGGGTCGATCCAGATCGAAGTCCCGGTAAAGCCGGTGTGCCCATACGACCCGATCGGAAACAACTCTCCGCGATTGGTGGAATAAGGCGAATCGATATCCCAACCCAGCCCGCGCAGAATCGCTTGATCCGGCGGCGTCTGCGGTTCCGTAAATTTCTCCACGGTCAGCGGATTGAAGAGCCGGACGCCATCCAGTTCCCCGCCGTTCAGCATCATTTGCGCAAAGCGTGCCAGATCGTCGGCCGTGGAGAACAGCCCCGCGTGTCCCGCGATCCCGCCCATGTTGCGTGCCGTCGGGTCATGCACCACGCCGCGCAGCGGATCGCTGTTCTTGTCCGGCCTTTCGGTGGGAGCGATGCGCGGGATCCACGCCGCCGGCGGCTGAAACATGGTTTCCTTCATCCCGATCGGCAGAAAAATATTCTGTCGCGAGTATTCCGCCAGCGTCTGCCCGGTCAACCGATGCACCAGTTCGCCCAGCAGGATGAAATTGATGTCGCTGTACACATGCCGCACACCGGGAGGGCCGGTGGGCTTGTCACTGTACGCCAGCCGCAATCCGGTTTCGTTGCCCGTCCACTCGGGCTTCAGCGGTACGTCCGGCGGCAGGCCCGAAAAGTGCGTGAAGAGATTCCGCAGGGTGATGTCGCTCTTGCCTCCCTGAAACTCCGGGATGTAGTCGGTCACCTTGTCGTTCAGCCGGAACCGCCCCTGCTCGAACAATTTCATCAGGGACGACGTGGTGGCAATCACTTTGGTCAGCGACGCCACGTCGAAGATGGTATCGGCGGTCATGGCTTCCGCCTTCGGCACCAGGGCCCGCTGCCCGTACGCCTTGCGGTAAACCACCTTGCCGTCGTGACCAACAATCAACACTGCGCCCGGCAGCCGGTTCTGTTGGATGGCCTGCTGAATCACCTGGTCCACGGCCTGGGCGCCAGCGAAACTCTGTGCCGAAAGAGTGGCCGCGGCAAGAACCGGGCACCAAAGAAGCTTCATAGCTTCTATTCATACCGCAACGCGCCCGCCAGGGTCCACGCGCGCCGCGCTCATCCACGGCCTCTTCTGCGATGATGGTTGTTTGCGTGTCGCCGGACTCATCTTCCTGCTCGCCGCCGTGGTTTTCCCTCTGGCCGCGCAGGACGCCCCTGCCGATGAGCGCTGGAACCTGTTCTTCCAGGCCACTTCCATCGGCCAGTATCACGGCACTTTTCCATCCCCCTATTCCAGCCCGTTCAGTCTGCAAGGCCACCCCGAAGCCGAAGCCTCCCTCACGTCTACGCTGTTCTTTGGCCTGCGCCTCGCGTCCAACACGCTGTTCTATTTCGACCCCGAAATCGCCGGCGGCCGCGGCTTCAGCGCCACCAATGGCCTGGCCAACTTCTCCAACGGCGAAATGCCCCGCGTTGCTACAGCCACCCCCAAGCCTTACATCGCGCGGCTCTACGTAACCCAGGATTTCGGTTTCGGCAGCGAACGCGAAACCACCGAGAGCGATGAGAACTCGCTCGCCGGCAGCCGCCCCATGACGCGCTACTCCATCACCGTCGGCCGCTTCACCGTTACCGATTTCTTCGATCAGAACCGTTACTCCCACGACCCTCGCACCCAGTTCATGGGCTGGGGCGTGATGTACAACGGCGCGTGGGATTATGCCGCCGATACGCGCGGCTACACCTGGGGCTGGGTCCACGAGTTCCACGCCCGCAACTGGTCCGCCCGCTATTCGAGCGCCGCCATGCCGCGCGTCGCCAACGGCGGACGCCTCGACCGCCAACTGTTTCGCGATCGCGCCGACATGTTCGAAGGCGAGCTCCGCGGCAAGTTCCGCGAACACGAAGGCGCCATCCGCCTGCTCTCTTACTTCAATCACTTCGATGGCGGCACCTACGCCGACGCCATTCGCCTCGCCCAAAAGACCGGCACGCAGCCCGACATCACTGCGACGCGCAAGCCCGGCACTCTCAAATACGGCTTCGGAATCAGCGCCGATCAGGAGCTCGCCAAGGACTTCGGCATCTTCGGCCGCCTCGGTTGGAGCGACGGCAAGACCGAAAGCTTCGCCTTCACCGCCATCGACCGCCTGGCCACGCTCGGTGTCTCTCTCAAAGGCTCCCGCTGGCGTCGCCCCGAAGATACCGTGGCCACCGAAGTCACCGTCAGCGGGCTCTCCGCCGTGCATGCCCAGTATCTCGCGATGGGCGGATATGACTTCCTGATCGGCGACGGCGCACTGCGCTATGGCCCGGAAACCGTTTGGGAAACCTATTATTCCGCGCGCCTCATCCCGGCCCTGTTCGCCACCATCGGGCTCGACCACGCCGATAACCCGGCCTACAACCGCGACCGCGGCCCCGTCTGGATCGGCACCTTCCGCCTCCACTTGGAATTCGGCAAAAAATGAAATCCCTTGCCGCACTCCCCGCGCTCGCGCTGGCCGCTTCGCTTACCGCCGCGCCGCTTCCGCGCCCCTACACGGTCGAGCACTACGACGTCCATCTCACGCCCGATCTCGCCGCCCAACGCATCGCCGGTGAAGTCACCATCCGGCTCCGCAGCCAGATCGACCGCCTCGACGCCGTCGAGCTCGATACCGGCTCCCTCGAAATCTCCAGCGTCCTCGAAAACCAGCGTGCGCCCTATTTTGAGCACAACGGCGCCCACCTCATCATCGATCTCGCCACTCCCGCCCACAAACAGGAAGTCCGCACCCTCACCATCCGCTACATCGCCCGCGCCGCCAAAGGCCTGGTCTTCTATCCCGACCAAATCTACACTTCCTTCTTCACTCACGACTGGCTTCCCTCCAACGACCGTCCCGACGACCGCGCCACGCTTCGCCTCGTCATCGACCCGCCGCCCCACACCAAAGTGGCCGCCAGCGGCCGCTTCGACGGCACGGCCTGGCTCGTCGAATCCCCCACTCCGCCCTTTCTGTTCGCCTTCGCGCTTGGCGATTTCGCCGAATCCACTACCCAGGCCGATGGCGTCACCCTGCGCATGCTCGGCAAGGCCAACGTCTCCGCCCCCACCGCCGAGGTGCTCCACTTCTTCGCGGAGCGCACCGGCCATCCGTATCCCGGCGCTGTCTACACGCAAGTCTTCACTCACGGCAAAGTGGAACAGGAAGCCGCCGGTCTCACGCTGCTGCCCGAATCCTACGGCGAAACCCTGGCCACCCATCCCGAGGATCTCTGGCTGCTCGCGCATGAGTTTGCGCATCAGTGGTATGCCGTCGGCATCCAGTGCAAAGACTGGACCGACTTCTGGTTGAACGAAGGCCTGGCCACATTCATGGCCGACGCTTTCCTGGAACACCGCTACGGCAAGACGCGCTATCAGCAGGAAATCGAACGCTCCCACGGTCTCTACGAAGCGCAAGTCGCCCAAGGCAAGGACCGCCCGCTCTCCTACACCGATTGGCAAACCTCCGACCAGGTGGGCGGCGCCATTCCCTATCACAAAGGCGCCTGGTTCCTCGCCGAACTCCGCCGCCAACTCACCGATGCGGTCTTCTGGGCGGGCATCCGCCTCTATACCAGAGACAACTGGAACAGGCCCGTCACCAGCGACGACTTCGAAAAGTCCATGACCACCGCCGCCCACAAAGATCTCTCGAAACTCTTCGCGCGCTGGGTCCTCTAAGGTCATATTTCCGTTTTGAACGTTTATTGTTGGTGTATAATCGTTCGTGCCGGCGGTGAAAATGGAAATCCCGGCTGGGACCAACTTTATGTGTTTCCATGCGCTGATTCGGAGGAGGAACTTTGACTTCAAAATACGTGATCGCCGTTGCCTTGGCAGCGGTGTCTACATCGTTCGCCGACAATATACCCGTAGCGAGCGTGACGGCTTCCAGTACGTTTAGCAGCTATGACGTTAACCATTTGATCGATGGCTCGGGGATGTCAGGCGGCTTGGCCGATGACAACTATCACAACATGTGGATGGACAACGGGGGTTCGACCCCCACACTGGTGTTCGACCTTGGCGCCGTATACACGCTGAGCAGCACGTCCATATGGAATTACAATGCCGACTGTTGCGGGCTGGATCGCTCCGTCCAATCTCTGAACATCCTCGTGTCCACCGACGACGTAACCTTTACCCTGGTCGGCAGTTTTTCTGGTCTCCCTGAAGGTACGGGTAGCCCGATCCCTGCCGACGTTCTCAACCTGTCCGGTGCTATCGGACAATGGGTGGAATTCGATATAACCAGCAACTACGGGGATACTTATACCGGTTTGAGCGAGGTCGAGTTCTCCGGGAACACGGGACAGGTCCCGGAACCAGCCTCGGGTTTGCTCGTGCTGGCGGGCGTGGCGGCCGGATTCATCTATCGCCGCCGGACGACCGCTTAAGGCGCTCGTATTCTCCGGGTATAACGCGCACGAATTTTGTGAGGCAGACCCCCTGCTCTGCGGCCGACGCCCTCGTCGGCCTGTCCTTGCCACGGTGGGCCCCTTGAACAAGGCCCGGTAATCGCCGCCGGCGCTTTACGCCTCTCTCTTCACCTTCCCGAACACCTTCCCCAGCACCTTAACCGCCTGATCGATCTCCTTTTCCGATACCGTATACGGAGGCAGGAACCGCAGCACCTTGTCATGGGTGCAGTTGATCAGCAATCCTTCCGCCATGGCGTCCAGCACTATCTGCTTGCCCGGAATGGCCAGTTCCACTCCCAGCATCAACCCGAAGCCGCGCACTTCTTTCACCAAGCCATGCTTGCGCGCCAGGTCGTTCAGCTTCACGTGGAAGTATCCGCCCACTTCCTGTATGTGCGGCAGCAGGCCTTCCAGGATATCCAAAAACTCCAGCCCCACGCGGCAGGCCAGCGGTCCGCCGCCGAACGTCGACCCGTGCATGCCCGGCTTGATGGCGGCGGCCGCCTTGGCATTCGCCAGAATGAAGCCCAGCGGAATCCCACACGCCACCGGCTTGGCCGCCACCACCACGTCGGGCAGCACCACCGGCGTCGAGCGCTGGTACGCGAAATAAGTTCCCGGCCGGCCCACCCCGCACTGCGTTTCATCGGCAATCAACAGCGCGTTGTAACGGTCCGCCAATTCGCGCGCCTTGCCCGCATACTCCTGCGTCAGCGGGTAAATGCCGCCTTCGCCCTGAATCATCTCCAGAATGATCCCCGCCGTCCGCTCGCTGAACGCCGCCTCCAGCGCCGCCACGTCGTTGATCGGCACGAATTTGACGCCCGGGATCAGCGGCTCGAAATCCTGCCGGTATTTCGCCTGCCCGGTCACCGCAAGAGCGCCCATCGAGCGCCCGTGGAACGAATTGTCGAGGGAAATGATCTCGAACTTCTCCACTGAAATCGCGCGCCCGTGGGAGTGCGCCATCTTCAGCGCGCCCTCCACCGATTCCGTCCCCGAGTTGGCGAAGAACACCCGCTCCAGGCCGCTCATCGCCGCCAGTCGCTTCGCCAGCGGACCTTGGTACGCGTGATAGTACAGGTTCGACGTGTGCAGCAGCAGCCCCGCCTGCTCGCGAATCACCTTCACGATCCGCGGATGCGCATGCCCCAGCGCATTCACCCCGATCCCGGTGATGAAATCCAGGTACCGGCGCCCTTCCAGGTCATAAACGTAGCTGCCCTTGCCGCGCCCGAGCGCCAGCGGATACCGCGCATAATTCTGCAACAGGTGGTCCCGTTCCAGATCCATGATGGCTTGGGCCGCGCCGCCCGCGACCGGTGGAAGATTGCTCGGCATCTTCACATCATATCCCACCACCGCCGTTCCCTCACATAAACCGTTCGCTTTCAATTGCCTACAGACGTTATCCACTCGACCTTGCAATTGCCCCGTTCAACCCCGCTCCGTGCCGTACAACCAATAATTTCAACGCTTTAATGGCAATCCGTACCGTCCCGGCGCCGTCTTTCCCTATACTTTGGGGAAGCGCACCTTCTTTCGGTTGTCTGACGTGTGCGCGTTTTATTTCGATTTCTGGGTAGTTCAGGGAGGGTTCAACCACATGCACAAGCCTATTAAGTACGCGGAGAAAGCTCTGACATTCGCCGCCGGCGCCGCTTGGGTAGTCTTCGACAAGTTCAATTCCATCGGCCGAAACCCCGGCTTCATTCCGAACTGGTCCGATAAGCCCCTGCTCAAGTCCTGGGAGAAAACCAAACCCCCGCTGGGCTGGCCGCGCTCCACGGATTCTCTCTGCCCGCGCTGCATCCCCGAAATCCGCCAGCAGATCCTCGACGGCAAGACGCCCCTCGAAGTTCTCTACAACGGCAAACCCGGCGAAATCAAAGCCCAGGTCATCGAGCGCGATGGCAAAATCCTGATGGTCAAGGATTGCCCCATCCACGGCCACTTCGAAGATGTCATGGCTATCGACACCGCCTTCTTCAAGCACCTCGAAGACGTCTTCCCCGGCCGCGATATCCGCGCCCATAACGATTCCAAGCTGCATAAACACGGCTCGAGCACCATCACCCACGGCCGCGGCTCGGTCCTTACCGTCGACCTCACCAACCGCTGCAACATGATGTGCGATCCCTGTTTCATGGACGCCAACCAGGTCGGCTTCGTCCACGAACTGACCTGGGAAGACATCAAGACCCTGCTCGATAACGCCATCACCATCAAGCCCAAGCGCCAGATGTCCGTGCAGTTCTCCGGCGGCGAGCCCACCATTTCCCCGTACTTCCTGGACGCCGTGCGCTATGCGCGTGAAGTCGGCTATACCTCCGTGCAAGCCGCCACCAACGGCATCGAGTTCGCCAAGGACCCCGAATTCTGCAAGAAGGCCGCCGAAGCCGGCCTGCGTTATGCCTACCTGCAGTTCGACGGCATCGGCAACGCCGCCAACTCGCACCGCAAGGTCGGCAACCTGTTCGACGTCAAGCTGCGCGCCATCGAAAACCTCTACGCCAACGGCGTCGACATCATCCCCGTCATCACCATCATCAACGGCATCAATAACGAGCAGGTGGGCCGCATCATCCAGTTCGCCCTCGATAACCCCAAGAAGATTCCGTTCCTCTCCTATCAGCCCGTTTCCTTCACTGGCCGCGATGAAGCCGTCACCGACGAGCGCCGCGCCGCCCAGCGCTACACCCTGTCCCACCTGGCGCACGACGTGAAGAACCAGACCGGCCTCGGCGAACCGGCACGCGACTGGTTCCCGATATCCTTCATGTCCACCTTCTCGGATTGGAGCGACCTGGTGCACGGTCCCGCGCATGACTGGGGCCAGTTGAGCTGCGGCTGCCACCCCAATTGCGGCGTCGGCATGGCCGTCATGGTCGACAAGGAAACCAAGGAAGCCCGCCCCGTCACGTCTTTCTGGAACGCCGATCAGCTCGCCAAGGATGTCGCCCGCGTCAACGATGCCGCGCGCGGCAAGTGGCTTTCGATCATTGGAATGGCTCTCGCCGCGACTCGCAATTACGATCCTTTCCAGGCGCCCACGCACTTCAAGTTGAGCGATCTTATGAAGAAGCTCGACAAGACTTTCGGCGCCACCGGCAAGAACTACGGCACGGTCGGCAAAAACCGCACCATGGACGACATCGAGAAGCGCCGCCGCGACCGCTGGAACTTCCTCTTCATCGCCGGCATGTGGTTCCAGGATCTTTTCAATTACGATTTCCGCCGCACCGAACAGTGCATCATCCCCTACGCCACGCAGGAAGGCGAAATTTCATTCTGCGCCTACAATACCGGCGTCGGCTGGCGCAACATCATCGAGAAGATGCACATGACCGCGACCCTCACCAAGTGGTATGAGGAGAACGGCAAGCACGAGATTTTCGCCGGCGGCAAGTCCGTCCAGTTAGAGAGCAAGGAGCACTCGCTGGTGCTGCGCGAAGCCATCGTCACCAACGAAATCCAGCACGATCTCGACCGCCTGGGCATCGCCAAGAATGCCGGCGAAGAGAAGACCCGCGCTCGCGACGCCAAGCTCAAAGAGTCACAGGAAAACCAGCGCATGATGAAGCTCTACCGCGAGCACGTGCTCAACGAGCAGCCCGGGCCGGAGCTGGTGCAGATCGGCTCGATCATGCCCGCCGCACCGCTGGCAACCATCAAGCCGGCGCCCACGCCCGTCGAAGAGCGCGAAGAAGTGGGATCCTTCGGCGACTAAGTTTTTTCTCCCCCATCCCAACGTTGACAAGCCGCCGGAGCTTCCACCCGGCGGCTTTTTCGTTGCCCACCTGCCGTGGTACAATTCTGGCAGATGAGTAATACACTCTCAGTTCGGCTGCCCGAAGACCTCGCCGCATGGCTGAGCGACACGGCGCAAAAGACCGGCATCCCGCAAGGCCGCATCGTTCGCGAGCAGTTGGAAAAAGCCCGTAAGTCTCAGAAGCGCCCATTCCTCCGCCTGGCTGGCGCGGTCGACGGTCCCAGGGACCTCTCCAGTCGCAAGGGCTTCTCTCGGCCGTGAGGGCAATAGCCGATACCGGTTTCCTGGTTGGCTTCGGCAACCGCGACGACTACTACCACGACTGGGCGGTTGAAATCGCGCAGCAAGTCACTGAACCCCTGCTTACGTGCGACGCCGTGCTGGCGGAAGCCGCCTTTCACTTGGGCAGCAGCGCCTTGGTCTTGACCTTTGTCCAGGAAGGCCTGGTCAAGCCGGAGTTCGATGTCGCCGCAAACCTGCCGCGCCTCGCCGAGTTGGCCAAAAAGTACGCCGACCGCAAGCCGGACTTGGCGGACTTATGTCTCATCCGGCTTAGCGAGTTGCATCCCCGCCT
>JBEKQS010000181.1:0-11208 GCA_049519475.1 Bryobacteraceae bacterium | reverse complement strand
GCCGCGTCGGCACTCATGCCGACGCCCCTGGTTTGGACATTCCGGCGAAGCCGCGCCAAGTGGGACCGGCCTCCTGGCCGTTTGTGCGCCGGCCCGAACGGCCATCCGTACTATCCTTGAAGTATTCGCCCTTGGTTGGCACGATGAAGGGGTTCGGCAGTCTCATTCCCGTTGCTCTTGCGCTTCTTGTGTCTCACTGCCCGGGCTTGGCCCAAGGGGCAGCCGCGATTTCCGGACAAGTAGCGGATGCCTCCGGAGCCGCCGTCCATGGCGCTTCCATCACCGTGAAGAGTCTGGAGACCGGGGCCGCCCGCTCCACCACCACCGATGAGGCCGGACGCTTCACCGTGCTTTCCCTTCCGCTGGGACCGCAAGAGGTCAAAGCGGAAAAGGCCGGTTTCAAAACCGCCATCCGCACCGGCGTCAATCTGCAGCTTGGGCAGCATGCGGTGGTGAACCTGCGGCTGGAAGTGGGCGAGCTCTATCAGCCGGTGACGGTTTCCGGAGACGCTCCGCTGGTCAATACCACCACCGCGTCGGTCTCCGGGTTGGTGGGCGAGCGCCAGTTGAAAGACCTGCCGCTCAATGGCCGCAGCTTTGACAACCTGATCGCACTTAACCCCGCGGCCGTCAACTATAGCGCCATGAAAAGCGCCAACACCAGCACCAGCGACGGCAATACGTTTTCGGTCGCGGGACGGCGCACCGGAGACAACCTGTTCCTGCTGAATGGCATCGAATACACGGGCTCGAGCCAGCTTGCCGTCACGCCCGGCGGCGCGAGCGGTGAGCTGCTGGGCATCGACGCTGTCCGCGAGTTCAACGTCCTCACCGATACCTACCCCGCCGAATATGGCAAGCGCCCCGGAGCGCAGGTCAGCATCGTCACGCGCTCCGGAACCAACGCGCTGCACGGCACGGTTTTCGAATTCCTGCGCAACAGCGCGCTCGACGCTCGCAATTTCTTCGACCAGGCCTCCGTCCCGCCATTCCGCCGCAATCAGTTCGGAGGCGCCCTCGGAGGCGCGCCGCGCAAGGATCGCTTCTTCCTGTTCGCTAACTACGAAGCCTTCCGCCAGTCGCTCGCGCTCACCAGCGTCAGCGTGGTTCCCGATGCGCAGGCGCGCCAGGGCCTGCTGCCGAATGCCGTCACTGGCGTGTACGCGCCGGTCGGGAATCTGAAAAGCTCCATGCTGCCCTACATGGCATTCTGGCCCCAGCCCAACGGCCCCGAGTTGCTTTCGGCCGGCCTCGCGAGCGGCGCGGCGCTCTCCTACAACAATCCCAGGGAATCCATCCGCGAAGACTTTGCCACGGCCCGCGCGGACTACCTGGTCCGCGCGCGCGACACGCTTTCGGCGGCCGGCACGTTTGACGGCGGGCACAGCCTGATCCCGCTTGCCGATCCGCTCTTCGCCTCTTACGCCACCCTCGGCATGCAGGTGGCCAGCCTGGAGGAAACGCACATTTTTTCGCCGCGGGCGCTCAACACGCTGCGCCTGGGCTATTCGCGCGCGGCTTTCAATCTGGAGTCCTCGCCACTGGCCTCCTTTCCGTCCGCCTTGTCATTCGTGGACGGAGCCTCGCCCGGAGGCATCGTCATCAACGGCGGTGTCACCACGACCGGCGGCAACGGCGCCATCACTTCCGCCGGCCCCAACAACGCCGCCGGAGCCTGGAATCGCCGCAACCTGTTCACGGCTTCCGACAGCGTGCAGATTACCCGCGGCGTGCATCAGATCGGCGCCGGAGTCTGGCTGCAGAGGCTGCGCGACAATGAAGACACCGCGTCGCGCGCGCTCGGCGTGGCCAGCTTCGCCAATCTGACCACTTTCCTCCAAGGGACTGTCACGACCTTTCAAGTGGTGCCCAACCCCAACGAGCTCGGATGGCGGAGTCTGTACGGAGCCTGGTACTTCGAAGACGCCATCAGGCTGCGGCCCAATCTCAGCGTGCAGGCCGGCATCCGCCACGAATTCACGACGGGCTGGAATGAAGCCTCCGGAAGGGCCGCCAATTACGTCACGGATTCCTCGGGGGTGCTGGTCACCACTCCGCGCATGGGCGGCTCGGCATTCACGAAGAACCACGCGAAGCTGCTCTTCAGCCCCAGAATCAGCTTGGCCTGGGACCCGTTTGGGAACGGAAAAACCGCGGTCCGCGCGGGGTTTGGCATGTACTACTCTTTGATCGATGCGCTGAGCTTTCTGCTGAATTCGCTTCCTCCGGCCAACGGATCGGTGTCCTACGCCGGGGCGCCGTTGTCCTCGCTTCTGCCCGTGGTGCCCGGTGTCCAGCCGGCGCCCTCCTGCGGCCCGGCCGTTTCCGCGCCCTGCACGGTTTACGCGCCGCAGGGCATCCAACCTGACGCCAGGACTCCCACGGTGGAAGAGTGGAATCTCACTATCGAGCGCCAGCTTGCGGCCGGCACGCTGGTTCGCGTGGCCTACGTCGGGTCGCACTCGTACCACGGCTTGCTGAGCGTCGATCCCAATACCATTCCGGCCGAGACCTGCTCCACCGCGAGCGGTTGCCCATCGGGCGGCGTGGCCGCGTCGTTACGCGGACTCGTGCCACCGGGCGCGCAGTTTATCCCGGTGGGCGCGCGCCCGAATCCATACTTGTCCGCCGGCTTCTTCTGGTATACCGAGGGCAACAGCAGTTACAACGCGCTCGAAACGGAAATCTCCCGGCGCTTGAGTCGGGACCTGGAATTCCGCGCCAACTTCACGTGGTCGAAAAACCTCGACATGAATTCGGGGCTCACCGGCGCGCAGTCGCAGAACCAGGCGCAAATGATTCTGGACGCCCGCGATCTGCCGCGCGATTGGGGATTGTCCGCCCTCAACGTCGCCAGGCAAGCCGGCATCTCCGCTCACTATGAACTGCCCTTCGGCCACGGCAAGCTGACGGGCGGCTGGCAGATCAATGGAATCGCCACGCTGCTCGCCGGCTTCCCCTTCACGCCGCAGACGGGCGCCAACCGCTCCGAAGATGGAGACACACGCAATCCGGATCGGCCGTCCATCAATCCTTCCTTCACCGGACCCATCGTGTTGGGCAGCCCCAACCAGTGGTTCAATCCCAACGCCTTCACCCTGCCGGCCTTCGGCACTTATGGAAACCTGGGCAGAGCCACGCTGACCGGGCCGGGCCTCGCCACCCTGGATCTCTCGCTATTCAAGATCGTCGCCATCTCCGAGAGGATCGGGCTACAGTTTCGCGCGGAGTTCTTCAACCTCCTGAACCACGCCAATTTCGGCCCGCCCAACGCCATCGTATTCACCAACGGCACAACCACCGCATCCACCACTCCCGCCATCAGCCCCACCGCCGGACTGATCACCGCAACGGCCACCACTTCGCGGCAGATTCAACTCGGGCTCAAGTTGATTTTCTGAGCTGATTTTCTGAGATTGACACGCGCGGCAAAAGCCATATATCGTTCGAGTGTGAAACAAGCTGAAACCGCCCGTTCGTTTGGATGGTCGTCTGGCCCGCTGGCGATCTTATTGCTTGCCGCACCGTGGAGCGCCAGCGGCTTTCAGGGCGCGCCGCCGCCCGCGGCCGGTCCGTCTCCGGCCATGCAGGCCATGCAGGCAGCCACCAGGGAAGACCATCGGAACATGCTGTCGCAACTGCATATCATTGACCTGCGGCCGGGCAGGAATGGCAGCAACAAGCAGTCTCCGGATTATGCCAACTACGATGAGTCCAAGGCCAATCCGTATCCCAATCTGCCTGACCCGTTGAAGCTCAAGAACGGCGGGAAGGTCACGTCGGCGAAGAACTGGTGGAACCGCCGCCGCCCGGAAATCGTGGAGGATTTCGATCGCGAGATTTACGGCCGCGTCCCCAAAAACACGCCCAAAGTAACGTGGGAAGTAACCAGCACCACCAACGATAAAGTCGGCGACGTGCCGGTGATCGCGAAACAACTCGTCGGCCATGTCGACAATTCGCTGGACCCGGAAATCAAGGTCGACATCCAGTTGACCCTGACCACGCCCGCCAATGCCGCCGGTCCCGTGCCGGTCATGATGCAGTTCGCCTTCCCATTCGTCGCAGCCCGGGGCGGCGCGCGCGGACCCACGCCGGCGGGACCAAGCTGGCAGGAACAGGTTCTGGCGCAGGGCTGGGGTTATGCCGTTCTCACCCCCACCAGCTTTCAGGCAGACAACGGCGCCGGCTTGACGCAAGGCATAATCGGCCTGATGAACAAGGGCGCGCGCCGCAAGCCCGACGATTGGGGCGCCTTGCGCGCCTGGGCCTGGGGCGCCAGCCGCGTCCTGGATTATTTTGAAACCGACCAAGCGGTCGACGCCAAACACGTCGGCATCGAAGGCCACTCACGGTATGGCAAGGCCACCCTGGTTGCCATGGCGTATGACCAGCGTTTCGCCATCGCCTATGTCAGTTCGTCCGGCGAGGGCGGCGCCAAACTGCACCGCCGCGATTGGGGCGAGATCGTGGAAAACGTCGCAGCCTCCGGGGAGTACCACTGGATGGCCGGGAACTTCATCAAGTATGCCGGCCCGCTCAACTGGAACGATCTGCCGGTGGATTCCCATGAGCTGATCGCGCTCTGCGCCCCGCGGCCCGTCTTCATGGGCGCCGGCTCGACCGAGGGAGATGGCTGGGCCGACGCGAAAGGCAGTTTCATGGCTGCGGCTGCCGCCGGGCCGGTATACAAACTGCTTGGCAAGAAGGATCTGGGCACCACCGAGTTTCCGCCCATTGAGACGCCCCTGACGGATGGCGACATCGCCTTCCGCCAGCACAGCGGCGGACACACCGACGCTCCCAACTGGCCCGTGTTCTTGCAATTCGCCGGCCGCTACATGAAAAACTGAGAATTCTAAACAATTTGTGGGGCAGCCAATCCCGGCAGGCGCCGACTTTCAGCCGGCGCCTGCCGGGTGCGAGAGATCTCTTTAAGCCCGAAGAAGGGTAGCACCGAATCTTGCCGTCAGTGGCCTACCGCATCTGCCCCGCTTCGGTCTTCATGACTTGCGCGTTGTGCCACGCCTGATCGGTGAATGGTCCCGTGATCTTCGCGCAATCTTCGCTGAACTTGGCGCCTTCCAGCACTTTGACTTTGCTGTTGGTCATCTTGCCCAGTTGGTAGTTGGCCATGCCCAGATAGAACAATGCCGGCCCCATCATGGCATCGTTGCCTTTGATCAGCGGCAGAGCGGCCCGCAAATCCTTGTCGGCCGCCATGAACTGTTGCTTTTCGCCGTGAATCACGCCCGCGATCCAGTGGCCATACTCAAGAGATATAGTGTGTTTCCGCTCCCAGTCCGCGGCCGCGACGTTCTCCGGCCTGGTGTGCTTGCCAGCCGCCGCAACCAGCCGATTGGCATAACCCAGCGCCTTGTCGGGCTGCTTCGCCTGCGCATTCCGGGCCGCCACCAGCAGCAGATCTTCGTTCTCCGGCAGATTCTGCAAGCCCTTCTCGACCACCGCCGGAATCTTTGCCGCCGCGCCGGTCTGCTCCAACGCCGCCAGATACGTGGCATACCCCAGGTCCAGATATTTGCTCTTGGGATTCTGCTCTTCGAGCGTGGATATCAGGTCCACCGTGGTGGCCGCCGGGCCCTTGATGGCCACCGCGTACAGCGCATACTCGGTATAGGATTCCACGTCCTTCGCGTACTTCACCCGGTCGGTCCAGGCTTGCTTTTCGTCGGCGTCGGCCGGAGCAGCCTCGGCGGCCGCCTCCTTGGCCATCGCGCCGGTTTCCACCGCCAGTTTCTTCACCAGCGCGGCATCGCCCTTGGCTTCGGCGTCCTTCAGGCTTTGGAAAGAGCTATCCAGATCGGCGGCGGCCACCGACACGGGTGCGCCAACCAGAACAACCGCTAGAGTCAGAATCGAGAGGTTCATTCCTAATCTCCTCTACCCTTTTAACATGTATTAAGGCTCAATTATCTGCATCTCAATTCTGCGCGTTCTTCGCTCGCAATGCAAGCCTCTGTAGACGCAAACAAGAAGGATAGAAATTCAGCGCTATGCCAACAACTGCTGCCGGAGTGCGATGCTATCAACATGCCCGAACTGCCCGACGTCACCCTCTACGTCGAAGCCGTCGCGGCCCGCACCGTCGGACACCGCCTCAGCCGCGTCACCGTCTTTAGCCCGTTCCTTCTGCGCTCCACTGCCCCGCCTGTCGAAGCCACCCACGGTAAGACTGTCCGCCAGGTGGTGCGCGTTGGCAAACGTATCGCCATCGGCCTCGAAGACCACCTCTGGCTCGCCATGCACCTCATGATCGCCGGCCGGCTGCACTGGCGCGGCGCTCATGCCAAACCCGCCGCCGCCCGCGGACTCCTCGCCGCCTTTGCCTTCGATTCCGGCACGCTCACCTTCACCGAAGCCGGCGCCCGGCACCGCGCTTCGCTCCAGGTCCTCTCCGGCCCCGATGCCCTTCACTCCCTCGACGCCGGCGGCCTGGAAGTTCTCGAAGCCTCGCTCCCCGCCTTCACCGCCGCCCTGCAATCCGCCAATCATACCCTCAAACGCGCGCTCACCGACCCGCACATCTTCAGCGGCATCGGCAACTCTTATTCCGATGAGATCCTCCATCGCGCGCGCCTCTCGCCCGTCGCGCTCACCCGGAAACTCCCGCCCGCCGGCATCGCGCAACTCTACACCGCAACGCGCGAAACCCTGGTTGAATGGACCGATCGCCTGCGCGCTCACTCCGGCGGCGCATTCCCTGAGAAGGTGACCGCTTTCCGCGAAGGCATGGCCGTCCACGGCCGCTACGGCCTTCCCTGCCCCCGCTGCGGAGCCCCCATCCAGCGCATCCGCTATGCTTCCAACGAAACCAACTATTGCGCCCGCTGCCAGACCAACGGCAAACTTCTCGCCGACCGCGCGCTCTCCCGCCTTCTGCGCGAGGATTGGCCGCGCTTCCTCGACGAGTTGGAAGCCCTCAAACGCCGCTGATCGCCCCGGTTCAGAAGTTCCGTTGTGTATCCCGACTGTCCAGCGGTGGAATCTCCGCTTCCTCGGCGCTCTCAGGTCTTGATTCTGTTTTTGTCTTCCTCCGCGCCTCCGCGTGCTCCGCGTTAAATAAACAGTTTCCTATCTGTCACCCCAACGTAAAGTGCCGCTGACCACCCCCTTGCGCCGCTCCCATCCGCTGCTATAGCATCGGAAAGCCGGCAGTCAGGAGGCCGCTTTCATGCATCGCCGCAATTTTTTCCAGCTCGCGCTGGGTGCCACCGCCGTCGCCGCCGCTTCCGCCGCGGTCAGTGGCCGCACCCCCGAAGACATCGCCACCGACGAAGACTACTGGTCTGAGATCCGCTCCGCCTTTTCCATCGACCGCAATTTCATCAATTTCAACAACGGCTACGTCAGCCCCTCGCCGCGCACCGTCCAGGACGCCATGCGCCGCTACCTCGACTACAGCGACATGGGCCCTTATCCCACCATGGTCAATGTGCTGTACCGCGAGATCGAAGCCGTGCGCCGCCGCCTGGCCCAATACGCCGGCTGCGATTCCGAAGAAATCGCCATCACCCGCAACTCCTCCGAAGCCCTCGAAAACGCCCAGTACGGCATCGATCTCAAGCCCGGCGACGAAGTCCTCACCACCAACCAGGACTACCCGCGCATGATCGAAACCTTCAAGCAGCGGGAGCGCCGCGATGGCATCGTGCTCAAGATGATTTCCTTCCCCGTCCCCAACCCCGGCTTGGATCTTCTCTACCACCTCTTCGAGCAGGCCGTCACCCCCAAAACCAAGCTCATCCTCTTCTGCCACATCACCAACCGCACCGGCCAGATCTTCCCCGTCCGCCGCATTTGCGATATGGCCCACGCCCGCGGCATCCCCGTCATCGTCGATGGCGCGCATGCCTTCAGTCACTTCCCTTATAAGATCTCCGACCTCGATTGCGATTACTATGGAGTAAGTCTGCATAAGTGGACTTATGCCCCGGTCGGCACCGGTTTCCTCTATGTCAAGAAGTCCCGCATCGCCTCTACCTGGTCGCTGATGGCTTCCGGCGCTACCCAGAACGGCGACATCCGCAAGTTCGAAGAGGTCGGCACCCATCCCGCCGCCAACCTGAACGCCATCTCGGACGCCCTGGTCTTCAACGACAACATCGGCATCGATCGCAAAGCCGCGCGTCTCCGCTACCTCCGCGACCGCTGGGCGCTCCGCCTGGCGCAGAATCCCAAATGCAGGATTCTGCACAGTTCCGACCCCGCGCAATCCTGCGGCATCGGTTTCCTCGCGTTCAACGGCATCGATCCTTCTAAGATCGCCTCCGCGCTGGTCAATAAATACAGCATCTATACCTCCACCATTGGGAACGAAGAGTACACCGGCCTGCGCATCACTCCCAACATCTACACCACCCTGAAAGAGATCGACGTCTTCGCCGACGCCGTAGAAACAGAAGTCAAAATCGCCTGACTTCTGTTAGGACAGGCCTCCTGGCCTGTCACTCCGGTTTCAACCAGCGACCTTCCCTAAGCGATCTTGAGATGATGGAACACCGGTACTTTGACAAAGTCCAGAATAAATGCAAAGACCGCTGCCGCCAGCAGTGTTCCTCCCACCGCCAATATAGGCAGAGGAGTCATGCCAATTCCGCAAGTCGACAGCGTTGCGGCGATCAGCACATCGACTACCGACGACCCGATGAGCCACAGGCTGGGACGCGAGGACCCCAGGCTCTGGCGCTCACGATTCGTGTAGGTCGTGGCTTGATTGCCGAACACAATCGCCACGAAGGCCACGGTTCTTAGCGTTTCGATTCCCAGACCCAGGCGAAACCTGGCAACGGCCAGGACGGCGGTGCAAAACACTAACTCGGAGATTCCCATGAAGACACCCGCAACCGTCAATTCGCCGATTCGCCAGGCATTGGGCATGGGGGACGGCCGCACGTTGTCCGTCGTCAAGGACATGCCGAGTAAGTCCCCGGTGAGCATGATAATAACCATTAACATGGGAGTCAGGATGGCGTGTCCGGTCATCACCAGACCTACCGCCAGGAAGAGCACCTGCACGGTTTTCTTGGTGACCGAGTTCAGCGCATAAGTCAGGATGCGCTGGAATGTCACGCGGCCTTCTCTTACCGAAGCCACGATACCGCCCAGTCCTGGTTTGGTCAGTACGATGCCGGCCGCCGACTTGGCAACGTCGGTCGCTGTCGATACCGCGATTCCCATCTGCGCCTGGCGCAGCGCCGGCGCGTCGTTGGCCCCGTCGCCGCACATACCGACGGTGTGGCCGCTCTTCTGGAACGCCTTCACCAGGTTGTACTTTCCTTCGGGAAGCACCCCGGCGAACACCGCGAAATCCTCGGGCCGTACGCCATCCGCGATCGGTCCAGGTGGAGAGACCGCTCCATCCAGGCCTACCGCGCGGGCCACGATGGTGGCCGTGGCCGGAGCGTCGCCAGTCACCATTACGGTGCGGACCCCCAACGTGTGCAACTCCGCAATCAGCGCCGCCGAATCCGTTCGAGGCGGATCGCTCAGAGCGATCGTTCCGGCCAGCTTCACCGCCCCCGCCGGACCCACCGCGACCGCCAGCACCCGGAAGCCCTGTGCCTCCAGTTGGTCCGCTGTCGTGGACCCGTCGGGCGATGCTTGCGCCACGCCCATGACTGCGGCAAAGGCGCCCTTCACTACACGCACCGTCGCGCCGCTCGCGTCCACCGCCGTCGCCTCGGACATCTTAGTGGCGGAATCGAAAGGCACAAACTTACTCAGTTTCGGTAGATCGGAGGCCACCGCTTGGGATGCGGCGGCGCGGATGGCTGCGTCTACCGGATCCTCCCCGCCATCCGAACTGGCCAGCGCGGCCATTCCCAGAACGTGTGACTCGTCAAAGCCGGGCATGGGCCGTACGGCAGTCACTTTCAGCTCGTTGCGCGTCAACGTGCCCGTCTTGTCCGCGCACAGCACGTCGATGCTGGCCGCTTCATCCACGGCGGAGAGCCGCGTCGGCAGGACGCCCAGATGTGCCAGAGCCCGCGCGCCGAGCGCCGCCGCAAGCGTAAAGGTAGCCGGCAGCGCTACCGGGATCGACGCCAGAATCGCCGTGAGCACCAACGGAACAATCTCGCCGGCCTGCAGCTTGAGAGCGTAGGCATACCCCACCAGCATGACAATGATGCCGCCATTGAATATGGCGAGATTGCGCACCACGCGCAGAACGGCCTTCTGCTGCGAACTTTCCACGTGCGCGGTGCGAACCAGCTCCGCGGCGCGTCCAAACCTGGTGCGCGTTCCGGTCGCCGTAACTTCCGCTACCGCTTCGCCGCGCCGCACCAGCGCCCCCGCATAGGTTTCCAACCCGGCGCCGGCTTCGATCGGAACGGATTCGCCCGTCAGCATGGACTGGTCCAGCAGGACCGATCCTTCCTTCAGACGCACGTCGGCGGCCACCACGGCGCCGACCGATAGCTTCACAATATCGCCAGGCACCAGTCCGGCAGCCGGTATGGTCGCCCAAGCATGATCGCGACGGACCTGCGCGTTCAGCGCGAGCTGCGACTTCAGCGCGGCCAGCGTCGCCTGAGCGCGCCCTTCCTGCAAGAACCCGAGAGCCGCGTTGAAGGCCAGCAGTACCGCGATGATCGCAGCCTCCACATGCTTGCCGAGCGAAAGCTCCAGCACGATCGCAGCCTCCAGCATCCATGGAACCGGCGCCCAGAACTTGGTCAGCGCCCTGCGCAGTGGATTGAGGGCCGTGTCGGGCACTGCGTTGGGACCGAACTTCTCGAGCCGGCGGCGGACTTCATCGCTGGTGAGGCCGGCCGGGAGCGGGACATCTTTAGCGGAAGATGGTGGAGTCATGGAAGCCGCTTCGCAGGCACCTGCATTTTACAACCTTTCCTAAGCTGCCTTTAGTGGCCGGGTACCCCACCCGACCTGACGGCCGGGCGCCGGGTCAGGGGACCCGGCGCAGTCCAGGCGCAGGAGAGGGCGCTTGTCCCACGGATTCAGGAACGAAGCCAATTTGGGGGTCAGGGGGAGTTTCAGGGGCAGGGGACTGAGTTGCATCGTCGCCGTAAACAAAGACGCGAGGGCCGGGGTAAGTGAGTTCCTCTTCCGTGGGATGCGCGTATGGGTCGGAGGCGGCCATGTCGGCGATTTGGGCTTGGGCGGCGATGCGGTCCTGCTGGAGTGTCTGGAGCTGGGCGAAGGAGTCTTTGTAGGATTTTTCGAAGA
>JBEKQS010000180.1:0-11210 GCA_049519475.1 Bryobacteraceae bacterium | reverse complement strand
CATGGCCCTCGATGCGCGTGACCGGGTCGATGGTGATCTTTTTCATAAGAATTCCTGCTTAGCCAAACTTCACCTTGGAACTCAGGTCGGGTATGCGCCCTTCGAGCAGTTCGTTCAGCACCAAGAGAATCGACTGGGCGGGCGGCGGGCAGCCGGGGACTTCGAGATCCACCTTCACCACCTCGTGCAACGGCACAGCCATACGGAGCAACGGCGGAACCCCATCGTGAGGCACGCCCGGAGTTTGCTGCACGCCCTCGACGTAAATGCGTTTCAGCATCTTACGCGTGAGCAGCGGGTTGCGCATGGCGGGAACGTTGCCGGTAACCGCGCAATCGCCCAGCGCCACCACCAGTTTGCTGCGCTGCCGGATGGCGCGGATTTTTTCCAGATCGTCCTGAGAACTGACTGCGCCTTCCACCAGGGTGACGTCGACGGCCTTGGGAAACTCCTGCGCATCCACCAGCGGGCCGTAGACCACGTCGGCTTTCTTGGCCACGGCGAGAATCGCTTCGTCCATATCGAGCAGCGACATGTGGCAACCGGAACAGCCGTCCAGCCACACCGTGGCCAGCCGGATTTTTTTCAGGCTCATGAGTGCCCTCCGCGCTTGCCCGCCAGGCGGGTCACTCGGTCGCCCTGCTTGACCATCTCCTCCACCGCGCAACCTTTCTCGGCCAGCGCGCCGGTGGGGCAAACCTGCACGCACTTTCCACAGTTGGTGCAATTCCTGGACTTGCCCCATGGCCAGTTCATGCCGCATACCACCATCGAATGAATCCCGCGCCGGGCGATGTCCCAAACGTTGGCGCCCTCCACTTCGGCGCACACGCGCACGCAACGGGTACAGAGAATGCAGCGGTTGTGATCCAGCACGTAGCGCGGGTGCGAGACGTCCACCCCCAGCTTGGGAAAGGCGTACGGATACCGTACGCTGGTGACGCCCAGGCGCTGCGCGATGGACTGCAGCTCGCAGTGGTTGCTGGAAACGCACACAGCGCATATGTGGTTCCGTTCGGAGAAGAGGAACTCCAGCGTGATGCGCCGGTAGTGTTTGAGTTTTTCCGAATTGGTGGTGACGCTCATACCATCCTGCACCGGGGTGGTGCAGGCCGGCAACAGGCGGTTGACGCCGGAAACCTCCACGATGCACAGGCGGCATGCCCCCACCGGCGAAATGTTCTCCAGCCAGCAGAGCGTGGGGATATACTTGCCGCCGGCTCGCGCCACTTGCAGAATCGTCTGGCCTTCACGCGCGGCGACGTATTCGCCGTCGATTCGAATTGAGATCTTGTCAGGCAAGCGAGGTCTCCTAACCGACTAATGGTGATCCTTGATATCGCACCTCAAGCAGCGGCCGGCTTCGTCCAGGGCGTCTTCGGCGGAAAGCCCGATGGTGGCTTCCACGAAGCTCTCGGCGCATTCCGCGGACGGCAGCTCGCCGGCGTGGTGCCGCGGGCTTTCGCTGGGTTGTGGCGGAGCGACGTTGCTATAGGTGAATTGGGGCCCAATGCTTTCCCATCGCCCGGCGCCCATGAGGCGCTCGTCGATGGTGCGCGCGGCCTTCTTGCCGTAGCCCATGGCATTGGAAACGTTGGATGCGCCGCTGATCAGGTCGCCACCGGCATAGAACTTGGCACGGCTGGTTTCCATGGTGTAGCGATCCACTTCCAGGGTGCCATCTTCCTTGATTCGCAGACCGGAAGCGCGGGCGAAGTCGGGGTCGACCACCTCGCCCACCGCCAGGATGACGGTGTCGCAGTGGATACGGATGATTTCCTCGGTCGGTACCGGGCGGCGCCGGCCCGAAGAGTCGAACTCGCCGAGTTTGGTCTTGACCAGCTCGATGGCCTTGACGTTGCCCGCTTCGTCGCCCACGATGCGGTGCGGCGTAGCCAGGAACTGATATTTGGCGCCTTCGCGTTGGGCGGCATCGGTTTCTTCCCGGATGGCCGGCATGTCTTTCCGCTCGCGGCGATAGATCACGGTGACCTCGGCGCCCATGCGTAACGCCGTGCGGGCCGAATCGATAGCCGCGTTGCCGCCGCCGATTACGGCCACTTTGCGGCCCAATTGCACAGGCCCTTCCTTGGCCACGGCTTCCAGGAAAAGAAGCGCCGGCAAAACCCCTTTCAGCTCCGTCCCGGGCAGATAAACCCACGATTCCTTCCAGGTGCCGATGGCCAGGAAGACGGCGTTGTACTGGTTATCCAGATCGTTCAGAGCGATGTCGGTGCCCACCGATACACCGCATTGGAACTTCACGCCGATGCGGCCAATCAACTCCACTTCGCGACGGACCACGTTGCGGGGCAGCCGGTATTCGGGAAGCGCGTAGCGCAGCATTCCGCCGGGCTCCGGATTGGATTCGTAGACCGTCACTTCATGTCCCAGCAGCGTCAGATAGAATGCCGCCGCCAGGCCCGTGGGGCCTCCGCCTACCACCGCTACTTTTCGATCGGTGGGCGGAAGTTTGCGTGCGGTGATGCGCTCCACCAACCCATCGAACCGCTCGGACTGGTAGATCGCGTCCGCAATGTAGCGGTGGACTTCGCGCATGTTCACCGATTCGTCGAGCGAGCGGCGCCGGCAGCGGTTCTCGCAGGGATGCTGGCAGACCCGGCCGGTGGAAGCCGGCAGCGGATTGTCCAGCACCACCGCTTCGAAGGCATCTTCCAGCCGGCCTTCCTGGTAGAGCTGGAGGAACCGCGGAATATTCATGTGCAGCGGGCAACTGTTCTCGCAGGGGGAAAGCGCCAGTTCTTCGCACACCCCCGCGCGGCAGCGCTTGGCGCGGATGTGATCCTCGAATTCGTGGCGGAAATGCCGCATGGTGGTGAGCAGCGGATTGGGCGCGCTCTGTCCCAGCCCGCACAATGAGGTGTCGCGGATCATCCGGCCCATCTCGTCGAGCCGGTCCAGGTCGGTTTCCGTGGCCCGGCCGCGCGTGAAGGAATTCAGAATCCGCAGCGACTTGTCGAGCCCCACGCGGCACGGCACGCACTTGCCGCACGATTCGGCATGCGTGAACTCAATGAAGTAGCGGGCCACATCCACCATGCAGTTGTCTTCGTCCATCACCACGATGCCGCCCGACCCCATGATGGAACCGAGTTGCGCGAGGGTCTCGTAATCCACCGGCGTGTCGAACATTTCCTGCGGAATGCAGCCGCCCGAAGGGCCGCCGGTTTGCACGGCCTTCACGTGTTTTCCGCCGGGGCCGCCTTCACCCACATCGTAAATGAACGTCTTGAGCGGGGTGCCCATGGGCATCTCCACCAGGCCGGTGTTGGTGATCTTGCCCACCAGCGAGAAGACCTTGGTGCCCGCGCTCTTGGCGCTGCCGGTCTCGCTGAACCAGCCCGCCCCCTTGGAGACGATCGGCGCCACGTTGTACCAGGTTTCGACGTTGTTGATGTTGGTGGGCGCATCCCAGAGTCCTTTTTGCGCGGGGAAGGGCGGCCGCGGGCGGGGCCGGCCGGTGTAGTCTTCGAGCGATGCGATCAGCGCGGTTTCTTCGCCGCACACGAAGGCGCCGGCGCCTTCCACCAGGCGGATATCGAACTTGAAGCCGCGTCCGAAGATGTTGTCCCCCAGGACGCCCGACTGGCGCGCCTGTTCGATGGCGCGGTTGAGCCGGTGCACGGCCAGCGGATACTCGGCCCGCACATAGATGATGCCCTCGCTCGCGCCCATCACGTAGCCGCCGACGATCATGCCTTCCAGCAGGGAGTGCGGGTCACTTTCGATTTCGTTGCGGTTCATGTAGGCGCCGGGATCGCCTTCGTCGGCATTGCAGATCACGAACTTCCGGTCCCCAACCGCCTTGCGGAGAAACTCCCATTTGAGCCCGGTCAGGAAGCCCGCGCCGCCGCGGCCGCGCAGCTTCGAAGCTTTGATCTGCTCGATCACCATTTCCGGGTGGGCGTCGATCAGCACCTTGTAGAGCGATTGATAGCCGCCGATCGCGATGTACTCTTCGATATCGTCCGGGCTGATCAGCCCGCAGTTTCGCAAGACAATCTTTTTTTGCGGCTTGAAGAAGGGAATCTCCTGCCAGGAGGGAATCTTCGGGTAGCCGCTGCCGTATAACACGTGGGCCGTGAGGTGGTCCCATTCTTCAATCTTGCAGAGCGCCAGGTCCTCCGTCACTCTGCCGGCTGCCGTGTCGTCGAGAATCCGTTGCGCGTCGCTCGCGTCAACCCGCCGCAGGATCACCAGCGGCCGGCCGGGGATGCGAACATTCACCAAGGGCTCCTGGGCGCAAAAGCCGAAGCAGCCCACCGAGGCCAGTTTGACGTCGCGGCCCTGGTGCTCGATCAGCTCGGCGAAGGCCTGGTAGACGCCCTCGGCGCCGTTGCCCGCGCCGCACGTTCCCATTCCAACGCCGATTCGGGGCCGTGCGGACAGCAGTTTCGCCATGCCGGCCTCCCGCACCGCGCTGAACGTGGCGATATCCTGGATGCGAATCACTTCGTCCTCCACAGATGCTGCAGTTCGCGTTCCAGCGTCTGTTCATTCACGTGGCCGAAGATCGCGTGGTCCACCTCCATCACCGGCGCCAGCGCGCATTGGCCGAAGCAGGCCACCACGCGCACCGAAAAGCGGCCGTCCGGTGTCGTCACCGAAGTCTGTTCGGTGTCGTCATCGGGCAGCCCCAGCTCGTGGCGCAAGCGTTGCAACAGGCTGCGCGAGCCGTGGGTGTGACACGCCGTTCCCCGGCAGATGCAGATACTGTGCTCGCCCTGCGGGTCCAGATTGAACTGCGCGAAGAATGTCGCGACGCTGTAAATGCGGGCCAGCGGAATATCGGCCTTCTCGGCGACGTATTCCAGAATTTCGGCGGTAAGGTATTTGTGCGGATGATGTTCCTGAATCTGCTGCAGCATTCCCAAGAGCGCTCCGGGCTTGCCGGAGTGCGCCACAATCGTGCGGTCGGCGAAGGCCTGTTCCTCCTGCGATACCGCGGATTGGGCCGTGATCGCGGCCATGACGCCCCCAAAGTCTGAACTGAATCAAATCAATATATTCAGACACTTATATCTTGAATTTTTCGGCGCCCGTTTGTCAAGGGTCCGGCGGGGCAGGCCTCCGCCTGTCGTCCTGATTTAAGTGAATCGCCTTAGTCCCAGGTGCTAAGATCTTCTTCAGGGATCTGCGGGAAGAGTTGCAATCGCTATGTTACCGATCGCCCGTCTGGTAAGTGCCGCTGTACTCGCGCTCGGCGCGGTTACTCAGCTTTCCGCGGCCGATTCCGATCGGGATTTTTCCGGAAGATGGGATCTGGACCGCAACGCGAGCAACTTGCGCGCGCTCTCGCTCGAAACCTACGAATTCCTGGAGGTGGAGCAGAATACGCAGATCCACTGCACCGCCATTGACGCCCGTGGCGCTTCCATTCAGTGGACTTACTTTTTGAACGGCGATGAAAGCAAGTACCAGATCGGCGCGGAATCCATGAACAGCGTGGCCAAGTGGGAAGGTGACGCGCTGCTCGTCAACACCCTGGTATCGGGTCTCCAAAACTACGCCGTGATGGACCGCTGGACTCTCTCGCGCGACCACCGGCAACTGACCATCCAGCGCCAGATCTCGCGCGGCGCCATTCAGGCGGAGGGTCGCATCGTTTACGGACACTTCCTCGTCGACACCGCCATGCCTCGGCCCGATCTTCCGGTCACGGCTGCCGCTCCCAAACCCGCGCTCGCGGGGCAGCCGGCGCTGACCACGCGGCCCGCGCCTCCTCCGCCCCCGCTGGATTTTACGGTTCCCGCGGGCACTCATATTCTGCTCTCTCTCACCAGCAGCATCAGCACTAAGAACTCCAAGGAAGGTGACCGCGTCTATCTGCAAACCGCCGTGCCGGTCGCGCAGGACGGGCGCGTCGTGATACCTCGCGGCAGTTATGTGCAGGGTACCGTCACCAAGACCAAGCCGGCGGGCCGCCTGTCCAGCAAGGGCGAGTTGTACCTTCTTTTCGATTCGCTGACGCTGCCGAACGGCGTGACGCGCGACTTCCGCGCGCGCCTGACGTCGGCTGATGCGTCCAAGGGCAAGGTCGATTCCGATGAAGGCAAGATCAGCGGTGACACCGGCAAAGATCCTCACAAGGTGGCCACCGGGGTTGGCATTGGAACCATGGGCGGCGTCATTGTGGGCGGCGCCGCGGGTCACCCCGTCACCGGACTGGGCGTCGGCGCGGCGGCCGGACTGGCCGCCGTGCTGCTCTCGAAGAACCAGGATGTCGTGCTGCCGCGCGGCACCTCGATCGAGATGGTGCTGGACCGCGACCTTTACTATACTGCCGCGGAACTGCGACACTGAGCGGGATGTTTTCTTCCCGCTTCCCTTGGGGCATCGGCAGCAACGCCGATCTTCAGCCCAACCGCCTCACCCAGCTTCTGGCCGCCAAGCGCCGCGCGGGCGCTCGCATTCTGGATCTGACGGAATCCAATCCCACGCGCGCCTCACTCACGTACCCGGCGGAAACTCTCAGAGCACTCGAAGATCCCCGCGCGTTGATCTATGAGCCCGCGCCCGCCGGCGCCGCCGAGGCGCGGGAGGCGATCGCATCCTATTACCGGGCCCGCGGGCACAGCCTGGACATCTCCCGAATCCTCCTCACGGCCAGCACCAGCGAGGCATATGCCTACCTGTTTAAGCTGCTGGCCAACCCCGGCGATCAGGTGCTGGTGCCGCGCCCTTCGTATCCGCTGTTTGAATTTCTGGCCCACATGGAATCGATCGAGCCGCGCCAGTACCCGCTGGTCTACCACGGCGCCTGGAGCATCGACCTCGAGGCTCTCGGCGGAGCGATCACCGATCGCACGCGCGCCGTGGTGCTGGTGAATCCCAACAATCCCACCGGCTCCTATGTGAAGCGCCATGAGCTGGAAGCGATGGTGCGCTTGTGCGCGGCGCGGCGCATCGCCCTGATTTCCGACGAGGTCTTCTCCGATTACGCGTTCGCCCCCGATGCCACCCGCGTCGAGACGCTTGCCGGTGTCGAGGAGTGCCTGGCTTTTTCGATGAGCGGGCTTTCCAAGATCGCCGGCCTGCCGCAAATGAAGCTGGGTTGGATTGTGGCGAGCGGGCCGGACGATTTGAAGCGCGAAGCCTTCGAAAAGCTGGAGTGGATCGCCGACACCTACCTTTCGGTGAGCACGCCGGTGCAATGCGCCGCCGCGCGTCTGCTGAAAGTGGGAGATGACATCCGGAGTCAGATCCGGCAGCGCTGCGCGGCAAATCTGGCGCTCGCCCGCGAGGCGCTTGCGGGGTCGGCGGGAAACATTCTGGCCGTGGAAGGCGGCTGGTACATCACCGTCCAGGTGCCGAAGGTTCGAACCGAAGAAGAATGGGCTTTGGAGTTGCTGGAGCGCGCGGACGTCCTGGTGCAGCCCGGCTTCTTCTACGATTTTGAAACCGAAGCCTTCCTGATTGTGAGTCTGCTGACGGCGCCGGCGATTTTCAACGAAGGCCTGACGCGTCTGAGGCCTTTCCTGTAGTTTGAAAAGACAATTTGGGCCGCCGATTAACACCGATGAACGCCGATGAGAAAGATCGTCTTCAATCTGCGTTCATCCGTGTTCATCGGCGGCTTCAAACTAATCTAGTTTCCGCCTCCGCCTCCACGGCCCCCGCGTCCGCCCGCCGGTGGCGGCGTCGGCAGATCCTTGCGCGGCAGTTTTTCCGGCCGCGTCGCGGCGTTGTATACGAAAGCAGCTTCCACAATCGCCATCTGCTGCATGTCGCCCTGCTGGATGCGCTCGTACACATCCATATTGGAATGGTGGGTGCGCGTATCGTAGTCCATCGGATCCTGAATGAACTGGAAGCCGGGCAGCCCCACTGCGTCGAACGACTGGTGGTCCGTGCCGCCGGTATTGCGAATGGTGATGGTGCCGGGTGTCACGTCCTTCAGCGCGGCAAACCACTGTTCGAAGATCGGCCGCACCATTTCGTTGCCTTGCAGATAGATTCCGCGGACCCGGCCGGTGCCATTATCGATGTTGAAGTAGCCGGCGAAGCCGTCATGCTCGGCCGTCGTCTTCATGGTTGTCCGGTCGGCGAAGTGGTCCTTCACATAAGCCGCGGACCCCAGCAGACCTTCTTCTTCGCCGCCCCAGAGAGCCATGCGGACGGTGCGATCCATTTTGAGGTTGAGCGATTTCAAGATGCGCATCACTTCCATGGCGACTGCGGCGCCCGCGCCGTTATCGGTGGCGCCGGTGCCCATGTGCCAGGAATCGAAGTGGCCGCCTACCATCACCAACTCACTGGGCTTGGTCGAGCCGGGAATTTCCGCGATCACGTTGAACGCGTCGGTGATGCTGGTGTCGAACTGCACCTTGATGTCGAACGAGAGCTTTACCGGAACTTCGTGCTGCAGCAGCCGCACGATGCGGTTGTAATTCTCCGCCGTAATGGCCACCTGCGGCAGGTTCTTGGTGGGGTCGCCGGTGCGCGGGGCGCCATTGCTCGCGAAAACCACGCCGCTTTCGCCGCGCGCGGAAGCCGTAATGGTCAGCAGGACGCCTTCATCCTGGTAGTAGGTGCGCATGCGTTCCGTAAAGGCCTGCTGTTGTTCCTGGGTCAGAGTAGGGCCGTTGCCGCCGCGTCCGCCGCGTCCGCCGCGACCAGCCGCCCCGCCGGTGGGGAACTGTTCGGGGATCAGCGCCAGGAGTTCTTCGTCCGTATAGCGATGACCCAAGGCCGTGGTGGGGAAGGACAGATCGAGCGGCCCAGCCGTCGTCAGCACGATCTTGCCTTTCAGCTTTCCGTGCCAGGTGTCCAAATCGGCCGGTGTTTGAAGCTGAAGCAGGATGGCTTCGCCGGTCGCTGGCCCATCGGTCCCGCCGCTCCATGCCTGCGGATACCCGATGATGGGCATGTAGGTGGGCTCGACCATCGCGCCGCTGTAGCCGGTGAGCTGCCAACTGGGGATGGAAGAAGGACCGGCATTGCCGCGGCCGCCGCCGCCACCCCGCCCTTCGGATTTAGTCGACCATTTTTCCAGGTGGACGTTGCTCAGCCCCCATTCTTTGAGCTGCCCGACAGCCCACTCGCCGGCCGCGCGGAATTGCGGTGAATTGGTAAGACGCGGGCCGTAACGGTCGGAGAGGTTGTACATGGTTTCCATGATCGGAGCGCCGCGCCCGGCGCCGCCGCGGCCGCCGCCTCCGCCGAACCCGCCCCCGCCGCCCAACTCCGCGGTCTTGATCTTGTGCATCACGTTCAGGTCTACCCGCTCGACGGCCTGCTGCGAGACGAGCAGCAGGGGAACGAACAGGAGGAGTATTCCGATGAGAAGTGTTTTTCTGGACATAGGCTTAACTGCTAGAGCATATCAAACCTCCAGCCCGTTTTCTGGCGGCCGCCGGATATTCGTCGCGCCAGCGGCCTCCCATCGCGCTAGAATGGAGTCATGGCCAGAGGTTGGGAAAGCAAGTCGGTCGAGGCGCAGATCGATATGGCCGAGGCCGGTCGCACACGTGTACGACCAAAAGCGTCGAATCCTGAAATACTCGAAGTAATCCGCAAGAAGGAAACCATCCTTCTCTCCCGCACCAGGGTGGTGCGGGAATTGGGTGCCGCACAGAATCCGCGTTACCAGGCTGTTCTCAAGAAAGCCCTGGCGGAACTGGATGCACAACTCTCCACTTTCGCAGCGGTCTAGCGAAGCAACCTGGCGTGTTCCTTTGGGACATCGCCACCTCTTACCGGCATTGGAACGCCTGCCCGGCAGTGTAGAGTTCGGGCAGGCCCCTGCCGCCAACCTTGTGTTGGTGGGGCAGTTCCCCTGGACTGTGCGCGACCCCCTGGTTGCGCTCTTGCCCGCACACACGCGCTCTCAATAGAACAAATATTTCCGCCACTGCGCGTCGCTCTTGCCGAGCATGCGCATCAAGTGGCGGCTGGTGTGCAAGCTGAAAGGCCGGGGTTGGCGCGCGAGTTTCATGCCCGCCTCTTCCGGAGTGCGGCTGCCTTTCCGGTTGTTGCAAGGATGGCAGCAGGCCACCAGGTTCTCCCAGGCGGTTTCGCCGGCGCGCGATCGCGGAATCACGTGATCCAGGGTCAGTTCGCCCGAAGGCATCACGCGGTGGCAATACTGGCAGGTGTAACGATCGCGCATCAGGATGTTCTTGCGCGAAAGGGCTCGCGTCTGGTGCGGGATCCGGCGATATTCCAGCAGCCGGATCACCGACGGCAACCGCACCAACGCGCGGGCCGAATGCACCGCGTTGCCCGATTCCTCTTCGGCGGACGCCACTCCCTTCAAGACCAGCACCAGGGCGCGCCGCGCGGCGCAGATGTTGATTGGCTCATAGCTGGCATTCAGCACCAGGACCGGCCGCTGCAATCGCTCACTCGACATCCCGATTCACCCCCTCCGTCGATGGTGCGGAAGCGCCGCGCCACCCTTCCATGCGCCGGTCGACACGCGCCACCGCCAGCAGCGCCACATGGGCCGCCCCGGCGCGCTTCAAAACGCGTGCGCAGGCTGCCGCCGTGGAGCCCGTGGTCAAGACATCGTCAATCAGCAGAATTCGTTTCGCCGCCAGCCCGCGCGCGCCGCGGCGGCATTCAAAAGCCGTGTCGACGTTCTGGCGCCGCCTGGTATTGCTCAGACCGGCTTGAGTTAGCGTGGCGCGCACGCGGCGCAGAGCCCGCACCACCGGAATTCCGTAGCGCGCCGCCATGATACGCGCCAGCAGTTCCGATTGGTTGAAACCTCTCTGCCATTGGCGGCGCCAGTGTAGCGGCACGGCCGTTACCGCATCGAAGCGCTCCTCGCGCGGCAAAGCCGCGGCCAGTAAATCTCCCAGCGGCTTCGCCAGCGTCTGCACGCGCCCGTATTTGTACAGGTGGATCAACTCGCGTAGCGCGCCTTCGTAGGAACCGTAGCAATAGGCCGCGTCAAAACCGCGAAAGCCGCTTCGGCACAGAGCGCAGCGGCCTTCGAAATCCAGCGGGAAACTGTTGAGGAACGGCGTCCGGCAGCTCACGCAGAAGAATTCCGCGCTGATGGGCTGCGGCTCCTTCAGACATTCCGGGCAAACCGGGATGCGTGAGACTTCCGCCAGAGGCCGCGCGCAAACCCGGCAATCGTCGGGGAAAAAGAGGGAAAAAAGAGCGTGGGAGGCTGTTCGGACTGCCGATGGACCGAACCTTGCTACTGCGGCTAGTCTGCTACTCGAGAAGACTCACCT
>JBEKQS010000179.1:0-11272 GCA_049519475.1 Bryobacteraceae bacterium | reverse complement strand
CGGAGCGGCGCTCGAAGCGGGTAGGCTCTGGGACAACGGCCGGCAATCCTCGTTCATCGGTCTGGATGCGTGCCAGCACATTCAGTACAAGACCACGCGCAGCGAATCCACGCGCTGCTATTTCTGCAAGAACAAGTGCCTGCGCACGTTCATCGACGTCAAGACCAACCTGGTCAATCTCGACTACAAGCCGCCGGTGAAGACCAAGGTGCCGCTGGAAGCCGGCGCGCAGCGGCTGATCATCGCCACTTGCGAGAAGGGCACGGTGGAAAACATCGAGGAGATGCGCCATATCAAGGGCGATCTCGATCGGATCAAAAAGGCCAATCCGAATTTCGTGGAAATAGCGGCCAAGGCGGTTTTCCGCGTGCCCGACGTGCCGCTGGTGGCGGACCAGGCGCCCAAGCTGCAAATCACGGCGGCGCAGAAGCGGCGCGCGGAGCTGATCCGCAAACGCGGGCAATTGCGCATCGGCATGCCGCGCGTGCTCAACATGTACTCGCAGACGCCGATCTTCACCGGATACTTTGCGGCGCTGGGCATACAGCCGCAAAACATCGTCTACTCGGATTTCACCAGCGAGGAACTGTATAAGGAAGGCGCCAAGCGCGGCGCCATCGACCCTTGCTTCCCCTCGAAGCTGGGGATTCCGCACGTGCACAACCTGCTCTATAAGGTGCACGCCAAGAAGCCGCTCGACATCATCTTCTTTCCGATGATCGATTGCCTGACGACGGACCTGTACAACGTGCAGGCCAGCCGAAGCTGTCCCACCGTGGCGACCACACCCGAAGCGGTGAAGGCCGCGTTCATCAAGGAAGGCGACCTGTTCGCCGAAAAGGGCGTTCGCTTCCTCGACACCTTCGTCAACCTCTCCAAGCCCGACCTGCTGGAACGGCAACTCTACGAAGAGTTCAAAGACATCTTCGGATTGTCGCCCGAAGAGAACAAGAAAGCCGTGGAGCAGGGCTACCGTTCCCTGCACTACTTCGACAACGTCACCATGCGCGGCGCCGCGCGCGAGGTGCTGGAGCAACTCGAACGGGAAGATCGCCTGGGCGTGGTGCTGCTGGGCCGTCCCTATCACAACGACCCCGGCGTGAACCACGAAATTCTGGAAGAGTTCCAGAAGCTTGGCTACCCGGTGTTCGCGCAGGACTGCCTGCCGATCGACGACGATATCATCTGGCGCCTGTTCGGCGAAGATGTGGAGTCGGGAGAAACTCCGCACCCCATGTCCATTGCAGACGTCTGGAAGAATTCCTACTCCGAAAACACCAGCCGTAAGGTGTGGGCCGCTAAATACGTGGCGCGCCATCCTAACCTGGTGGCGCTCGAGTTATCCAGTTTCAAGTGCGGTCATGACGCCCCCATTTATACGGTGGTGGAAGAGATCGTGGAGCACTCCGGCACGCCTTACTTCTGCTTCAAGGATATCGACGAGAACAAGCCCACCGGCTCGATCAGGATCCGCGTCGAAACCATCGGCTACTTCCTGAAGCGTTACCGCGAAGACATGGTGCGCAATAAGAACAAGGCTAAGACCATCGAACAGCAGTTACAGCAGTTCGAGGCCCGCCTGCGCCGCGAGATGCTGCGCCCGAAGCCGGACGCGAGCGACGACGCGCTGGTGCGTCAGTCCTTCGAGACCGGCTCTATGCCGCAAATCCACGTCAGTCTGGGCGCGTTGCAAGCATCCAAGCCGCCGGCGCGAGAGTACGAGACGGTCTCCGGCGATTAGCCGCAATGCTGCTCACTTAGGTGGGACAGACGATCGGTTCTTGTCGTCTGTCATCCCGCCCGAGCAGCCGTAGCGGCTCGCCGCCGCCTCACGCAAGGCTTGCGATTGGGCGGGCTGGCGCGCCTCCGTATAGGTTTGCGCGAGATCCGCCCAGGCCAGGCAGAGATCGCTCTTCACAACCGGGCAACCCATGTTCAATTGCCACGCTGTGCCCTGTTGCGCGAACGCGCAGGCGCCGTCGGGGATCTTCCGATAGACTTCGCGGATGGCGGCCACGGTGGCGGGTTGGAAGCCATCCACCTGGGCTTTCTCTTCTAATGACACAGCCGCCATGCGGAGGTTGCCGGTGGAGGCGTAAGCCACCTGCAGACCGTCGTAGGCTTCGGGCGCCGCGGGGTTCAGCCCTCTGCCGTAGCGCAAGGCGTCGATGGCCTCCTGGTAGCGGCCCAGGTTGAGGCAGGCGTTCGCCAGGTTGAAATACAACTGCGCAAAGCCGGAACGCTCCGTCGGAAGCGCGCCGCGCGCACGCTGGATGTCGTCATAGGCTTTCTCCGCGGCCTGGGAAATTTCGCGGGCTTTCTCCAGCACGGCGAGCGATTTCTCATACCAGTCACGACTGTGAGCGGGGTCGAGATCGGCCTTGGCGGCGTAATAGATGCCCAGGAAGGTAGGCGGAAACTCGGAGGAACGAGCGGGCGGAAGCGGGGCTAGAATCGCCCACGACTTTTCTTCTTCCTGGATGCTGCGGTCGATGTTGCGGCGTGCATCCTGTTCGAATAGCGCTTTGGCGAGCATGTCGTGCAGGCGGAAGCTTTCGGGGGTGGTCTGGACGTCGGCGGTAGCGAGCGTCAGGTCGCTGTTCCACGCGGCATTGCGAGCGAACGTGCGGCCGGCATAGAGGACGGCCAGTACGGTGACCACGATAACTGTGTAACGCCCGCCCTTCAAGCGGCCAAGCAGCCACACGAGCGCGATGGCGAACGCCACGGAGGGCAGATACAAGAAGCGCTCAGCCATGAGAGCGCCGATGGGAAAGAGCAGGTTGGCGGTGGGCAACAGGGCGATGGCGAAGAAGCCGGCCAGCCAGAAAGTGAGGCGGTCGCAGCGGTACCGCACGAAGGCCAGCGCCAGAATCGCCACCACCACCAGCAGCGCTATCCAAGCCCAAGGGTCGGACCAGGCGGACAGCGGTACCTGGTTGTAGGAGCGATCGGACGAGAGGCCCAGCGGAAAGAGCAGCAGCCAAAGATCAAGGCCGATCGCCTTGATGGCGGTGAGCCGCGCGGTGAAGAAATCGGCGCCCAGGATGGGGTTGTCCACGTAGACCGGCTGCGGCGCTGGCAATGGGCCGAGAACCGCGTGTCGCGCCCAGGCAAGAAGCAATAGAGATGCTGTCACGGCCGCGTAGGCGGGCCAGCGAGTTAGCAGGCGCGGCTTGCCTTCGGCGAAGCTGAGGTCCCAAAGCAGCATGAGGCCCAGTAGCACGGCGGCGCTCTCCTTGGAAAATACGCCGGCCGTGGCAATGGCGAAGAGAGCCGCGGCGGCCCAGTAACGGCGGCGGCCTTGGAACGATTCGGTGCGCGCATAGAGCAGCAGGCCGCCCAGCACAGCCATGCCCGCCAGCAGGTCGGCGCGGCCCACGATGCCGGTGACACTTTCGGTACAGATGGGATGGACAGCCCAGAGCGCAGCCGCGAAGAAAGCCGGTTGGACCGCCTGGAACACCAGCAGCGCCAGTTCGAAGACCAGCCAGACGTTGATCGAGTGCAGCAGGAAATTGACAGCGTGATATCCAGGCGGGTTCGCGCCATTGCCTAACACCGCGCTGTTGAACAGCAGCGACAGCGTGGTCACCGGCCGGTACAGCCCGTCGCCGGTCTTGGGCCACCAATAATTCCTGGTGAGGATCAGCTTGAGATTTTCCGCGGTGACTTCGCGGATGCGAGAATCCTGCGCGACAATCACCTTGGAATCCTGCGCCAGTCCGAGCCCGAAAGAGCCGGCGTAGGCAGCCAGCGCCAGCGCCACCAGCCCCGCCCGCGCTTTCCATTTCGAAAATGGGACAGACGCATTTTTAGGACTCTGTGACGGTTTCAAGCCCGTCATTATCCCATAATGAGAGAGGAGGGCAGATGAAACACTTTCTGGCGAAAACCGACCCCGAGACCTATTCCATCGACGATCTGGAACGCGAAGAGAAGACCTCCTGGGACGGCGTAACCAACGCGCAAGCCGTCCGCGCCATCCGCGAGATGCGCCCGGGCGACCGCATCTTTATCTATCACAGCGGGGGCGTTTCCGGCGTGGTGGGTCTGGCGACTGTGCGGTCGGAGCCGCGCGACGACCCCAAGAATCCGAAGTCGGCGGTAGTCGATCTGGAGTTTGCCGGACGCCTGGACCCGCCCACGACGCTGGCCGAAATCAAGCAGTCGAAAAAGTTCGACGATTGGGCGCTGGTGCGGCAGGGGAGGCTTTCCACGATGGGGGCGCCGGAGGAATTCGTGGAGTGGATGAAGGCGCGGTATCCGAATGCGAAAATCTAGCGGTGGCCGTGGCGCACGCACTCGTGCATGCCGTGTCGAGACTCTTCTCGACACGTTGGTTGGGGTACGGGCAGTCTGTCTAGACCGGGCGTCGGCATGGGTGCCGGCGCGGCACGCACGAGTGCGTGCGCCACATCACCACCGAATATCTGTGAGAAATGCCGGCGTTACGCCGCTTCCTCTACGCTCACGACGAGGCGCTTGCCAAACACGTCGAGCGCTTCCTTGATTCGCGGCAGTTTGGTGGGGTGCCTGGGATCGAGCATGCGCCGCACTTCCTTCTCGTCGCAGCCGAGTTTCCGCGCCAACTGCACATTGGTGATTCCGGCCTCTCGCATCGCCAGATAGAGAGCCGCTTTCGCCGCCATCTGTGCCGGGACGGGAATCAGCCGTTCGCCCCGCGCTGCTTTCGAGGCTTTCGGGATCTCTCGCCCGCCGGCAATCCTTCCAGCGATCGCCTCCTCCAGGCAATCCGCCGCCTGCCAGAGCGCATCCTTCTCGCCTTTTCCCTGCGTGATCGCCTCCGGGACATCGCGGAACGTAATCACAAGGACGCCCGGCGTGTCCCCACGCTCAAACCTGGCTGGATACACGAAAGTGCGCACGATTGCCTCCTTTACTCGAAGTCCTTCTCGCTCAAGCCAAGCTGCCCGAGCATCTTGTGGTAGGCACGTTTATCGACTTCATCCTTCAGGTTGCGAACGGTTGTCATTTCCGAACCGTAGTAGAGAAGTCCGTGGCTGCCCTTGCCGCGGTGAGCTGTCCAGCGGACTTCCACGCCGCGCTCTTTGCCCAGCGCTTGGATGCGCCGGACAAACTCGTTGCCTCTCACACAACCAGTGTCGGACAAAAATGTCCTGAGGGCAAGCGAAGTGAGGAGAATTTCATCTGGCGTTCATTTCCGCGCGCGTGAATTTACGGGTAAACTTCACGTGCGAAAGGCTGCGCATCAAACGGTCGAAATCGGCCCCACCCATGGCTGCACCGGCATAGCGCTCCAGCCACTCGCGAAACGCCGCGTTGAGTGTTCTGTGCTCACGGAGAGCCCTCGCGCGGGCCTTTTCGATTAGCTTCTCGTCCGTGCGGAAGGTCACATTCTTCATGATTCCAGGGTACACGAGTCTCGTGTGCCGGCAACGCCTTCACACAAGAGCCAACTGCTCTTCCGTGGGCTCCGCTCAACAGTACCAGGGCTCGGTGAGATACGGGATGGTAGCGCGCGACACCATCGGCGCGTCCAAAGGGAACTCGCCGGCTTCCGCCAGGTCCCAGATCTGCCGGAAGATTTCCCATCGGCTCTTGCGGCGCCGCTCCTGGCGCTTGATCAACTCCTGGACCGAGGCGCATAGCACGTCCAGCCGGCCGTCGGCGTTTTGCCACGGATAGCAGAGAGCGCGTGTGTCGAATGGCTGGATGCGCGCGCGCAGTTCCGGCAGTTCGAGCAACAAGGAGCCTTCCGGCAGCAGCAGCCGGATGGCCAGTTGAATCGGCGCCACCTGTTCGGCCAGTTCCAAATCCAGCAGCGCCCGCAGGAAGTCGCGATAGGCTTCCAGCGTGGTCCACGGTGTAAACGGAATGAACGTCGGCGAGAGCGCGAGGCCGGTTGCCCGCATCAGTTGCAGGGCTTCTTCGAAACCCGCCCGCGTGTGGCCCTTGGCCAGCTTGCCGAGCACTTCGTCGTCCAACGATTCCACGGCGCTGGTCACGAACAGGCAATTCGTGGCCTTCAAGACAGGCAGAAGTTCGCGGTGAGTTAGTAAGTGCTCCACCTTGATAGTGACGTCGTAAGTCAGTTCCGGCCACTCGCTGTGCAGCGCTTCGACAATCGGAACGGCGTGGCCCGGACCATTGAAGAAATCCGGATCTCCGAACGTGATGTGCTGGGCTCCAGCCGCCACCTGCTGGCGGATGTCCTGCAGTACCACATCCCGCTGCACGATGCGGAATAAACCGCGATATACCGGCACCACCGGGCAATGGCGGCACAGATGCTTGCAGCCGCGCGATGCCTCGGTGTATCCGACCCGCCGCGTTTCGCCGTCGGTTACCAGTTGCGCATAAGCTCCCAGCGCCGGCAGCCCCGTGCGGTCCGGCATGCGAAATTGCTGCCGCGCCATCGAGATCAGCGGCTCCGGCTGGCGGTATGGCAACTCGCCTGGGCGCGTTACGCTCAATCGACGCGCCAGGTCGCTCAAGCCCTGTTCGAATTCGCCACCGATCACCGTCTGCACGCCCAGCCGCCGCAGCAGCGCGTCATTCAATGGCGCGTACAGCCCATAACCGCACAGGTGCGCGCGCGGATTGGCGGCCCGTACTTTCTCGATCAGTTTCTGAAACAGTCGCGTGGCCGTGTGCATCGGCAGAAAAAATGCCAGCAGATCCGCCTCTTCCACGGCCGCCCAGGGCATCGGACTGCACGAAAGATCGGCTGCCGTCACCTGGTGCCCATCGCCCCGCAGCCACGCCGCGGGCGACGCCAGCCCGAACGGCTGCCGCCCCAGCTCGTAGGTCGAAATCAGGACAATGCGCACGCTCTTCCATTATGGTTCTTTCCGCTTTGATAAAATAAAGCCAAGCTCACATCTCCCCCATGCTTGCCGCACCAGCCATCACCGACGAGATACTTGACCTCAAACGCCAGCGCAAGGCTATTCTGCTGGCGCACCATTATCAGGAGCCCGAGATTCAGGAACTAGCCGACGTCGTGGGCGATTCGCTCGAGTTGGCCCGGCAGGCGCGCGAGTTTTCCGGCGACGTCATCGCTTTCTGCGGCGTCTGGTTCATGGCCGAAACCGCCAAGGTGCTGAATCCCGATCGCGTAGTCGTGGTGCCCGATCGCGAGGCCGGTTGCAGCCTGGTGGACGGGTGTCCCGTCGAGCCGATTCGCGAATTTCGCCGCCGCAACCCCGATCACGCGATCGTCAGCTACATCAACACCTCGATTGAAGTGAAGGGCGAGAGCGATATCCTCTGCACGTCGCGCAACGCCGTCCGCATCGTCAACTCCATCCCGCGCGAAAAACCCATCCTCTTCCTGCCCGATAGCAATCTGGGCAATTACGTGCGCCGCGAAACCGGCCGTGAGAATATGCAGATCTGGCAAGGCACCTGCATCGTGCACGCCACTTTCCCGGCGCGCCGCGTGGCGGAGGCCAAGGTCGAACACCCCGACGCCGAAGTGGTAGCGCACCCCGAGTGCCCCGAAGCGGTGCTGGCGATGGCCGATTTCATCGGCTCCACGTCCGCCCTGATCCAGTACTGCGCCGCGTCGAGCGCCCAGGAGTTCATCGTCATGACCGAAAGCGGCATCCGGTATTCGCTCGCCCGTGCGGCGCCTTCCAAGCGCTTCTACTTCGTGGCCAACGAAAACTGCAATTGCAGCGAGTGCCCCTATATGAAGCTCAACAGTCTGCAGAAACTCCGTGACTGCCTACTCAGCCTGCAACCGCGGGTTGAATTGTCCAGCGAAACGATGCGCCGCGCGCTGCTGCCGCTCGAGCGCATGCTGGCCGTGAAATAGATGCCCGCCGCGCCTTTGGTCGATTCCTTCGGCCGCGTCCACGACAGTCTCCGCATCAGCGTCACCGACCGCTGCAACATCCGCTGCTTCTATTGCATGCCGGAAACCGGCGTGAAATTCGTCAACCACAGCGAGATCCTCAGTTTCGAAGAGATCGAGCGCTTTGTCCGCATCGCCGTCGCGCTGGGCGTAACGAAGCTGCGGGTCACCGGCGGCGAGCCGCTGGTGCGCCGCGATCTGCCGCTGCTGATCCGCCGACTGGCCGGCATTCCGGGCATCCGCGATCTGGCCCTCACCACCAACGGCGTGCTGCTCCCGGAATTTGCCGTGCCGCTATACGAAGCCGGACTGCGGCGCCTCAACGTTCACATCGACACGCTGGACCGCGCACGCTTCCTCGAAATCACGCGCCGCGACGAGCTGGATAAGGTTCTCGCCGGCCTGGCGCTCGCCCGGCAAGCCGGCTTTACGCGCATCAAGCTGAATGCCGTCGCGGTGAAGAATCTGGTGGAACCCGACATCGTACCGTTGGCCCGCTACGCGCGCGAAAACGGGTTCGAAGTGCGTTACATCGAATTCATGCCGCTGGACGCGCAGAACCTGTGGGACCGCTCCAAAGTGCTGCTGGCCGACGACATCATCGCGCTTCTTTCGCGCGAAATCTCGCCGCTCATCCCCGTCCCCGATCCCGATCCACGCGCCCCCGCGGCCGAATATGCCTTCGCTGACGGCATCGGCCAAGTCGGTTTCATCGCCTCGGTGAGCCGTCCATTCTGCCTGAACTGCAACCGCATCCGCCTCACCGCCGACGGCAAGCTACGCTACTGCCTGTTCGCCATCGAAGAGGACGATGTCAAGACTCCGATGCGCAGCGGCGCTTCCGACGACGAGATCGCCGCGCTGATCCGCCGCAACATCGCCGGCAAGTGGGAAGGCCACGAAATCAACTCGGCGAAGTTCGTCGCTCCGCCGCGGCCCATGTACTCCATCGGCGGCTAATACAAACCGCTCTCCAAGCGGTCACTTCGCCACTTTCAGCCCGTGCAGAAGCTGGAAAAAAAAGCTGAAAAAAAAGCATTGCGTTCTTCATGACATCATTGTACACTGTATATGTACAAAGTACAATGATGATCTTGCGAATCGATCTCAAATCGCCGGTTCCTGTATACCGCCAGATTGTGGACGCTACTCGCATCCTGCTGGTCAATGGCCAACTGAATCCCGGCGATTCGTTGCCGCCGGTGCGCCGGCTCGCCCTCGACCTCGGGGTCCATTTCAACACTGTGGCAGAGGCGTACCGGACGCTGGAGGAGGAAGGATGGCTGGAGATCGGGCGGAGGAGCGGCGCGCGGGTGGTTGCACGGACGGTGTCGAACCGTAGCGATCCCGAGACTGGCGAAGCCTTTCAGCGCCGCTTGCGAGAGATGGTGGCCGAGGCTCAGGCTCAAGGCTTTCCCCGCCACCGCATTGCGCGCGAGTTGCGGCGCCTTGCCGACACCCTGGAAAGGAGTTAGTCGATGCCCCCACAAATACTGTTCGTGCTGCTTCTGATCCTGATGAGCGGGTTGTTCCACCTCATTCCCATACTCACTCGGCCCGACCTTTTCTTTGCTGTTACGGTCGCGCCTGAATTCCGCCGCACCTCCGGCGCCCGCCGAATTTTGCTGAAGTATCGCGCCATCGTTTGGAGCTTTACACTGGTTGTGAGCGGGCTGGAACTGGTTTCCGGCATGGCGGTGGCGGCGGTACTGCTCCAGGTGATGGGGTTTCTGTGGGCGCTGGTCGGCGGGCACCGGGCCGCGCTGGCGTATGCCGCCTCACCCTCTTCCATTCTTGAAGTAGACCTGGCGATGCCGCAGGAGCGGCTGCCCGGAGGCCCAATCGTGGCGCTGCTTCCGGTGTTGTTTCTGGGAGCGCTGGGTCTCTGGGTGGGCTTCCACTGGGACCGCCTGCCGCGAGAGTTTCCGGTGCACTGGGGCCTGCATGGGGCGGACCGCTGGGTGACCACCACTCCAGCCGCCGTGTTCGGGTTCCTGGCAATCCACGCCTTCGTGTGCCTGCTGCTGGTCGGGCTGGCCTGGGGGCTCCTCTATTGGTCGCGCCGCATCTGGACCACCGGTGTGGCCGCCGCCGCCGAGCGCCGCTTTCGACGGCGCGTAGTCCAGTTGTTGATCGTGAACGCGTACCTTCTGGTTTGTCCTGCGTGGTTTGGCCTGTTCCACCCGGCCGCTGCCGTTATCAACATCTGGGGCCTGGCGCTGGCGACGGTCGTCGTCGCTTTTGCAGTGAGCCTGATGCGTGGAGGCCAGGGCGGCAGCCGCGCGGGGGTCGCCGCGGAGGCCACCGCTGTGGGCGACCGTACGCCCGATGCCTGTTGGAAGTGGGGCCTCCTATACATCAACCCGGCAGACCCGTCGATCCTCATCGAAAAGCGCTTTGGAATCGGCTACACCCTGAACTTTGGCAACCCCTGGACCTGGGTGGTGCTGGCGTTGCTGCTTGTGGCGCCGGCAGCCGGGTTCATCTTTCTCCGCTGACCTGCGCCATGGGCGCAAACGCGGCCAGCCGCCGCTGTGGAATATACTGTGGAATGGAGTCCACATATGGAGACAATCCAGGTTGTCATCGACTCGAAGCTATTGGTTGCAGCCGACCGGGCCGCGCGTCGCGCCAGGATGAACCGCTCGGCGCTGGTTCGCGCCGCCCTTCGAGAGCACATTCGGAGATCGGAAGTCGCGGCTCTGGAGGAACGCGACCGCGAGGGCTACGCAAGAAGGCCGCAAGAGGATGCTGAATCGTTGGTGTGGGAGTCGGTGGCGGCGTGGCCGGAGTAGTCGCCAGAGGCGACGTTCGACTGTGCCAGTTTGCTCCCCCGGACAAACGGCGACCGGTCCTTGTGCTTACGCGCGATAGTGCCATTGGCTATTTGTCGACAGTCACCGTAGCCCCGATTACATCGACCATCCGGGGAGTACCGTCGGAGGTGCTTCTGGATGAGGAAGACGGCATGAAGGCGCCTTGCGTCGTGAACCTCCACAACGCCGTTACCGTATCGCGGCAGCGCCTGGGAAGACGAGTCGCCCGGCTCGGTGGACGGCGCATGGGCGAAGTCTGCGCCGCTCTCCGATTCTCTCTGGGCTGCGATCTCTCGAGTTAGTTCTGCCGGCTAATACAATTCCGGCTCTCCCGCCGGCCTGGTCTTCCACCGGCGGTGAATCCACAACCACTGGTCCGGGTATTGGCGGATCACTTCCTCCAGTTTGCTCTGCACCGCCTGCGTATCGCGGTCCGCGTCGCCGGTCATCTCCACCGGCGGATAGAATCGGAGCACATAACGCCGCTCCTCTTCCGACCACAGGGCGAACCCCGGACTCACGCTCGCGCCGCGGTGCGCCGCCAGTTCGGCGAACCCCGTACCGGCGCAGGCCTTCCCTCCGAAGAAGTCCACAAACACACCTGCCTCGGGCT
>JBEKQS010000178.1:0-11352 GCA_049519475.1 Bryobacteraceae bacterium | reverse complement strand
GCATACACCTGGGGGAAACTTGTCACCGCACCGGCGTGGCCGGCTCATCCCGTCTGGCTCTCTCAGTTTCTAAAGGTTCTGGGGACGCGTATCGAGCCCTAAGGGTCTCGTTACGTAACAACCGGGCCAATCGCTCCCTCACGGTCGCGGCTCCGATGCGCGTTCAGAGCCGCGACCGTGAGGGAGCGGTAGCCGACGATTGAACTGGTTATTTCCTGACGGGCGCTAAAGGCTGCGGGCGCGCCTTATCGCATCTTTGACCGCAGCGTAATGGTCTCGCCATCCACGACGAACTTCCCATATCCGCGATGGTGGATCGTCTTGGGATGCTTCTGCGCCGGATCGGTCCAGGCCTTGAGCACATCGAGAAGGAAGAGGTTGTATCTGTTCACGAGGCGCGTATCGGCCACCCTGCATTCGAGGTTGGCGAAACACTCGGCCACCAGGGGCGGCGCCACACGCCCGGCCGGCACCGGCGTCAAGCCGAATGCCGCAAACTTGTCGACGTCGCGGCCCGAGCAATTGCCCACTTTCACGACTTCGGACGCCAGTTCCACGGCCGGTACGGCGATCACACATTCCCGGGTTGCGCGCAACGAGGCAAAGCTGTAATTGCGGTTGCTGACCACACAGGCGACCAGCGGCGGCTCAAACTCGACCATCATATGCCAAGACAAGGTCATGACGTTGGCGCGGCCCTTGCGGACGGTGGTCAACAGAACCACCGGCCCCGGTTCGAGCAACTGGTAGACCTTGGATAGAGGGAGATCCTTCATCACGGTCGCGGCCCGTGACACGCACTATATCGCGATTCAGGGCCGGACGGAAGCAGCGCCACGGGCTTCTGGCGGGGTTGCGTATCACGCGTCGGAATACGTTCCGTCTGGACTGAACTGAGAAACCAGGGGACGGACGTGACGTAACCCGGAACTTCAACGGTAGGCCTCGCGACGGTTCTTGACCCGGAGAATGCGGATCGTCTCGTCATCGTGGTGGAAGCGGACCCGGTAGTCTCCTACGCGCAGCCGATATTCGGGCCGGTCGATGCCCTGCAGCTTTTTCACGTTGCCCGCGCCGGTGGCGGCGAAACGTTCGACGGCCTGCTTCACCCGGCGCGCGATTCCCTTATCGAGCACCGCCATGTGTTCCAGCGCCGTTTCCGTCCACTCAACCTCTCTCACTCCAGGCCGAGCCTCCGCATGGCCTCTTCGTGCGGGATTCCCTTGCCGCCGCGCCGCGCGAGCCAGTCGCGTGTTTCGGCGACGGACTGCCTTTCCTCGTCGGTCTCCGGTTCGTCGTCGATGGGCGCATTGCGCAGAGCGGCGGGCACCGGATCGACTATGCTTTCCAGCAGTCCGACCAGGGCCGAGAGCTGCGTATCGGGCAGGCGGTCAATCAAGTGGTGAGCTTGTTCGCGGGGGTCGGTCATCGTGAGCCTCCGGTATCGGAAGCGGCGAAGCGGCGCGCGGCTTTCTTCATGGTCTTGCGCATACCAGCGTAGAGGGCGGCGCATTCATGCTTGCCCCACGCAGCTCCATCGGCGATTATCAGTCTAGCATATGCGCTACGTGACAGGTTTTCGCTTATGCGGTTCCCTTACAGGAGGTTTTTGGCATGTCCCCGAATGTACGGGAGGAGGTTCGCCGACTGTCGTCTTGGTGCGGATGATAGGATTTGAACCTACACTCCCATTACAGGAACTGGAACCTAAATCCAGCGCGTCTGCCAATTTCGCCACATCCGCATCGCAGATGATTGAATTATAACGCGGGCGTATGGCGGTGCACATTGCACGCGGAGTAGATCTCGTAAAGGGGCAAAGCGGGGACAGCTATCCAATTCCAAAGGCGGGAATTGGGAGCAGTCCCCGTTTTGCGGCGTTAGACCAATCCCAGGAACTTCGGGTCGTAGCCGGGGAAGACGCTATTCAACGTCGGGTTGCCCATGTGGCGGGAGACCAGTTCGCCCAAAACGTCGCGGAAGTCCGTGGTGAGCGCCAGGTCGCGAGACTCGTAGAGCTGCTCCTTTTCGAGACCGGGCCACTGGCCGTAAACCTTGCCGCCTTTTACGGCGCCGCCCATGACGAACATATTGTTGGCGTGGCCGTGGTCGGTGCCGCGATCGCCGTTCTCATGCGCGGTGCGGCCGAATTCCGACATGGTGACCAGCACCACGTCGTTCATGCGGTCGCCCATGTCGGCCCAGAACGCGGCCAGCGCCTGGCCATACTGGCGCAACAGATTGGCAAGCTGGCCTTCGGAGGACTTCTGGCCGACTTCGTTGACGTGGTGGTCCCAGCCGTTGATGTCGGCGAAGGCCATCTCCATGCCGACATCGGCCTTGATCAATTGCGCGATCTGCTTCAGGCTGTTGCCGAGCGGCGCATTCGGATACTGAGCGCCCGCGGCCGGCGTATAGGCCTGCCGCTGGATGGATTGCAGCATGTTCATGGCTTCAAAAGTCTCGCGGCCGGTGGCCTGGATTATGGGGTCTTTGGTGGCCTGGTACATCTTCTCGAATTCCATGGCGGCTTCGGGATTTTGCACTTGGAAACCGCCGATGGATTGCAGCGAGATGGCCGGGGATGGGCCCCGCATGGCGCGCGGCAGCAGCGGGCCCAGGGCCACGGCGCGCACCGGCGAAGGCTTGCCTTCGGGCTTGGGGAGCGCGCGGTTCATCCATCCACTATTGGTCGATTTCAGGCCGGGCGTGCCCGATTCCATGTAATCCTGCGCGTCGAAGTGCGAGCGCGTGGGGTCGGGCGAACCGACGGCGTCGACCACGGCCAGGTGGCCCTGGTCGAAGAGCGGCTTGAGGGGCGCGAGCGCCGGATGGAAGCCGAAGAAGCCGTCGAGATCGATGGCGGCATCGTCGCGTTTATCGGCGGCGGCTGTGGGGCGCGGAATGGAAATGGTGGGGCGCAGCGCGTAGTAGGCCTTTTCGGCGTGGGGCACCACGACGTTGAGGCCGTCGGCGGCGCCGCGCTGGAAGATGGCGACCAGGATTTTCTTGCGCGGCGACGGAACGCCCTTGGCATACAGCGCGCGGTGCAACCACAGCGGCGCCGTGCCTGCTCCCACCATCGCCAGCGCCGAATTGCGAAGAAATATACGCCGATTGGTCATAAACATTCCCCCCCGGAACTCACTTGCCCGGTTACTTCTTCTGAAATTCCGGCGAACCGAGCGCGATGCCGGCGCTGTTCTCCGGTTTTTCCACCATCACGCCGGGCACCTTGTTGGACGCCAGTTGCAGCGCAAAATTCATGCGCGCCATCAATCCCGCCGAGTTCATCCATTCGTTGCCGGTGTTGGAATAACCGGTGGGCTCCTGTTTGCGGTAGAGCGGCTCGCCCAATTGCGCCACCTGGTTGACGAGGCCGGTGGCGAAATCGACGTTGCCGTTGGAAGCGCGCACGGCGCTCACTACCATCTCCAGCGGCGACTTCATTTTCGAGCGGAAGGCGCCCTCGGACCAGAATTCCCTGGACTCGATCATGGTCCGCAGGACGGCGCGGATGTCGCCATCGGACTTGAGGAAAGTTTGCGCCATGCGCTCCACCAGCGCGGGCGGCGGAGCGTCGGCCACAAAGCGCTGGGCCAGTTTCCTGGAAATGAAGTGAGCAGTGGCCGGATGGCGCGCCACGATATCGAGCACCTTTTCGCCGTCTTCGATGCCGCCGCCGGCCGGGATCTTCACACCCAGCACGGTCTTTTCGCCGCGATCGTGCAGGCGCGGGGTGAACAGGAAACTGCCCCCACGCTGCGGCTGATTGATGCTCCAACCGGTGAAGCAGCGGGCCACTTCGGTGACGTCCTGCTGCGAATAGCCGCCGTCCACACCCAGGGTGTGCAGTTCCAGCAGCTCGCGGCCGTAGTTTTCATTGAGGCCGCGGCGCTGCGCGTTGGGGCGAGGCAGGGGCACGTTGGCGCCCACGGACTGCCAATTGTCGAGGTAGAACAACATCGCGGGGCTCTTGGCGGTGGCTTCCAGCAGGTCGCGGAATTTGCCCAGCACGTGCGGGCGGATGGCTGCCTGATCGTATTCGGTGATGAGATAGCGGTCGGCGCCCTTATCCAGGAAGACGTTGAAGTGATTGAACCAGAAATCGGCCAGCACCTCGTCCAATTGCCGGCTGCTGTAGACGGCGCGCAGGATCTTGCTTTCCATCAGGTCGCGCGCCACCACCTGGGCGGGACCGGCGGACATTTCGATTTTGCGGCGCACGTCCGGCGGAGCGGCGGCAAACAAGATCTGGCGGATGCCGGCGGGCAGCGCGGCAATCACGTCGTCCTGCTTGTCGGCGGCGAGCGACTGGAACATCGCCAGGCGCTCCTGCGGCGCGCCGGTGCGGAGCACGCGGACCTGCGGCGGCGTCAGGAGGTCGGTGAGCGGCTGGACGGTGGGCGCGCCCGGCGGCGGCGGGGCCGCTTGACCGCCGGCAGTCCGGCGCTTTTCGGCGCGCGCCACCAGGCGCTGAATCATCATGCGGCGATCGGGGTCGATGGGAAAGGGAATCTGGCCGGCGACCATCTGGCGGACGATTTCCGGCGCCGGATAGTTGCGCACCAGCTCGTCGCTGGGCATGGCGAGGGTGTCGAACGGCTTCAGCTTTTCCGCCAGCACGGGGTTTTCGGGAATGCGCTCGGGATGGAGTTGCAGGTCAAGCCACTTCTTGAGCCCGATTTTGCGGACTTGTTCAGCGTCACCGGGGCGCGCACCGAAGGTGAGGCGGTTCAGCGCCTGCACGATCCGATCGTTCCTGGCGATCTGTTTGGAGAAACTGGCGGATACGGCAGCGGTCTTCTTGGCGTAAACCGCGATTCCAGTGCAGGCGGACAGACACACCGCACAGGTCAGCATCCGCAGTGCATTACGACGCATCTCTTACCCTCTGTCTTATTAAACCTCATTTTCCCTTATAAGTTGCGGTGCCTCAGGAGGGCGGACCCCCTGGTCCGCGGCCGGCCCCCAGGCCGGCTCAACTTCTCTGAGAATTCCGGCCGCCCCAGGGAACTACCCTGCTATGACTTTCTACCGCCGGCACCTTCCACACGTGTACCAAACAGACCGGTCCGTCTTCCTCACCTGGCGCCTCCACGGCACCCTGCCACGGCATCGGGCCTTTCCGGCGGAAACGGTCACTTCGGGACAAGCATTTGCCACTATGGATCGATTGCTGGACGAAGCCCGCGAGGGCCCGCTTTACCTTCGCCAGCCGGCCATTGCGGACATGATCGTAGAAGCCATCCGGTACAACGCCGACGTCCTCGGACACTATGCCTTACACGCCTTCGTGGTCATGCCAAACCACGTTCACTTGCTGGCAACTCCAGTTGTGCCCTTGCCGAAGCTGACGAAATCGCTGAAAGGCATCACCGCCAAGCGGGCCAACGCGATGTTGGCGTTAACAGGCGACCCGTTCTGGCAGGAGGAGACCTATGACCGCACGGTGCGGAATGCGCAGGAGTTCGAGAAGATCCGAAACTACATCGAAGGGAACCCCGTGCGGGCGGGACTGGTGACGGAAGCCAGCGAGTACCGATGGTCCAGCGCGGGATGGGCGACCAGGGGGTCGCCCGCGGTCCAGGGGGACCGCCCTCCCGAGATGTTGCGTTGAGTACCGGTGCAGACAGGAGGGCGGACCCCCTGGTCCGCGGCCGGCCCCCAGGCCGGCCTGTCTTCGTTGAGAATACCTGAGATGTTGCCGTGAGTCCAGGGGTGTAGAGTGAAAGGAATGGCAACTTCCGAGACCGCAACACTGGGTGGCGGCTGCTTCTGGTGCCTGGAAGCCGTCTACGACGAAATGCAAGGGGTGCTGACGGTGGAATCCGGGTACATGGGCGGCCACCTGGCGAACCCCGATTACCGCTCTGTATGCACCGGCACCACCGGGCACGTGGAGGTGGTACAGGTGGCGTTCGATCCCGTCGTGACCACATACCGCGAGCTACTGGAAGTCTTCTTCGCCACGCACGACCCGACGTCGCGCGACCGCCAGGGCAACGACGCCGGACCGCAATACCGCTCCGTGATCTTCTTTCACAGCGACGCACAACGCCAGACCGCCGAGCAGACGATCGCGGAGCTCGACCACCAGGGCCTGTTTTCCCGGCCGATTGTGACCGACCTGCGCGCGGCCACCGAGTTCCACATGGCGGAAGACTACCACCAGGAGTACTTCCGCAACAATCCGCAACAGCCGTATTGCTCCTTCGTGGTATCGCCCAAATTGAAGAAGTTCCGCGAGAAATTCGCCGCCAAACTGCGCGGGCATTAGCCGAGTGCCATGCCGCAGGCCCGCGTCGCGTTTCAATATCCCAGCTTCCGCTACTTCATGTTCGCGCGGTTTCTGACCACGGCCGCGTCGGAAATGCAGTCGGTTGCGGTGGCCTGGCAAGTCTACAGCCTGACCAAGCGGCCGCTCGATCTGGGCCTGGTGGGGCTGGCGCAATTTCTTCCCGGGATGCTGCTGTTCCTGGTGGCGGGCCACACGGCCGACCACGTCCCGCGCAAGCGCATTCTGCAAACCTGTTACTTCGCGTTCTCCCTGTGCTCGGGGTTGCTGGTGGCTCTGACACTGCGCGGCCTCACCACGGTCTGGCCGATCTACGCGGCGCTGCTGCTGAACGGGACAGTCCGCGCCTTCAACATGCCCACCGGGCAAGCCTACCTGCCGCAACTGGTGGCCGAAGAGCACTTTCCGAACGCGGTGGCTTGGTCGTCGTCCATTTTCCAGGCGGCGCTCATTACCGGCCCCATGACCGGCGGCCTGCTCTACAGCTTGACGGGCACTCCCGTTCCGGTTTATGTGGCGGCGGGGACGGCCTATCTCACCGGCCTGTTGCTGATTGCCAAGACGCGGGTGAAGGCGCCGCCGCGGCCGCGCGGCGCGGCGTCCATCGGAGCGGTGTTGGGCGGCCTGCGCTACATCTGGCGCGACAAGCTGATTCTGGGCGCCATCTCTCTGGACCTGTTCGCCGTGCTGCTGGGGGGCGCGGTGGCGCTGCTGCCGGTCTACGCGAAAGAGATTCTCTCCATCGGCGCCACGGGACTCGGCATCCTGCGGGCCGCGCCGGGCGCCGGCGCCATCCTCATGGCGATCCTGGTGGCCTACCGTCCGATCAGCCGCCGCGCGGGAGTTACCATGCTCTCGTGCGTGCTGGGCTTCGGCATCTGCACCATCGTCTTCGGACTCTCGCGCAATCTGGCGGTTTCGCTCACCGCGCTGGCCGCGTTGGGCGCTCTGGATATGGTCAGCGTGATCATCCGCCACACCGTGATCCAGCTCGGCACGCCGGATGAGATGCGCGGCCGCGTGAGCGCGGTGAATATGATTTTCATTGGGGCCTCGAATGAGGTGGGACAGTTCGAATCGGGCCTCACGGCGCAGTGGCTCGGCACCGTGCCGGCGGTGGTGTATGGCGGCATCGGCACCATCGTAGTGGTGGCCGCGTGGGCATGGCTGTTCCCGGCGCTACGCAAGGTGGATCGGTTGCCGGGGCAGGCTAGCGGGTCGTCCGGCGATAGCGCTCGCCGCCACTCAGACCGCCCAGATCGATCATCACGGCGGCGATCAGAAAGATCACGTTGATGCCGTCGGTTCCGCGGTGCGAGTTAATGAGCCAGGCGTACACAATGGTGGTCAGCGGCAGAAAGAAGAACCCGACCACGGGGATGAGCAGCCCGTGGTAGGCCCGCCCGAGATAGTTGGAGAAGAAAAACATCAGGACCAGGACGGCGCGGGGGAAAGCCAGGATGACAATGAAAAACAGACAGGGCATTGGCCGCATTGTCGCAGAATCGGCGCCCGGTTGCGCGCGGCAAGCAGCCACCCGTAGAATCAGATGTTCGAATGAGCACAGAAAAGCGCACCGTTCTGATTGTGGATGACGACCCGCAAATCCTGCGGCTGATGGAAAAGATGCTGCGTCCGCACGGCGTAAACATTCTGCTGGCGCCGCGGCCCTCCGAAGCCCTGCGCATCTGCGAACAGCACCCGGTGCACCTGATGATTTCCGACGTCCTGATGCCCGAAATGGACGGCAACAAGCTGGCGGAGCGCGTTCTCAAGCTGAAACCGGAGGCCCGGGTGCTTCTGATTTCGGGCCATGACAAGAGTCCGCACACTCCCAAATCCCCCCGCGTGCGCTTCCTGCGCAAGCCGTTCTTTCCCTCCGTGCTGATCCAAATGCTCAAGGAACTGTTGCCCGAACTGTGAAGGGACTATGCGTACCGCGCGGGTTTAGCCGCGGCCATTGCCGCTGGAAAAAGCCGTCTACAGGCGGCTGCGGCCAAGATTGGCCGCCCCACTATTGCCGCTTCGCCAGCAGCACCTTGGCCTCTACGGGTTGGTTGTCGCGCAGCACTTTCACCACCACTTCGTCGCCCGGCTTCTTGGCCTGCAAGGCGTATGTGAAATCGTAGAGGTTGTCGATCTTCTTGCCGTCGAACTCGATCATCACATCGCCGGCCTTGAAGCCGGCCTTGGCGGCGGGAGAGCCTTCGCGCACATCGGCGAACTTGACGCCCTTGATGCCTTCTCCGAAATCCGGAATCGACCCGAACCACGGCCCGTAGCCGGAGCCCGAAGTGCCGCCCATGGGCGGGGTCTGGGGCGCCACATGCACGAACTCCGGGCGCACGGTGGCGGCGCGCAGACGGTCGGCAACTTCCGCGACCAAGGCGAGCAGGCGGGCGGCATCGGGGGCGTCGATCTTGTCCCAGGTGTCGCTGGGCTTGTGGTAATCGGCGTGGAGTCCGGAGAAGAAAAACAGCACCGGCACCTGCCCGCTGGCAAAGGACGTGTGATCGCTCGAGCCCGCTTCCGGGCCCTCGGAATAGTCCACCTTGAGTTGTTGATATTTGGGCGTCACCTGCTCCAGCATCGGCCGCAGGCCGGTGCCCGTGGCCACCCCGCCGATATAGACCTTGCCGTCGCGGATGCGGCCGATCATATCCATATTGATCATGGCCACGGCTTTCGCCAGCGGCAGCTCGGGATGCGCCACGTAGTAAGCCGACCCCAGCAGACCCATTTCCTCGCCCGCGAACGACAAAAACAAAATGCCTCGTTCTTGTTTCGGCTGCTTGGAATACCAGCGCGCCAGCTCGATGACGCCGGCGGTCCCGGAGGCGTTGTCGTCGGCGCCGGGATGAATAGCCACAACCGAGGGCGTCAGGGAATACTGGCCGCCCATGCCGAGGTGGTCGTAGTGGGCCCCGATGATGACGTATTCGTCGGTCTGGCCGGGCACATAGGCGACCACGTTGTGGACGGTCTTGACCACGCGCGCGATGTCCACGGCGGCATCCACGCGAAGGGCATCGGGGAAGGCGAAGGACTGCGGCCTGAGGTCCTTATCGATGGCCGCTTCCACCGCCGGAAGGCTCTTGCCGGCCTCTTGAAACCAGGCGTCGATGCGCTCCTCATTGATCTGCAGAATGGCGATTCCGGCATCCAGCGGCCCCGCCGTGGAACCAAATTTCTGCATCTCCCACGGCTCATTGGGGTGGGCGGCGGAGTCGTCAATCAAGATCAGCCCGGCGGCGCCGTGCATTTTGGCGTTGGCTGCCTTGTTGACGAACTGGGCGTGCGGCGTGAGCATCTTTCCGGCGAAAATACTGTGCTCATCATTTTCTTGAGGTTCATGCCGCATCACCAACACAAATTTGCCTTTAACGTCCAAGCCAGCGTAGTCGTCGTAATGGTATTCCGGGGCCGTAATGCCGTAGCCGGCGAAGACCACGGCGCCGCTCAGCTTCGCCGTAGAGGAGTAATTGAAGGGCACGAAATCTTCCGGGCAGCGCAGCGTGGTGACGCGGCCATTATCGCGGAAGTCGAAGTGGTTTTGCTTGCCGAGCTTGGCGTCGGTGGTCACCGGGAAAGCCTGCAGATAAGCGTTGCCCGCGACCGGCTTCAAACCGAATTCGCGGAACTTGCCGGCGATGAAGGCGGCCGCCTTTTCGAGCTCCGGACTGCCCGTAGCACGTCCCTTTAACTCCGGCGAGGCCAGAAACTTGACGTCGCTTAAATAAAGATTTGGATTAATCTTGGCGTCAGCGCCATAAGCCAACGGCGCCGCACACAAAACCAGCCACAGGAGCCGGCTCTTATAGGAATTCATGGGTGTTCGATTCTTGACCAATCAGTTCTTCTTGACCACCGGCGCGCCGGTTTTCGGGAGGCCCGGCACGCTGAGCTGCAAATCGCAGCCGCAGTCTTCGCCGGCGTTCTTGGCGACCTTCTGGTATTCGATTTCGTTGTCGATGGTGGCCTTCAGGTCGGGCCACGTCATGGAAGTCTGCACCCGCCGCCCGTTGATGAAGAGAGTAGGTGTGGCTTCGAGTTGCAACGTCCGGCCTTCTTCCAGTTCGGCGTCGACTTCCTTTTCGGTAGCCTTGGTGTCCATGCACTGACCGAGTTGCAGGGAATCGAGGTCCTTGCGGTCCTTGGCCCAGATGGTGACGATCTCTTTCAGGTTGTCGAGGGTGATGGATTCCTGGTGTCCGAAAATCCAATCGTGATACTCCCAAAACGAGCCCGGATCCTGGCGGAAGACGCAGCGGCCGCCGATGGCCGCGGCCTTGGCCCAGGGATGCAACTGCTCGATCGGGAAGTCGATGAAATAGAGGCGCACCTGGGTGGGATAATTCGCGACCAGGTTCTGCCGCAGCATCTGCGCTTCGGCCTTGCAGTGGGGGCACTGAAAATCGCTGAAGACCACCAGCACGACGGTGGCGCCGGGCGTCCCGAGGCTGGGCTGGAACTGCGTCTTGAGGCGGTCGAGATCCTTCTTGAAAGGGTTGAAGTTGATGTCGTAGATGTTGCCCTGGAGCAGCTTGCCTTCTTTCGAAACGTAGATGGTCGCGTCCTGCGAGGCCTGTCCCTGGGTGATCTTGACCACGACTTCCTGGAAGCCGGGCAAGTCCGCCGAGGGCTTTGGGTCGCCCACGGTCACGCCCAGGACGGACGGCAGCACCCACAAGTGCCGAACATAGGCTTCCACTTCCGCTTTATTGAAAGCCCATTTCTTCTCGCTCTGCGCGGTGCTGGCCACAACCAGCATGAGCATGGCCGCAATGGTAGCAAACAGCGATCTGGACATCCTCTATATTGTAGTCGAAGAGGATGGGCAGACAAGCCGGGGGCAGCACGCTGGGATCTGGTATACCGCGCCAACGACGAGACTGGAGCGTCCCGTCCGACCCGCTTCCACAGGACAAAACGAAACCGGGACCAGAGGAATGCGCCTCTGGTCCCGGTTTCTGGTTCTGGACGAATCAACTTCGGCTGCTGGTGGTGCGGTGCCGCTCCTTAGACAGTCAGGAAAAACTCGTTAGTAACTTCGC
>JBEKQS010000177.1:0-11396 GCA_049519475.1 Bryobacteraceae bacterium | reverse complement strand
GTTTCACTTCGGTTTTCGAGCCCATCGTGATCCTGGTGATGGGCGTAATGGTAGGGACCCTGATTCTCAGCATGCTGCTCGCAATTACGAGCATTAACGACGTGGCGATCCAATGACGAATCAAAATTTGCAACGGAAACGAACCCGCGGACAGGCCGGCATCACGCTCATCGAAATGCTGGTGGTGATGACCATCATCGCCCTGTTCGCCGCCCTGGTTGCCCCCAACATGATGAAGCACGCCGACGCCGCCAAGGTGACCAAGGCGCGCGCCGACATCCACGGCTTCATGACGGCGCTGGCATCCTACAAACTGGACACGGGCACTTACCCCACCACGGAGCAGGGATTGGAGGCATTGCGCACCAAGCCGGGCGATGTGGAGCAATGGGCCGGCCCGTATATCACCCAGGAGCTTCCCAAGGACCCCTGGGGTCACGATTACCTGTACAAATTCCCGGGCGATCACGGCGACGACCCGGATATGGTGTCACTGGGCCAGGACGGCAAGCCGGGGGGAGAGGGATTTGCAGCCGACATTGTCAGTTGGAAAAGCCAGTAACGGCGGCCAGAGCGGCATTACGCTGCTGGAGATGCTGGTGGTGATGTGCATCGTCGGACTGATCATTGGGGTCACGATGCCATCGATCTCCGCCGGCCTGGACAGCGTGCGCCTGGCCACGGCCACCAGTTCGGTGGCGGGTTTTCTGAATGCCGCGGTGACCAGGGTGGAGCGGCGGCAGCAGCCGATTGAAGTGGTGATCCGGCCGCAGGAAAACCGCATTGTGATCTACTCCAACGAGCCCGGCTTTACGCGCGATCTCACCATGCCGGACGGCGTAACGATCGAACGTGTGTTCCCGGCGGAGATGTCCGGGGAAGCGGGCGGCGAGCGGCGCATTCTTCTGCTGCCGGGGGCCACCGCTCCGGCGATGGGGGTGCAACTCGCCAACCGGCACGGGACGCGCCGCGTCGTGAAGCTGGATCCGATGACGGGCTTTCCGCACGTGGGCAAGGTGGAAGACAAATGACCGGCAAGCGGGGATTCACGCTGCTCGAGATGATTGTGGCCTCGACCGTGATGGCGATTGCGGTGGTGGGGCTGCTTTCCGGTATTGCGGGGGCCACGCGGAACGCCGCGCGGCTGCGCGACTACGAGCGCGTGGTGCAGTTGGCGCGCATGCAGATGGACTTTTTGCTGGTGGACCGCACGGTGGCCGGCGGCCGGAGCGGCACGTTCGATGAGCGGCAAACCGGGGGTCTGGCGGCCGGATGGCAATCGCGCGTCTCCGCCTCCCAGATGCCGCCGAATCCGGCGCCCGGGCAGCCGGTGCTGGACCGCATCGAGCTGGAGATCTGGTGGATGCAGGGCGACCAGCGCCGCACTTTTACCCTGGACGCGTTCCGCACACGGTTCCTCCCGGTCAATCCTTCCGATCCGGGGGCTTCATGAGACAGTCTGCGCGGGCCGGCGTCACGCTGATCGAAATCACCATCGCCATCACGCTGCTCAGCCTGCTTTCGCTGGGCATGGCGATTGCGATCCGGGTGGGCCTTCAGGCATTCGCCAAGACCGACGCCAAGTTGATGGATATCCGCAAGATCACCGGCGCGCAGAATATTCTGCATCAGGAACTCGAAGGCCTGATCCCGGTGCTGGCGGCGTGCGGCAACTTAACAGTGGACAGTGGTTTCAAAGCGGCTTTCTTCCAGGGGGAGCCCGCGGCATTGCGCATGGTTTCGTCGTTCTCGCTGCAACAGGGCTGGCGCGGCGAGCCGCAGGTGCTGGAGCTGTTCGTGATTCCCGGCGAGGCGGCCGGAGGCGTGCGCCTGGTGGTGAACGAGAGCCTTTACACGGGCTACCTGGGCGCGGCGCATTTCTGCACGGGTGTTACGTCCGACCCGGTTACGGGGGCGCCGCTGCCGCACTTTGCGCCGGTGGTGGCGGGGCCCAAATCATTCGTGCTGGCCGACCAACTGGCGTATTGCCATTTCTCGTATTACTACCCAGGCAATCCGAAGATGAATCAGCCGCCCGCCTGGGTTGCTACCTGGGCGGCCAAGGGCTGGCCGCAGGCGATCCGGATCGAAATGGCACCTATTCACCCGGACCCGTCGCGGGTCCAGCCGATCACGGTGACGGCGCCGATCCATATCCGGCGGGATCCGGAGAAGAAGTATGAAGATGCGAACTAGGGCGGCGGAACCACAAGAAGGCAAGGGCGCGACCAGGGGGTCGCGCGCGGACGAGGGCGTCCGCCCCACTTTTCGACGGCACTCCACTCGCGGCAGCGGGCTGCTGGCGGTGCTGTGGCTTTCGGCGGCGCTGGCGGCGATCGCGTTTTCCCTTTCCGTCACCGTGCGGGGCGAAATCGAGCGCACCTCCACCGAGGTGGACGGGCTGCGGTGCGGTTATCTGGCTTCGGCGGGAATCCAGCGGGCGGCCATGGAACTGCTGTGGTCCGCCACGTCGCCGGATAACAAGCTGATTCCCAAGGGTTCCACATTCGTCACCTACGTCTTTCCGAGCGGCAACGTACGGGTGGACATCATCCCGGAAGCGGCCAAGCTGAATGTCAACAGGGCTTCCGTGGAGGATCTCGGCAAGCTGGTGATGGCGCTGGGGGTGGATGCGGGGCGGGCGGAAGAAATCGCCGAGGGAATCGCCGACTGGCGGCAGCCCGGCAGCAACCGTTTCGACGGCTATTATTCGGGCCTGAGTTCGTCTTTTCAACCCCCCCATGCGTCTTTTCGAGAGATTGAGGAATTGCTTTTGGTGAAAGGCGTTACGCCCGACATATTCTACGGAACCTACGTCCCGGCGGCGGGTGGCCCGGTGCTCGCGGCGATGGGCGAAGCCGGGGCGCGGCTGGCGCGCCGTTCGGGCCTCATCGACTGCCTCTCGGTCTACGGAACGGACGGTGCGGTGGATGTGAATACGGCGGATGGGGCGGTGCTGGCGGCCATCGGGGTTCCGTTGTACACCGCGCAGGCGATTGCCGCGCAGCGCGCCAATACGCCGTTCACCAATGAGAACCTGGGAGATCTGATGGGCAGCGCCGGCGCGGGCGCGGGCCGAATGCGAACGGAAGGAAACAGCATGGTGACGTTCCGGGCCACCGCGCGCCTGCGCCTGGCGGACGGCAAGCTTTCCGATCTCAGGCGCACTTCGGGCGCCCTGGTCAAGTACATGGCCGCGGGGTCGGAGTCGCCTTACCACGTGCTGCGGTGGTATGACACCGCCTGGAGCGATTGAACCCGGCATGCCCATCGAAATATCTTTTGCCAAGGATGTGCGCAAGCTGTTGGCCTTCGGGTCGGGAGTCGGCATCGAGATTCACGGCGACGACCTGGAAGTGCTCGCGGCGCGGGTGCGTCCATCGCGGGTGCGCGTGTTGGGGCGGCTCACGATCCAGAATTTCACGGGGCGGCCGGCGGCGGAGTGGGGCGCGGAGTACACGCGATTTCTCAAGTCCTGGGGCGTGGGCCACCTGAGCGCCACGGTGCTGCTGCCGCGCCGCGAGGTGATCGTACGGCAGGTAGCGCTTCCGGGCGTGGCCACGAAGGACATCGAGGGCGCGATCCGCTTCCAGTTGGATACGTTGCACCCGTATGGCGAGGAGGAAGTTTCCTGGGGGTGGTCGCCCCTGGCGTACGGCGCGATCCTGGTGGGCATCGTCCGCCGCACCGAGATGGAACGGTATATCGCGTTGTTTACGGAAGCGGGCATTCTGGTGTCCAGCTTTACGTTTTCGGCGGCCGTGGTCCACGCAGCCGTCCGGCTCAACGGCGCGGGCCGTCTTTCGCAAGGCTTCGTGGCGCTCAGCCGTTCCGCCGCCGGAGCGGTGGAAGTGTATGGCGAAAGCCAGACGCGGCCGGTCTTCTCGGCCGAATTCGAGCTGGCGGCGCCGCGCGCGGCTTCGCTGGCGCTTTCCGAGCTGCGGTTGCCGCCGGAGACGGTGCCCTTCAACCTGGAAGACGTGCTGCCCAAGCCGTCCGTCAATCCGGTGGAGAACGATCTTTCCCGCAACGCACTACCGTACGCCACGGCGCTGGCGGGGGCTTGTCCCTGGCTGGCGCCGTCGGCCAACGTGCTGCCGCCCGAACAACGGCGGCGGAGTGCGCGCGGCATATTCATCCCGACCATCGTGCTGGCGGCCGCGGTGCTGCTGGTGGGGGGCGGCCTGCTGTTCTATGCGCACTATAGCGAGCGGCAATACCTGCGCCAGCTTCAGACGGAGATCAGCGCGCTGGAGCCGATCGCCCGCCACGCCGATGCGCTCGACACCGAGATCCAGCAGGACCGCGCGCGGGTCCAGTTGCTCGACCAGTTCCGCAACCAGACACGCGCCGATCTGAACGCTTTGAACGAACTGACGCGGCTGGTGGAACCGCCCGCCTGGTTCAGCAACATCACGCTGAATCACGATTCGGTGCGAATTTCCGGTGAAGCGCCGCAGGCCGCGTCGCTGGTAAAGATACTGGATTCTTCGCCGTTGTTCCAGAATTCCACGCTGGACGCGAGCAGCAAAGTGGCCGGCGGCGCCGGCGAAACGTACCAGATCCACGCTGCCCGAAAGTATCCCATTCCATGAGTGTCTTCACCGGAGATCGCAAACCGCTTCTGTTTGTAGTGGCCGCCGTGCTGCTGGTGGCCGTGCTGGCCCGCTACGGCGTATTCAGCGGCAGCGACACGGCGCCCACGGTGGCGCCGGTGGATTCCGTTCCGCTGGCGGAAAAGCGGCTCGACCTTCTGCGCAAAAAGGCAGCCGCCGCACCGGGCCGCGAGCAGGCGCTCCAGAAGGCGAAGGCCGAGTTGTTGGAGCGGGAGAAGGGGATCGTGCTGGCCGGCACTTCCGAGGAGGCACGCGCCCACCTGCTGGAGACGCTGCATGCCACGGCCGCCGCCAACGGTTTCGACGCGCGGGGCGCCAACACCCTGCCGCAGCCCAAGCCCCTGGGCAAGGATTACGGGCAGGTTTCGGTGGGCCAGGATTTCACGTGCGGCATCGACCAGTTGGTGAACTTCCTGGCGGCCATCGCCAACCAACCGGAGATCCTGGCGACCGAAAGCATCTATATTGGCGCCCACGGCGACAAGAACAAAACCGTGCTGGTGCGGCTGACGCTTACCGGCGTGGTGCCCCGCAAGCTGGTTCCGGAAAAGAAAGGACTGGCCTCATTTTGAACCGCAGACTGCTCGCACTCAACCTGTTGCTGGTAGCGGCGTTGATCTACGCCGGCATCGAGTTCCACGCACGGCGCGTTGCCGCGCAAGCGCGGGAAATGGCGACTCTGAGCCGCAAGGTGCCGCCGCTGCCGCCGCCGGTGCTGGCGCCGCTCAAGGCGCCGGAGGCAGTGATGCCCTCGGCCTATGTGACCGTGGCGCAGAATGACCTTTTCGACCAGTCGCGCAATCCGAATGTGCCGATCGATTTGCCGCCGCCTCCGCCGCCGCTCAAGGATCCGCCTCCGCTGCCCTTTTTTCACGGCATGATGAACATCGGCGATGGGCCCATCGCCATCATGAGCAAGACCGGTTCGGGGTCGCAGGAGGAAGTGCACGCGGGCGGGATGATCGGGGAGTTCAAGCTGCTCGATTTCAACATGAAGGAAATTACCCTGGAATGGGACGGCCGGGTGATCCGCAAACGCGTCGATGATGCGCCTAAGCAGGAAGCGGTCTGGAGCCCCCTGGCGAATTACCCGAGCAACGGGATCATGGTCATGCCTGGAGTAGCGTCCCCTCCGCAGCCCGCGCCCAAGTTCACCGAAATGGGTCCTGGCGCGGATAACGGCCAGACCTACCGGCCCTGCCAGGTGGGCGACAGCAGTCCCAATGGCGCGGTGGTGGACGGCTATCGAAAATCAGTGAGGGTCAACCCGTTCGGCAGCGAATGCCACTGGGAAGCCGTGGGCAAGTGATGAGTTTGGAATTCTGGAGTGTCGAGATGAAATCGCCGGATCGGAAACAATTCAGACGGTGCTGCATGCTGCTCCTGGCCGCCCTGGCGGCGCCGGCCGCTTTCGGCCAAAGCGACCCCAGCAAGCCGCCGCAACCACAGCAACAACAGCAGCAGCCACTGACCACCAAAGCGCCTGGCATGCCGGGCCAGACTGCGCCGGCACCAGCGGCGCCGCAACCGACCCCGACGGGGCAGGCCACACCCGCGCAGACGGCTCCAGTGACGGCGGCTCCGCCCCAGAGTGCTCCCCCTTCCGCAGCCCCCAGCCCGGTGCCCGTCACCGGTTTCGACTACATGATCCCCAACGCCTCCTTGACGGAGTTCATCGACATCATGGCGCGGCGCCTCAAGATCAACTACATTCTCGATCCGGCGATCAGGCAGGGTTCGGTCACACTTTACACATACGGCGAAGTGAAGCCGGTGGATTTGATGACGCTGCTCCAGACCGTGCTGCGCGTCAACGGCGCCACCATGGTGCAGGTGGGCGATCTCTACCGCATCGTTCCCATCAACAAAATCTCGTCACTGCCCATGCCGCCCATGACGGATGTCGACCCGAAAACGCTGCCCGATGACGAGCGCATGATTCTCGACTTGATTTTCCTGAAGTACACCACGGCCAAGGAAATCGACTCGCTGATCTCGCCGTTTCTGGGCGAAGGGGCCAGCCATTCGACCTACGATCCGGCGAATCTGCTGATCCTGCAGGACAACGCGCGCAACATGAAGCGCACCATGCAGCTCATCGATCTGTTCGATTCCGACACGTTTGCCGGACAGCGCGTGCGCCTGTTCGATATCACCAACAGCCGGCCATCGGACCTGGTCAAAGATCTGGACACGGTCTTCCATGCCTTCGCATTGTCCGACAAGGCCTCCGCCGTGAAGTTCATTCCGGTGGATCGCATCAACACCATCATCGCGGTGGCGCCCAATCCGGGGATCTTCGCGGAGGTGAGGAAATGGATCGAGAAGTTCGATGTTCCGGTCAAGATCACGGCGGGGGCGACGGGCAACTACGTCTACCGGCTCAAGTACGCCAGAGCTGAGACGGTAGCGATGGCCATCATGGCGCTCTATACGGGCAATATCAACGCATTGGTCGCCATGGCGCAACAGATGAACAACAACATGTTCACCGCCGGAATCGGGATGAGCGGCGGCGGTGGCTACGGCGGCATGAACGGGGGCGGCTACGGGGGCATGAACGGCGGTGGCTACGGGGGCGGCTACGGCGGCATGAGCGGCGGCATGAACGGCGGCATGAACGCCTACGGCGGCAGCGGGTATGGCGGTTTCAGTGGCGGCGGCTACTCAGGAGGCGGCGGACTAGCGAATCAGACCGGCGGGCTCTTTTCGCAGGGCACGGCGGCCTCGGGCGCATCCGCAAGCGGCGCGGCGCGGGACCTGACGGGCAACTTTCTGGGGAACGCGGGGCAGGCGGGCGGGAGCCAGGGTGGCAGTATGCCGGTGGTGGTTCCCAATCCCTTCGACAACACCTTGATCATCAAAGGCTCGGCACAGGAGATTGAGCAGATCAAAGACCTGCTGCGGCAGTTGGACGTAGCGCCGAGGCAGATTCTGATCGACGCCAAGATCTACGAAGTCGATCTGCAAGGGTCTTTCTCGGCAGGCGTGGAATCGTACTTGCAAGCGTTGGGCACGAATACAAATGGCGTGACGGCGCACACGGGCGCAGGCGGGGCGCTTCTCACTCTGGGAGAAGTGGTCCTGCACAGCAAGCAACTCTATAACATTCTGAACCTGCAGGAGAATAGAGGCCGGACGCGGGTGGTTTCCGCGCCCAGTATTATCGCGACGGACAGCGTGCCGGCGACCATGAACGTCGGCGATCAGGTTCCGATCGCCACGTCGCAAGCCGCGGTGGGCGGCGTCACCGTCGGTGGGACAACACCGTTCGCCAATACCATCGGCAGCGCGAGCACGGGAGTGACTTTTTCCATTATCGCCCGCGCCAACTCCAGCGGCATCGTGACGATGATCATCGACCAGCAGGTGAGCGCCCCGGAAGCGCCTCCGCTGGGCGTGAACACCGCCGTCCAATCGTCGTCCTTCTCCAATCGTTCGGTCTCGACTCAAATCACCGTGCAGGACGGCGATACCGTGGCGATCGGCGGCATCATCATGGAGAAGTACGCGGAAAGTAACGGCGGCATTCCCCTGCTGTACCGGATTCCGATCATAGGCCCGTTGTTTGGTTCGAAGAGCATTACCAGCTCGCGCACGGAGCTGATCATCTTTCTGACACCGCGCGTGATCTACGATACGAACCAAATGGTAGACGCGACGGACGAGATCAGGACCGGTCTCAAGACAATTAATAAGCTGATGAAGGCAAACAAGGACGACCAGTAGGGGATCGGGGGAGCGGCCGGCTCAGCCGGCTTTGATGAGCGAGAGCAGTTGCGCTTCGTCCAGGATGCGCACATTGAGATTCCGCGCCTTGGCCAGCTTGGATCCGGCGTCCGCGCCCGCCACCACGTAGCTGGTTTTCCTGCTCACCGACGCGGCCACCTTGCCGCCCGCACGTTCGATCAGCTCCTTGGCCTGGTCGCGGCTCAGCGACGGCAGCGTCCCGGTCAGCACGAACGTCAGGCCCTGGAGCGCTCCGCCTTTCGGCCACGTGGATTCATAGGTGAACATCAGGCCGGCCGCGCGCAAGCGCTCGACCAGGTCTCGGTTGTGGGGTTCGCGGAAAAACTGGTACACGCTTTCAGCCACCTTGGGACCTACCTCTTCGGAGCGCTGCAGATCCTCCTGGGAGGCTTCCGCAACCGCGTCGAGGCTGCCGAAGGCCTCCGCCAGAAAGACGGCAGTGCGCTCTCCCACGAAACGGATGCCCAGCGCGGCGATGACGCGCGGCAGCGGATTGCTCTTCGAGCCCACGATATTGCGCAGGATGTTGGCGGCCGATTTCGGCCCCATCCGCTCCAGACCCAGCAACTCGGCCAGGGTAAGCGAGTACAGGTCCGCCAGGCCCTTCGCCAGGCCCTTGTCCACCAGTTGATCCACCAGCGCTTCGCCCACCCCGTCGATGTTCATGACGCCACGCGAGGCGAAGTGCAGGATGGATTCCTTCAGCCGCGCCGGGCAGTTGGTGTTGATGCACCGGCTGGCCGCTTCGCCTTCCTCGCGCACCACTTTGCCGCCGCAGACCGGGCACTCCGCCGGCATGTGGAACGGCTTCCGCGCGGAGCCCTGCGCGCTGACCCGCACTACTTTCGGAATCACGTCGCCGCTGCGTTCGATGACCACTTCATCGCCGACCTCAAGGCCCAGCCGCGCGATTTCGTCCTGGTTATGCAGGGTGGCGCGCGATACCGTCACGCCGCCCACCTCCTTCGGCTCGAGCAATGCTACCGGCGTCAGCGCTCCGGTGCGTCCCACCTGCACCTCGATAGCCCGCACGATGGTCTTGGCCTGCCGCGCCGGATACTTATAGGCGATGGCCCAGCGCGGCGCCTTTGCCGTGAATCCCAGTTGGCGCTGCTGCCCGACCGAATCCACTTTCACCACCACGCCATCAATTTCGTAAGGAAGCTGCTCGCGGCGCGCTTCCCATTCGGCGCAGTAAGCCAGCACCTGGTCCACGTTTTCGCACAACCGGCGGTGCTGGTTGACCTTGAAGCCCAGGCGGGCCATCTCTTCGAGCGAGGCCCAGTGGCTCTCCCTGGCCGGCAGTCCGTCCACCAGGAAAAAGTAGGGGTAGTAGTCGAGGCGCCGCGCGGCCGTGAGCTGCGGTTCGAGGAGACGCAGGGATCCGGCCGCTGCGTTGCGGGGGTTGGCGAATCGCGAGAGGCCCTTGTCCTCGCGTTCCAGGTTCAGGCGCTCGAAGGCGCGCCGGTTCATGACGGTTTCGCCGCGCACTTCGAAGGCCGCGGGGCCGCCGTCCACTTGTAAGGGCAGCGAGTGGATGGTGCGCGCGTTTTCGGTGACATCCTCACCCACTTGTCCATCGCCCCGCGTGACGGCCAGCGTGAACCGGCCGTCGCGGTAAATTGCCGCCATGGAGAGCCCGTCCATCTTCAGCTCCGCCACGTAGCGGTACGCCGCGCCGGGGAGCAACTCGGCCACGCGCCGGTCGAAGCCGCGCAGTTCCTCTTCGTTGAGCGCGTTGTCCAGACTCAGCATGGGGGAGCTGTGGGGAACTTTGACGAAGCCTTCGCGCGGCTTGCCGCCCACCCGCCCGGTGGGCGAATCGAGCGAGGCCAGTTCGGGATGCAGCTCCTCCAATTCCCGCAGGCTGCGCATCAGCGCGTCATATTCGGCGTCAGTGATTTCCGGCTGGTCGAGGACATAGTACAGGTGCTCGTGGCGGCGCAACGCGCGCCGCAGGTCCGCGATCTGCATGGCGGGATCTTTCATGGGCACCTCAACTATAATTTAACGAGGAACCCGGAGAAAACGCCATCACCGAATTCAGGGACACCGTCCTCATTTACAATCCCCGTGCGGGCAAAATCGGGGGAAGCGGCGACTCGCTGCTGCGGCCCGCCATCGAGATTCTGAAGCAGGACGGGCATTCCATCACAATCGCCCCCACCACCGGGCCGGGCACCGCCGGCGCGCTGGCGCGCGCGCACATCGCCCGCGGCGCCGATCTGATTGTGGTGGCGGGCGGCGACGGCACCATCAACGAAGCCATGGGCGGCATGATGCACTCGCACGTGCCGCTGGCGATCCTTCCGGGAGGCACCGCCAACGTGCTGGCGACGGAATTGAAGCTGGGCCGGGGCCTGGAGCGCACGGCCCGGCGGCTGGGGGAATGCCTCCCGCGGCGCATCTCGGTGGGCCGCATCACGTGCGAAGGCGGCGCGGAACGCCACTTCCTGCTGATGGCCGGCGTCGGCCTGGACGCGCATATCGTTTACAACATCAACGGCCCGCTCAAAGCACGCATCGGCAAGCTGGCATACTGGGTGGCCGGATGGAGCCTGCTGGGCAAGCGCCTCACGGAGTTCGGAGTGGAGATAGAGGGCCGCGAGCGGCGGTGTTCCTTCGCACTGTTGAGCAAGGTCCGCAATTACGGCGGCGATTTCGAAATCGCCCGCACGGTGACGCTCTTCGACGACCGCTTTGAGGTGGTGCTGTTCGAGGGCCGCAGCACGCTGAGTTACGTGAAGTATTTTGCCGGAATGGTTTCGAACCGTCTGCGCGGCATGCGCGGCGTCACCGTGCTACAGGCCGATCGCGTGATCTTCACCGCGCCTGGCGGTTCGCCAGTGTACGTGCAGGTGGATGGGGAATCCGCAGGCTGCCTGCCCGCGGAGATCCGCATCGTTCGCGACGCCGTCACGCTGATGGTGCCGCCGGAATACGCGCGCATGGCGGGCGAGCGGCCGCTGGCGCAACCCAACCACGCGTAGGAGTGGCCGAGTGCGAAGGTTCGCGCAACGCGCGAAAGAG
>JBEKQS010000176.1:0-11483 GCA_049519475.1 Bryobacteraceae bacterium | reverse complement strand
GACAAGCCGCCGCCACGCCGTGATGGAAACAAAAGACTGCCCGCGTGTTCCGGCGAGCAACGCGCCTCATAGAGGCATCAAAAAAGCCCCGGGGCTCCTTGGACTGCGGAAGCTGGGCTAGCCCAAAAGAGCCATCAACTTCGCGCATCCGGCCTGTGTTCGAGCGCATCCAAAGATTGATAATGTTGAATGTGCGCCACCGCGTCCTATTTCTGTCAATTATAGGTGTGTCCTTCGCGCACGCGCAAAGCGCTCCCACCGATTCCGCTCAACCGAGGCCGGTTGTCGAAGACAAACGGGCTTACGGAGTGCTTCCCAATAACCGTACCACGGAAGCTTCCAATCCCTTTCTCGCGATCACAGCCAAACAGAAACTCACCATCGCGGCCAAGGACTCCTTTGACGGGGCAGTCTACCCCACGGCGGCGATCTATTCGGTGGTGTATCAGGCGGAAGACAATAACCCCTCTTTCGGACAGGGTTTGAAGGGTTACGCGCGACGGGTTGGCACGGCTTTTGGCGACCAGATGATCGGCAACATGATGACCGAAGGCTTCATGCCCGCCTTGCTCCACGAAGATCCGCGCTATTTCCGGCTCGGCGAGGGGTCCAAGAAACGGCGCACCTGGTATGCGGCGACCCGCATCTTCGTCACCCCCACGGACAAGAATCACATGACGTTTAACTTTGCCGAATGGGGCGGCAATGCGGCAGCGGTGGCCATCTCCAACGCCTACTACGCGGACGGACGCACGGCGGCCGACAACGTGCAGAGACTGCTCATTCAGTGCGGAACGGACGCTCTGTCCAACGTGCTGAAGGAGTTCTGGCCGGACGTCAAGCGCCACTTTTCCAAGAAGAAAGACACACCCAGCAATTAACGGAGCGGCTGGCGCCTAAGCGGCCCGGCCCGGTTTGCGCGAAATTTCGCGAAGCGGCCCATAACTTTTTGGCAACCGAACGGAGTTTTGTTCCATCTGAAGAACAAATGCCTCTGAGACTGCGGCTGCTGGTTTTCGCGACTCTGGCGGCATGCTGCGCCCGCGCGCAGAATCCCAGCGGCGGGACCACGCCGGAGGATTCCATAATCCCGGTTCAAGCTCCCCCAGTTCAAGCTCCCGAGGATAAACGCATCTTCGGCGTGCTTCCGAACAACCGGACCACCGAGAACTCCATTCCCTTCCATTCGATTACGTTTTGGCAGAAAGTGACGATCGCGGCGAAGGATTCGTTCGATTGGCCGGTGTTCCCCACGGCCGCGGCATTCGCGGGGCTGTACCAGATCGAAAATCAGAATCCCTCGTTCGGGCAGGGGATGAAAGGCTATGCCAAGCGGCTCGGCACGGCTTACGGCGACCAGATGATCGGCAACATGATGACGGAAGGCTTCGTGCCCGCGTTGTTCCATCAGGATCCGCGGTACTTCCGGCTGGGTGAGGGTCCGAAACTGGGACGCGCGTGGTATGCACTGACCCGTATCGCGGTGGCGCGGATGGATTCGGGCCGCAACGCCTTCAATTTTTCGGAGTGGGGCGGGAACGCCGCGGCGGTGGCGATTTCAAACGCCTATTATCCCGATACGCGGACGGTCTCCAATAATGCGCAGAGACTGCTGATCGCTTGCGGCACCGACGCATTTTCAAATGTGCTGAAGGAATTCTGGCCGGACGTGAAGCGCAAGTTCTTCCGGAAGAAAGACAAGCAGTAGCCAAGGGCTTCGCCCTTGAAATCCCCGCGGGATTTGGAAGTCAGGAGTCAGGACCGGGGAATTGTCGAAGTAGTCTTGCTTCGGAATGGCCGGCAAAGAACCTAAAGCCGAAACCCTCCGAACATCCATCCTACGAGGATTTGCCGCCTCAGGCTTTGCCGTCGAAGACGCAGATGTCGTCGAGGTTGCGATATTTCTCGGCGTAGTCCAGCCCGTAACCCACTACAAATTCGTCGGGGATCTGGAAGCCGACGTAGTTGACGTGGATGGGCCGCAGGCGGCGTTCGGGCTTGTCGAGCAGCGCGGCGATGCGGATGGAATGGGGTCTGCGCTGCTCCAGCAGATGCATCAGGTAGTTGAGAGTGACACCCGTATCGACAATGTCTTCGACGATCAGGACGTCGGCGCCTTCGAGCGAAATGTCCAGGTCCTTGGTCACCTTGACTTCACCGGAACTGGAAGTGCCCTTCCCATAAGTGGAGATGCCCATGAAATCGAGGGAGACGTCGCGTTCGAGGGCGCGAGCCAGATCGGTGAGGAAAAAGCAGGCTCCTTTAAGAATGCAAATGAGTTGCAACTGACCCGTGGGATAATCGCGGGAAATCTGCGCGCCCAGCTCGCGGATGCGGGCCTGGATCTTCTCGGCGGAGATCAGGACTCGTAGTTTGGGATCGACCATGGAGCTATCATTATCCGCCGGAAACCAGTTTTGTGCTCATGGGTCCGATGTGAATGTGCGCGCCGGTGGCTTTTCCCGGCACGGCCTGGCGAAACGCAAAAAACGGAATATGATTTTGAGCCAGGTACTGGCACAACCAGACGCCTTCCGGCTGGTCCGGATTGAGGGCTACGTCGACGCGGCCGCGGTGGTCGAAGCCGAGGGCGCGATGCACGGCGGTTTCACCGACCGCGCTTACGGGAAGCTTTTTCCCGAAGTGCTCTTCGAAGGCCACTTCCACGCGGGCGAAAGTGGCAAAGGCCAACACGCCGTCACTCTCCGTTTCGGAATCCAGGGGCGCGGGACGGGCAACCGCCAATAGCTCGGCCTGGGCCATCTCGCTCAGTTCGCGGGTCAGTGTGGCCCGTGAATCGGCCAGCTCGCATTCCTTGCGGGCGCGGTCGAGATCGTCCCGCAGGGGGCCGAGCGAGAGGTCGGTGCTCACGCCCGCAGCCACCAGACGCTGGGCCTCGTCGAGAGCCTTCTTGCGGCGGTTGAAGCGGCGATCCGCGGCGGCAATCATGTCGCCGGCCTGCTCGACGGTCAGATCCTGCCCGTACGCGGTCTTGCGAAGCAGCGCGGCGTCCGCGGCGTCGGCGAGGGAGTCTTCGGCTTTGGCTAGTTGGGCGCGTGGAGCGGCGCCGGCTTCCACCATGGCACGCACTTTGGCCAGCTCGGCGCGGGCGGCGGAGACTTCCGGATCGTCCGCCGTTTGCGCGCAGAGAAAACTTGCGCCAGCAAGCAGGATAAGGGCCCGAACCAAGCGCATGAAGCTCTATTGTAACTACTCCCACGGATGGAGTGCGCGACTTAAGAGCTGTGCGGCCGGTTGCGAAAGGCCGCTCGCTGACGCTCGCGCTTCCGTGCCGAATAGGGGTGTAGTACGATACCTTCAGGAGCGTGTTCTGACCAAGGCAGATCTGAAGCGAACCCCCGCCACCCGAACCACTACGCCATCCTGGCTGGTTGCCGTCCGCGCCGCACAATCCAAGAAAGCTACCGATGTGCTGGTGCTCGATCTGAGCGGAGTCACGTCCTTCGCCGACACTTTCGTAATTGCCACCGGCGCGAACCAACGCCAGATTCAGGCCATCGCCGACGAGGTCGGGCTGCGAGTGAAGCACGAAGCCGGCGAACTGCCCATCAGTGTCGAAGGGTACAACCAGGCGGAATGGGTGCTGGCGGACTATGGCGACATGCTGGTCCACATTTTTTCGCCGAAGGCCCGCGAGTATTACGGGCTGGAGCGCCTTTGGCGCCACGGCAAGCGGCTTGAGATCCCGGAAGAGTGAAAATCCACGTTTACTTCATCGGCAAGCCGAAAGATGCGCATGCCAATGGGCTGGCGGAAGAATACGTCAAGCGCGCGTCGCGCTATTGCCCGACGGAGATGCGCGAAATCCGGCCGGAGCGAACGGACTTGTGGGCCAAACACCCCAGCGCGCGCAAAGTTTTTCTGGATCCGGGCGGCAAGCCGATGGACTCGGCCGCCTTCGCCAACTGGATGGCGCGGGCCGAAGGGGAAGCGCGCGATCTGGTCTTTTTGATTGGCGGCCACGACGGTTTGCCGAAGGACTGGGCGGAGCGGGCCGATGCCCTGATCTCGCTTTCCGCCATGACATTTCCACACGAACTGGCGCGCGCCATGCTGGCCGAACAGATCTATCGCGCCTTTGCCAGCTTGCGGGGTCATCCCTACCCGCGCTAACTTGGTCAATGCATGTCTTGGTTTAGGCGGGACAAACCGGCTGACGAGAATCGCCCGAAGCAGGAAAACGGCGAGCGGCACGTCCGCACCGAGGGGCTGTGGCAGAAGTGCGAAGGCTGCCGGCAGATCATCTGGAAAAAGGATCTTGAGGCCAACTGGAGTGTCTGCCCGAAGTGCGGCTGGCACTCGCGGATCGACGCGCTGACGCGCCTCAAGCTGCTAATGGACGATGGCGAGTTCGAACAGTTCGACGCCGATCTGCGTTCCTCCGACCCGCTGGGCTTCGTGGACGCCAAACCATACAGCGAACGGCTGGCAGGCATGCAGCGGGCCACCAACCTGTCCGACGCGCTGATTTCCGCCGCGGGGCGCCTGGCGGGCCGGCCAATCCAGATTTGTTCCATGGAGGCGCGTTTCATCGGCGGCAGCATGGGGTCGGTGGTGGGCGAGAAGATCGCCCGGGCTATCGATCGCGCCATCGATCAAGGCACGCCGCTGGTGATCGTCTCGGCTTCCGGCGGGGCGCGCATGCAGGAAGGCGCGGTCAGCCTGATGCAGATGGCCAAGATTTCGGCTTCGCTGATGCGCCTGGATGAAGCGCGGCTGCCTTACATCAGCGTGCTGACCGATCCTACGACCGGCGGAGTGACGGCGAGTTTCGCCATGCTGGGCGATTTGAATCTCGCCGAACCGGGCGCGTTGATTGGTTTCGCCGGGCCGCGCGTGATCGAGCAGACCATCCGCCAGAAGCTGCCCGAGGGCTTCCAGCGCAGCGAATTCCTGTTGAAGCACGGCATGCTGGACGCGGTGGTGCCCCGCCTGGAATTGAAGCCCTACATCGCGCGGGCATTGAAATTTTTCGCGGCATAAGTCTTTGAACTATCCCGATTCGGTTCACTTTCTCTACGCCCTGGGCAACGAAATCCAGACAGCCAAATTCGGACTGGAGCGCATCCGCGCCACGCTCGAAGCCTTGGGCCGGCCGCAGGACCGGTTGCGCTTCATCCATGTGGCGGGCACCAACGGCAAAGGCTCGGTGTGCGCGATGATCGAATCGGCGTTGCGGGCGGACGGATTGCGCACGGGATTGTTCACTTCGCCGCACCTGGCCGAACCAACCGAACGCATCCGGATTGCGGGCCGCCCGGTCGCGGCCGGGCAATTCGCGGACGCCTTCGATCGCGTGCATCGCGTGGTGGAGAAACTGCTCGAGGCGGGCTCGATCGATCTCCACACCACCTATTTCGAAACCGTAACCGCCATGGCGATGCTGATTTTCGCCGAGGAAGGCGTGGACCGTGTGGTGCTCGAGGTCGGGCTGGGCGGGAGACTGGACGCCACCAACGTGGTGACTCCCGAGTTGTGCGTGATCACACCAGTGGATTTCGACCACGAAGCTTTTCTAGGCAAGAGCCTGGAATCGATTGCCAGTGAGAAAGCGGGCATCCTGAAGGCGGGGATTCCGGCGGTCTTTGCCGAACAGCGTCCGGAAGCGGCGCGCGTGCTGGAAGACCGCGCGGCCGCGCTGGGAATTGCGGTGGCGCACACCACCGACTGGCGGACGCGTGGCCTCAAGATGGATTCGAGAGGCAGCCGGTTTGTTCTCGCTAATGGCAGCGCTCTGCGGATTCAATGCAGACTGGCGGGCGAACACCAGGTGCGCAACGCGGTCACCGCGGCGGTGGCGCTACTGCAACTGGGAGCGTCGCACCATGCCATCGATGCTGGCATCGCGGCCGCCGAGTGGCCCGGCAGGCTGGAGCGCGTGCGGGAGCACCCGGAGATCATTCTGGATGGCGCGCACAACCCCGCCGGGGCGCGCGCTTTGGCCGCTTACATCGATCGCTTTTACGCGGGGCGCCGCGTCCGGTTGATCTACGGCGCGATGCGCGACAAGGCCATTGCTGAAATCAGCGGCATCCTGTTTCCGCGGGCGCAGCAGGTGGTGGTCACGGCCCCCAGGCAGGCGCGCGCCTTTTCCCCGGAGGCCATGCGTGAGGTATCGGACCACCCGAACCTGACCACGGCGGCGACCATCGAGAGCGCGCTGGAACAGGTGTGGGACGCTTCACCGGGAGACGTCATATTCGTGACGGGGTCGTTGTTTTTGGTGGCGGAAGCGCGGGCGATTTTGATCAAGCCCGAGGTCTAGCCCAGGGGTAGCGCCAATGCTGTCTACTTAACGGGGCGGACATCCGGTTTGGCGCCACTTGTCCGGAAAACAGGCGTGCGGTGGACGCCCGTTGTGTCACGATAGTTCTCAGGGAGGTCGATGTGAACATTCTGTGGACGCTTCTCCCGATGCTCGTGATTGCAACCGGCCTGGTAGCCGTTACGGTGCTTTACCGACGGCTCGTCAGGCTCTACCCCGGCGAGATACTGGGCTGGGGCTTTCTGGCTGCGATCTACACGATTCTTGCTCTTGCGACGGCCTATATTCTCTGGGCGATCGAATCCATGGTCGTGAAACTGATCTTCGCCTGGCTCATCGGAGCAGGCATGTGGGCTTATGTGTACTTCATGAACCTCGTGACCAAGGTCAAGCGTGAGCAAGCGCAAAGAAAAACAAGCACCTGATCCCGCTCGTCGCGATCTGCGCGACGCCGCGACAGGCTTCCTGCGTTTCACCACTCCAGACGCCAAGGCGTTCGGTGCCTCGGCCGGCAATTGAGTGGATTCGCCCGGTTCCGTGACCGTGCGCGACTGGCGCCGACGCCGCGCTATGATTGGCTCGAAGCCATGAGTTTTCTCCGGTCCTTATTGATTTCAATCCCGCTGATCGCGCTCTCCACCGTGGTGATGGGCCTGGTCGCCCTGGTGCTGGCTTTTCTTGACCGCTCCGGCAACTCGGCACATCGTGTGGCGCGGCTTTGGGCCAGAATGCTGCTGGCGGTGAGCTTCATCCGCGTGCGCGTGGAAGGGATCGAGAAGTTGGACCCGCGCGGCAGCTACGTCTTCGTCTCCAACCACGCCAGCTACATGGACATTCCCGCCATTCTTTCGACGCTGCCGCAACAGTTCCGATTTTTTGCCAAGAAGGGGCTATACTCGATTCCGTTTCTGGGCTGGCATCTGCGATGGGCCGGCCATATCCCGGTGGACCGCTCCAACGCGCGCGCCTCGCTGAAGAGCATGAGCGACGGAGCGCGCATCATTTCCGAGCGGCGCATTTCGGTGCTGCTGTTCCCGGAAGGCGGCCGGTCGGCGCACGGCCTGCGCGGGTTCAAGGAAGGCGCCGCCTATATTGCCATCAAGGCTGCCGTGCCGGTGGTCCCCATGGCCGTCGTGGGAATGCGGGAATTGCTGCCCATGGGTTCGATTCACATTCGCGGCGGGCGCGTGACGGTGCGCATCGGCGATCCTATCGACACCCGCGGCCTGAAGCTGGCCGACCGCATGGACCTGACCGAGCGGCTGCACGCTGAAGTGGCGCGCATGCTGGAAGGGTCCGCCGAGCCGGTGATACACTCCTCGTCATGATGCACCGGGCCTTTGTGGGGCAGCCAATCCTGGCTGCCGCCGGCTTTCAGCCGGCGCTTTTCGGTGATCGAAAACGCTCGCCGGGAGCAAAGAAGCCGCCTGAAAGGCGGCTGCAGGCAGGATTGCCTGCCCCACAAGGTCGCGCTCTTGCCGTCGCTACCCTTCTATGCGTCGCGGCCTTCGCCGCCATGGCCGCGCCGCACGATCCGTGGCTGCGGATTCAATCGGCCAACTTCGAGCTCTTTACCACCGCCCGAGAACACAACGGGCGCGAACTGGTACAGCATTTCGAGATGGTCCGCAGTTTCTTTCAGCAGGCTTTCGGGAGCGAAGTGGCCGGTTCCAAGCCGGTCTCGATCATCGTGTTCCGCAACCAGAAGGAATTCGCTCCCTACACACCCAACCAGGCGGCTTCGGCCTTTTTCCACCCCAGCGCGGCGCACGATTTCATCGTGATGATCAACGATTCAACCGGGCAGTATCAAGTGGCGAACCACGAGTACACGCACCTGCTGGCAGGCCAGACCAGCGAGACGCTTCCGGTCTGGCTGAATGAAGGGATGGCGGAGCTGTATGAAACCCTGGAGCGGGAAGGCCCGCTGATGGTGGTAGGCAGAGCGGCCCCCGGCCGCGCGCAGGCGCTGACCTCGGAGAAGTGGATCGACCTGGACGTTCTGCTCTCCGCCACAAGCGATTCGCCGCTGTACAACGAAAAGAACCGCGCCGGAATGTTCTACGCGGAAAGCTGGGCGCTGGTGCATATGCTCAACCTCGGCAACGGGTACCGCACCGGGTTGCACGCCATGCTGGACGCGCTCAAGACCGAAGATGCGGCGGCGGCCTTTCACTCGGCATACGGCAAAAGCGTGGCGGAGGTTCAGCAGGATTTGCAGGCATACATTCGCTCGCCGCACGGGAATGGCGTGGGCATCCGGGTGGAGCTGCCGAAATCCGTGGAAGCGCCGGAAGTGCAGACTGGCGCCGGTATGGCGGCACGGCTGGCGTTGGCGGAGCTGCTGTCCGCCTATCCTGGCAAAGTGAGCCAGGCGCGCGCGGTCTACGAGCAGTTAGGCGCCGAGTATCCCCAGCGTTGGGAAGTGCAATCGGCCTGGGCGCGTTTCCTGTTTCGCGAACGCCGCAATGACGAGGCGCTGGCGCACTTCGCGCGGGCCGCCGAACTGGGTTCAACCGACCCGCTTACGTTCGTGGACTACGGGCGCGCTTTGGGAGTAGCCGGCCGCGAGCCGGACTCGCTGGCTGCATTCGAAAAAGCCGTCAAGCTGGATCCCGCCCGCAAAGAAACGCATTTCGACCTGGGGCTGGCACAGGTACGCGCGGGCGCCTGGCGCGAGGCCGCGGCCGAATTGCAATTGGCCGTGCCCGTCACGCGCCAGCAGGCCTCGCGATACTTTTACAACATGGCGTATGCCGAATACCGCATGGGCGATGCCGTGAAGGCGCGCGCGCTCATCGCACAGGGACGCGGCTTCACCCATATCCCAGAGGAAACCGCGGCGCTGGAACGTCTCTCGCAAGCCGTGGGGCCGCCGGTGGTTGAAGGGCTGCTCGAAACCATCGAGTGCCAGGGGAAAGTGGCCAAGTTGCACGTGCGCGTGAACGATTTTCCGAAAGTGTTTCTGGCCCCGGACCTCACCGAGTTTGCCGGCCTGGAATGCGGCTCGAAGCCCGCCGTAGGAATCCGCATTGAGTATCAGGCGCTGCCGGCCGGCGCATCGGGAGCCGATGGAATCGTACGCACCCTGGAGATCAACCCGCTTCTCCCACACGGGGCCCGATCACGTGGATTTCAGAAGACCCAGCATGCTCCGCGAGTATCCGGAAAGAGTCGCACTGCCCTCACTGGTGAGGCGGCACACGGTCAACGGCACTTTACCCTTGAACTTCTTCTCGATTTCCACGTACCCGGCCTCCTCCAGTTTGGCTAGGTGGCCGGATAAGTTCCCTTGCGTGAATCCACCTTCGCGCTGCAAGTACAGGAAGTCCGCTTCGCTGACCCCATCGAGGATCAGCATGATGGTCAAGCGTGCCGGTTCGTGGATCAGCCGGTCCAGTTGGGCGATTTCCTGGGCTCGCGGAGTCACGCCCGCACTCCTTCCGCGGCCCGCGGGTACGGATTCAAGCGAAGGTAGTTGACCAGCCTGCACACGCCCTCCACCACCAGCCACGCGCCGGCGAGCAGGATTGGCAGTGGCCGCTGCAGCGGCGCCGGGACGTCGACCCAAAGAAACACCAGCCCCGTGAGCGCCAGAACCAGTGCGGACCACCATCGGTAGGGACGCTCCGACTTCCGGTTCAAGGCGTACAGCGCGATTGCAAGGGCGGGCATCACCACAGGCACGACCCAGCGTCCCGGGGGGCGCCCGATCGCTATAAAGAACCAAAAGATCAGCCCTGCGGTCCTCAGTTGAAAGAAGGTCACATTTTCCTTTGCCGGCGGGTCGGGCCGCAAGGAAAGAGTGGTTAGGGTTGGGCCGCGCCACTCCGCATCCTCCGGCGGCTGCACATAGCCGGTGCGTGGATACGTGACACGCGATTTCAGGAAAACGAGGGCTTTGCGCTCCACGAGGGTGTAGAGGATGAACCCCACGGCGACGATTATCCAATCGAACTCTCTCCAAGGCTTGGGGGTATGTATGCGCCACAAGATGGCCAGTGCGGCGAAGGTGACAAGCATCAACCCGAAGAGAATTTCCGGGAGGCCATCGACAAACCAATAGGAGGCCGCTCGCCGCCCGTAGGATGCGCCCGGCGTTGCAATGTTGTCCTTTATGTAATCTAGTTTGCTACAAAGACTAGTCCTTGTCAACACAAAAAGTTGGCGCCACGCCCTTCGGGGAGTGAGGCGCCACTTTCTACGAACCACCGGGCGGGCTCATCGGAAGACGTAGCTGACGCCAGACAGAGGCAAGACGACCGGCCGGGAGGCCGGTCCCACTAAGGCTCATCGGAAGGTGTAGCCGATGCCAAAGAGAGGAGTGAATTGCTCGAAGACTCCGCGTGCCGTATTGTGCGGAGCGGGAACGATCTGCTGCCTGGGGAAGGTGGTGAGGTAGTCCCGGAATTCCGCGCGCAGGAGCATGTGCGGGACGGGGCGGAACTTCAGGCCGCCGCCGACGCTGAAGACGACTTTCCACACATCATTGGTGGTGAGGCTGGCGATTTGCGGAATCGCCTGTGGGAACGGTTCCGGACCGGCGATGACATATTCCTTCGCGCCGGAACCTCCGGCGAGAAATGGCCGCAGACGATGTTCGCGCGTCTTGAAATGGAACAGCAAGTCGCAGGTCAGCGAGTCGGAATTGCCCTGGATATCGGATTTCACGCCGGGGGCTTGAAGGAAAGGGTGGCCGTCGTGATAAAGGTAATGAAACTCGGCGGAGACGTAATTGGAAAACTCATCCCCTAGAATAATGCCGGCTGCAAAGCGGTTTTGAATGCCTGCTTGCGCTGTTCCGAAGGCCGAATAGATGGAGCCGCCGCGGTAGAACCCGTACCCGATGTTCGCCCCGATTTCATACTGCTGCGCGAAAGCGACGCCAGCAAAGAGAATAACGACTGCATGCTTCATTCGGGTATTCCACTTCAGCCTTCATCATAGCGGACCGACACATTGACGGGACGCACCGGCCAGCCATCCGCCGGTAACGCGGGGCTCTGAGTTCACCGCGAGAGACGCCGAGGCGCTGAGAAAACGCGAGGAAAATGGGAATCTCGATGAGGGCTCCGCCGCCTCTGCGGGCTCACCTGCGAGGTGAGACCATGTTTGGCAGACTGCCGAATTAGTTTGATGGTAGATCATTTTGCAGTCGCCGTTAGCTGCTGTTTTCCTCATACCAAAGAGGTTAATA
>JBEKQS010000175.1:0-11561 GCA_049519475.1 Bryobacteraceae bacterium | reverse complement strand
GAGATATCATTCGAATTCACCCTAAATGATCGCTAAAGACCTGAATCCCCCGGGCGCGCCGCGCCGCTACCTGCCACTTTTGCTGGCGCTGTTCGCCTGCTCGGGCTGTTCCGCCCTGATCTACGAAATCGTCTGGTACCAGGTGCTGCAACTGGTGATTGGCTCGACGGCCGTCTCGCTGGGCGTGTTGCTGGCCACGTTCATGGGCGGCCTGTGCCTGGGCAGCCTGCTGCTGCCGCGCATGGCGCGGGCCCGCGACATGCACCCCCTGCGGGTCTACGGCCTGGTGGAGCTGGGCATCGGCGCGTGCGGCATCCTGGTGCTGATTCTCACGCCGCTGGTGGATAGCATTTACGTCGCCGCCGTGGGGCACGGGCTTCCGGCCGTCCTCTTCCGCGCCTTGATCGCGGGCATCTGCCTGCTGCCGCCTACTTTTCTGATGGGGGCTTCGCTGCCGGCCGCCGCGCGCTATATCGAATCGTCGCCGCGCGGAGTTTCCTGGCTGGGCTTCCTCTATGGCGGCAATACGGCCGGCGCGGTTTTCGGTTGCCTGCTGGCGGGCTTCTACCTGCTGCGCGTATACAACCTGACGACCGCTACGCTGGTGGCCGCCGTCATCAACGCCGTGGTAGGGCTTGTCAGCCTGGGGCTGGCCGCGCGAACGCCGGAGGCCGCGCCCGCGCCCGTAAAGCAAGCCAAAGGCGTGGCCGCCGCCCGATTCGGCCCCTGGCCTATCTATGTGACCATCGCGATTTCCGGCGCCACTGCCCTGGGCGCCGAAGTGGTGTGGACGCGCCTGCTCGGATTGCTGCTCGGCGCCACGGTCTACACTTTCTCCATCATCCTGGCGGTCTTCCTGATTGGCATCGGAATTGGCAGCGCCGCCGCGGCCGCGTCCCTGCGCGGTGGCACTTTTCAGCCTCGCGTGGCCATCGGCTGGTGCCAGATGCTGCTGGCCGGAGCGGTGGCCTGGACCGCGTTGATGCTCTCCAGTTCGCTCCCCTACTGGCCCATCAACCCGCTGCTCTCCACCAGCCCCGGATTCACTTTTCAAATCGATCTGGCCCGCGTGCTCTGGACGGTGTTGCCGGCCGCGCTGCTGTGGGGCGCCAGTTTTCCGCTGGCGCTGGCCGCGGTGGCTTCCAAAGTGGAAGACCAGGGCAGCATGGTGGGCGGAATCTATGCCGCCAATACCGGCGGCGCGATTGTGGGCGCGCTGGCCTTCAGCCTGGTGCTGATTCCGGCCATCGGCACGCTGGGCTGCGAACGCGTCCTGATCGTGCTCTCGGCCGTCAGTGCGGTCTTCGCGCTGGGCCCGCTGCTCAAGCAATCCAAGGGCTTGACGGCCACCATGGCGCTGGCCGGCGCGCTGGCCCTGGCCGGCTGGCTCTCCGCCAATGTAACCGACGTCCCCGGCATGCTCATCGCCTACGGCCGGCGCATTATGATTTCCTCCGGCTCCTCCAAGCTGCTGTACGCCGGGGAAGGCATGAACTCTTCGATTGCCATCACGCAGTGGAACGACGGCGCTATCCAGTTCCATGTAAGCGGCAAGGTGGAAGCTTCCACCGAGCCCTACGACATGCGGCTGCAGCGCATGCTCGGGCACATGCCCGCGCTGTTCGCCCCCCAGCCGAAATCCGTCCTGGTGGTGGGCTTCGGGGCCGGCGTCACGGCCGGCTCTTTCGTGCTCTATCCCGAGATCCAGCGCATCGTGATCTGCGAAATGGAGCCGCTGATTCCGCCCACCGCGACGCAGTATTTCGCCAAAGAGAATTACAGCGTGATGCACGACCCGCGCGTACAGATGGTCTACGACGATGCCCGCCACTTCGTGCTCACCACCAACGAAAAGTTCGACATCATCACCTCCGACCCCATCCATCCCTGGGTCAAGGGCAGCGCCACCCTTTATTCCAAAGAGTACTTCGAGCTGGTAAAGCAGCACCTCAACCCCGGCGGCATCGTCACCCAGTGGGTGCCGCTCTATGAGAGCGACGACGCTACCGTCAAGAGCGAGGTTGCCACGTTCTTCGATGTCTTTCCGAACGGCTCCGTTTGGGGCAACGACAACAACGGCACCGGATACGACACCGTGCTGCTGGGCCAGGCGGAGCCATTGAAGATCGACGCCGACTCGATCGAGCGGCGCCTGGAGAACCCCGGCGATGCGGCGATCGCGAAATCGCTTCGCGACGTCGGATTCGGCTCGGTGGTCGACCTGCTCGCCACGTATGCCGGCCAGCGCGGCGACCTGCTGGGGTGGCTGGAAGGCGCCGAAATCAACCGCGACGGCAATCTGCGGCTGCAATATATGGCCGGCCTGGCGCTCAACACCAGCATGGAAGGCACTATCTACAACGAGATCCTGAGCTACCGCCGCTACCCGCGGAACATGATTGTAGCCTCGCCGCCCATCGAGCAGGCGCTCCGCGCCGCGCTACAGGGAGCGCCCAGGTAAACTCACAGTTCCCGCCGACGTAGAGGTACACGTTACCGGGGCTGTTGCTGCCTCCCACCGACGCCTGCACCAGCACGTCGCCGGATGGCGTGTTCGCCGGAATCTGAATCGCCTCCTGGCAGAGGCCGGCGGTAACCGCTCGTGAAACCGACAAAATAAAAATCCGGCGGGCGCTCGGAGGAAGACGCCCGCCGGCCGGATCCGTGGGCAGCCGAGTGCCCGGCGGAACCAATCGTCAGATGGTATTCACTTATCAGTTAAGACGCTAACGGGCCCCGAAACGTTTCGTTTCCATGAAAAACGGCCGCGCGGAAACGGGGGCCGCGGACTTGCGTGGCGGGCGCAACCGTGCTGCACCATACCTATTTCCCCTCTCCCATCTCCCTCCGGATGGCGTCGGCAATGCTCGTGCTGAAAGCTTCCACCTGCGCCAGGTCCGGTCCTTCCACCATCACCCGCGCCAGCGGTTCGGTGCCGGAAAACCGCACCAGCACGCGTCCCGTGCCGGCGAAAGCCTGTTCCACCCGCCGGATCTCCCGAGCCACCGAGGGCAGTTCCGTCAGCCCCTTCTTCTCCCGCACTCGCACATTGACCAGACGTTGCGGATGCACCTCGAGGTCGGCGATGAGTTCGTCGAGGCCCGTGCCGGCGCGGCGCATCGTCTCCAGCAGCCGAAGGGCCGTCAGCATGCCGTCGCCGGTGGTGGCATATTCGCGGAAGATTACGTGGCCCGATTGCTCTCCGCCCAGCGCCGCTCCCAGCCGCACCATCTCTTCGAGCACGTATTTATCGCCCACCGGCGTGCGCACCATGCGGATGCCGGCCCGCGCCAGGGCCTGTTCGAGCCCCAGGTTCGACATCACCGTGGCCACCACGATATCCCCGTCGAGGCGTCCCGCGGCCTTCATCGAGCGGGCGCAGGCCAATAGCACGGCATCGCCGTTTACCAACTTGCCGCTGGCCGCCACGAAGATCGCCCGGTCGGCGTCGCCATCGAAGGCCACGCCCAAATCCGCGCCCGCCGCCAGCACCGCATCGCGCAACCCTTCGGGGTGCAGGGCTCCGCTGTTGAGGTTGATGTTGCAGCCGTTCGGCGCCGCGTTGAGCGCCGTCACCTGCGCGCCCAGCCGGCCGAATAGCAGCGGCGCCAGCCGGTAGGCTGCGCCGTTTCCGCAATCCACTATCAGCTTGAAGCCATCCAGGCTCATCTCCGCCGTGGACGCCAGGTAGTCCACATACTTCCGGTCGAGATCCTCTTCCACGCTCAGCACGGCGGTCCGCGGCTCAACGCCCTTGTGGAGCAGACGAAAAATCTCCTGTTCGATGGCGTGCTCTTCGCTGTCCGGCAGTTTGAATCCGTTATGGCCGAATACCTTGATGCCGTTGTCCAGGTATGGATTGTGCGAGGCCGATATCATCACGCCGGCCTGAAACGGCCCCGTGCGCGTCAAGTACGCCACACCCGGAGTGGTGATGACACCCGCGTGCCGCACCCGCGCACCGGCGTCCATCAGGCCGCCCGCCACCAGCTCCGCGATCCACGGCCCCGATTCGCGCGTATCCGCGCCCAGTAGAACTTCCGGGCTGGGCCCGCGAAACGTCAGGTCGCGGCCCAGCGCCAGTCCAAAGGCATAGACCGTCGCCCGGTCGAGCGGATACTCTCCCGCCACACCGCGAATTCCATCCGTGCCGAACAGTTCTTTCCCCACTCACTCTCCTTTAAGAGTCTCGCCCCAAACGCTCCCTCACGGTCGCGGCTCCGATGCAGAGCCGCGACCGTAAGGGAGCGACATTCCTGACTCCTGACTCCTGACTCCTGACTTCTGACTCCCACTTACTTCTTCTTCACGGTCACCGTCACGGTGATCCGCGGAACCGCCAGGAACCGCACTTGGGGGTCTTCCAGATAGGCGTTCACCTGGTATTCGAACGTGCCGGCGCGCGCCGGAACATCGATGGCGTCCGCCAGCGCGGCGCTGACTTTCGCCACCCGGCTGGCCGGCCCGGCGATCTCGACCGTCTTCGGCGACACCGCCGCCTGCGCCACTACGTATCCGTTGTTCTCTTCGTTCGTGAAGCGCGGCCAGATCTCAACCGTGCGCGTCTGGCTGTGTTCGAATCGGAACCGCACCGCCGGCGGCATCGCCCCCACCAGCCACACGCCGCGCGGCAGCCTCACGTTGCCGCCGCCGATCTCGAAGGTCCGTTCGCCCGGTTCGACCCCCGACATATCCAGAATCACCTCGGGACGCACACCGCCATCCCCGAGCCCGCGCAACGCTCCCGAAGGGCCGCGCAATTCCAATCGCAGCGAGCTCACCAGGTCCGAGCTGATCTCCAGGTTGTCGGGCAGGTTCTTGTACTCCACGCCCACCACCGCGAACGTCGAAAGCTCCGGTTCGCTCGCCACCAGCGCCCACAGCACCACGGCGATCCCCAGCGACAACAGCTTCCAGCCGAAGTTTTGGGTCAAAAGCCCCGCCAGCCACTTCAGCAGTCTCATGGCAGGTTCACCTTATCCTGCGCCCTCTTCTCGGCCGCGTCCACCAAGGGAATGTCCGCCGGGCTCTCATCGATCTGCGACGGCCCCATGCGCTCCACCCCAAAATGCCGTTCGATGCGCCCCCGCAATTCCGCGAGTTGCAGCCCCGGCGCCAGTTCGCCATAGGCCGCCACGGAAATTCGCCCGGTCTCTTCGGAAACCACAATCGACAGGCAGTCGGTTTCCTCCGTGATCCCGATTGCCGCGCGGTGCCGCGTGCCCAATTGCGCCGAAAGCGTCGGGTTGGTGGTCAGCGGCAAAAAACAGGCCGCCGACGTGATGCGGTCCTTTTGCACGATCACCGCCCCATCGTGCAGCGGCAGGCCCGGCGCGAAAATCGAGATCAGCAGATCCCGGGTGAGACGCGCCTCCAGCAGCACTCCGCTTTCGATAAACGTTCGCAGCCCGATATCCCGCTCCAGCACGATCAAGGCGCCGATCTTCTGCCCCGCCAATGTCTCCACCGCCAGCAGAATCTCGGTCACCGATTCCGGATCGCGATACCCGCCCCCGAGGCCGAACCAGCGTTTGCGCCCCAGCCGCGCCAGCGTGCGCCGGATCTCCGACTGGAATAGCACGATGATCGCCAGGCCCAGGTACGGCACAATGAACGAAAGCACCGTCCGCAACGCTTCCAAACCGGCCCACAGCGCCACCGCATACAGCGCCAGCATTATGAAGATGCCGATGAGGATGTGCCCCGCGCGCGTCCCGCGCACCACCAGAAGCGCCTCGTAGACCAGAAACGCCACCACCAGAATGTCCACCACGCCGGTGAGGTTCAGGCTCGAAAATGATGGCAGGAACCGATGGTAATTGGCCATGGACGCGCCGGTGCTGGGAAAATCCTGCCCAGCTATCTATCTTACCGTAGGGCGCGCAATGCCCGCCTGCCCCGGCTCAGGCCTGGCCGCGCGCTTTTCTCCTTCGACACCTGTGATCGCGTCTTTCTCCGCGTCTTCGCGCCTCCGCGTTAAATCCGCCGCCCGCCGTTACAATGAATCCATGCCCTTCGTCTCCGTAGCCGAAGCCATCGAAGAAATCCGCGCCGGGCGCATCCTGGTGGTGGTGGATGACGAGGACCGCGAGAACGAAGGCGACCTCACCATTGCCGCCGAAACGGTGACGCCTGAAATCATTAATTTCATGGTCACGCACGGCCGCGGCCTCATCTGCCTGGCTCTTACGCCGGATCGCTGCGACTACCTGCGCCTGCCGCTGATGAGCGCCCAAAACACCTCCCGCTTCGGCACGGCTTTCTGCGAAACCATCGACGCCCGCGAAGGCGTCTCGACCGGCGTCTCCGCCGCCGACCGCACCCGCACCATCCTCACCGCCATTGACCCGCTCTGCCGTCCGGGCGACCTCGCCCGCCCCGGCCATATCTTCCCCCTCCGCGCCCAGGATGGCGGCGTGCTGGTCCGCGCCGGCCAGACCGAAGCCTCCGTCGATCTCGCCCGCTTCGCCGGCCTGGCCCCCGCCGGCGTCATCTGCGAGGTGATGAACGAAGACGGCACCATGGCGCGCGTCCCGCAACTACGCGAGTTCTGCGCCCGTCACAACCTCAAAATGATCTCGGTGGCCGACCTCATCCGCCACCGCATGAAGCACGAACGCTTCGTCCGCCGCGTGGCCGAAGGCTCTCTCCAGACCGCGTTCGGCCAGTTCCGCGCCATCACTTACAGCAGCCACCTCAATCCCGAATACCACCTGGCGCTGGTTCGCGGCGACCCCTCCGGCCAGGAGGGCGTGCTGGTCCGTATGCACGCCCGTTGCCTCTACGGCGACGTCTTCGGCGCCACCGATTGCGATTGCCGCCGCTTGATCGACGGCTCGCTGCGCCAAATCGCCGAACAAGGCACCGGCGTCCTGGTCTACCTGCACGAAACCGGCCCCGGCTTCCGCATTCAGGAGGACGCGCACGGCGACGCCCGCATGCTCTCCCACGGCCGCGATTTCATGCACTACGCCGGCGACGCCGGCCAGCGCCAGTTGCAGCACGAGCACGGTATCGGCGCCCAGATTCTCTCCGATCTCGGCCTCCACACCATCCGTCTGCTCACCAACCACCCCCGCAAAATCGTCGCCCTGGAAGGTTTTGGCATCGAGGTGGTGGGCCAGCTCCCCCTCCGATAAGGAACTTGTCCAGACGCGCCGGTGTCTACCCCCCATGCGCGCAATTCCTGTTCTGGTCACCGCTGCGCTGGGCATCATTGGCGTAGAAGTCGTTTTGCACAATCCAATGCAGCGAGGCGACCCGCAATTCGACCCCCGCGTGGCAAAGCCGGCTTACCCGACCACCCACCCCCGCGTCTATTTTGACGAAAGTCATTGGAAGGAGAACCTGTACCAGCCGTTCCTCGACCTGATCCGGAACGACGGTTACTCGGTTTCCCGTCACGGCGGGCATTTGACCAGGGAATCGCTGGAAGGCACGGATGTTCTGGTGCTGCCGATTGTGATGGGCTTCCAGGAGGGCGGCAAGACTCTGCCTGGGCTGAGGCATCACCTTAAGGGTGACGCGTTCACGCCGGAAGAGTGCGCCGCGGTGAAGAACTGGGTCGACTCCGGAGGTTCTCTTCTTTTAGCCGCGGATTACGCTCCGACCGCCAGATCGGCCAACACGCTGGCACGGCAGTTCGGCGTCACCCTTCTGGATGGGTGGGCCGTCGAACCCTACGACCATGACCCTGTCACCGGCCGGCAGGGGTTCATTATTTTCTCTCGTGAGAACGGGCAACTGCTCGAACACGCGATCACCCTCGGCGTCAACCGGGTGATAAGCTTCACCGGCCAGGCGATGTTGTTCCCTCCGGCGGCTACACCCTTCCTGAAGCTCTCGCCGGACGCGCTGGTCGCTCCGTATTGCGAGGGTCGGCCGCAGATGAAACCAGCCCCGGCGCCCGGCGCCGCTCAGGGGGTTGCTCTGGAGTCCGGACGTGGCAAAGCGGTCATACTGGGTGAAAGCACCATTCTGACGGCGGTCGAGGTCCGCGCGAACAACAGCGCGCAGCATTACGGAATGAGCCACGCGAATTGCGATGACCGCCAGCTCACTCTGAACATTATGCACTGGCTTTCTCGCCGTTAGAGACTCTCTAGACGTTACCTTTACTTCCTGCCCCGGCGGTGCTAATAACAAAGCGCATCCGCCGTCCTAATGGGTATGAACGCACGAATCCTCACTACCGCCACCTTGTTCGCCACCCTGGCCGGCGTATTGACCGCCCAGACCGTCGATTCTCAAATGCTGAGCCTGTTGATGCCCGACGCCAAGGTCATCTCCGGCGTGAACGTGGATTCGGCCAAGTCCTCGACCTTCGGCATCTACCTGATCGCCCAAATCCAGGCCAACTCCGCGGCGCTCCAGCAACTGGTGACGCTCACCGGCTTCGACCCCACTCGCGACCTTCACGAGCTGCTCGCCGCCACCAATGCCACCGGCGGTCACAGCGGCCTCGCGCTGGCCCGCGGCAACTTCGATGCCGCCAAGATCACCGCGCTCGCCATCCTGGCAGGCGCCTCAACCGAAACCTACTCCGGCGTCACCATCATCGAGGATCCCAAGCAAACCGGCGGCGCCGCCTTCCTGGATGCCACCCTGGCGATGGCCGGCGATATTCCCAGCGTCAAAGCCGCCATCGGCCGCCAGAACTCCGGCCAATCGCTCCCCGCCAGCGTGGTCACATTGGTGAACCAGTGGAGCGGCGCGGAAGATGCCTGGGTGGTCACCACCGTTCCCCCGTACACTTTGACACCTCCCTCCGGCATTCCCGCCGTGCCCGGTTTGGGCGCCAATGCTCAGGGCATCTTTCAGAAGATCCTCGGCGCCGGCGCCGGCGTGAAGTTCGGCGCCACCGTCGTGACCACCGTGCAAGCCACCGCCGACAACGCGCAGGACGCCGCCACCCTGGCCCAAACCCTCCAACTCCTGGTCAACATCGCCCAGATGCAAACCGGCACGAACCCGAACCCCAACCTCGCTGCGCTGCTCCAGGGCCTGTCCATCTCCGCCAAAGGCACCGCGCTGAATATCGCGGTCAGCCTGCCGGAAGCCCAGCTTCAGCAGTTGGTCCAGCAAGGCAGCAAATCCACCCAAACCGTCGTCCGCCCCCACGTCATTCGCAAAAAGTAACGGTGGTGCAGGCCTCCCGGGCGACCGTTTAACCGCGATCCTCATTCAATTCGCCGCGTGGCGGCGCTGTTGCCTGTTCGCTGAGATCAAGGAACGGGGTTTGTTAAGCCTGAATTCCGAAGTTGTGCATTGTATCAGGGCACGGCTTGAGCCGTGCCGCAAGGCCTGCAATTCGGCATTGGGCTTTAGCCCCTGCGCTTTCCGACTTTAGAGAGACTCCTCTTCCCCTCTCCCCGCTTCCAGGGGCTAAAGCCCGTCGATTTCTCCGATTCGGTCCGGCACGGCTGAAGCCGTGCCCTGATACAAAGCCTTGTCTTTCAATGCTCTGTGATGTGAAAAGCCAACGCCGAAATCGACTTCGGAATTCAGGTTAAAGGCCTCGTCTCCCAAAGCGTGACTCGAGCCCGACTTTCACGCCATGCGCGTTAACGGCCCAGTGGACCATCCGGCCCAGGCTGTTGTCTGGAACAACGGTGAGGGCACATTCGAAGCCGGGCGGCATGGGTGAATCCGCTCAACCGTCGATGCCTTCAGCGCCGGAGAAAGTGCGGTCGAGGGTGGCCTCCAGGGCGACCGCTTCGGCGGGCGCTACAGAAATCTTTGGAAGCCGCCGATCATCCTCACATGCCCCGAACGGTCTACAGTCTTCCGGTCATCCCGGCAGTTGCCGCTCTTCAGGCTCCTGCTGCGGACCGGACCTGCGGTTCACCGGGCGTCGCGAGGTCCAAATCATCCATCCAGACTCCAGCCAGTGGGTTTGGGTTCTTTCGAGTTTTCCTGGGCTGGACGCTGGGGATGGTCCTGGTTTACCTCGTGCTGGTTTCCGTGATTGACCCGCTGCGGCATTTCGGGGGACATTGGTTTCCTCAGACCGTCCCCGTACCTGTTGGTGACAAACTCCCGCTTTTTGACAGCTATCAGGAGGCCGCGCCCGTGACGGGGTTGATCCTGGGGTCCAGTCGCTCGATGATCCTGCCTCCCGAGTTACTGGATGGTCTGACGGGTCTCCGCTTTTTCAATGCCGGCCTCTTCGGCGGCCTGGCGGAGGACGATCTGGCCTTCTACCGGCTTCTGCTTGAGCGAGGGGCGCGTCCCGCGGTCCTGCTGATCGGCATCGACGATTATAGCCTCAACGATTTTCAGCCCGTCAGGGACGAAACCCGCTCCAGCTACGCGCTCGCCCGTCAAATCCAACCGGACGCGAACGGTCCCATCGGCCACTTCCTCCATCTCGCGCGGCTGTACCACGAGAGCATGAGCCCGGATATGTTCGTGGCCATGTGCCGGGCGATTGGCCAGCGAATCTCTCCCAGCGAGCCGATCAACTTTTTTCATCCTGACGGACGGTTATCGTATCCCCGGAGGGATCGCCTGATCGAGTCGCGGACCTATGACTTGGAGCGGGCGGTCCGGGATGATTTCAACTACGTGTCGATTCTCCACGAGACTTGCCTTCTCTCGCCGCGCCGGACACAGTATTTAGAGGCTCTGCTTAGCGAGGCTCGGGAACGGAATACCAAAGTGCGGATGTTCGTGCCCCCCTATCATCCCGAGCTGCTTTCCGCCATGCGGAATGACCCCGTAGCATGGCGGCATCACTCCATGGCCCTCGAGTATTATCGTTCTCTCGAAGCGCGCTTTGGTGTCCGGTTTACGGATTACACCAATGAGACCAGCTTCGGCGGTACTCCGCAGGCCTGGTATGACGGGGTCCATTACAACATGGATAACGCGATCAAGCTGATCCGGCAGAGCGTGCGGGATGGTATTTAACTCCGACATTTTTCTCTTCGCATTCCTCCCGGTCGTGTACCTCCTGTTCTGGAGCTTCCAGGGGAAGCGCCAGCGGTATCTCCTTCTGGGCGCCGCCGGCTATGTTTTCTACGGTTGGTGGAACTGGCGGTTCTGCTTCGTGCTGCTGTTCTCAAGCCTGGTGAGCTTCTTCACCGGGCTTGCCATTGACTCCAGCCCCAACCGCGGCGCCGCGCGGCGGTGGATGCTCCTGGCGATCGGCGTGGATCTGACCTTGCTTGGCTTTTTCAAGTATTACAACTTCTTTGCGTCCAGCGTTCATTACTTACTGCCGGGTCCTTCCGTGCCGATTCTCAACATCGTGCTGCCGGTGGGAATCAGCTTTTACACGTTCCACACCATTTCTTATGTAATCGACGTATACCAGGGCAAGATTAAGGCCACTAGAAATCTTCCGGAGTACCTGACGTACGTAAACCTGTTTTCCCAGCTTGTGGCCGGCCCCATCGTGCGCTTCCGCGAGATCGAGCACGATCTCGAGAGCATCGACGGACCGCCGCGCAACGACTGGACGGCGCGCGGTCTCGGCTTTTTCGTAGTCGGACTGATTAAGAAGGTGGTGATCGCCGATCGCATTGCCGCTTTTGTGGACCCCCTGTTGAAGCATTACT
>JBEKQS010000174.1:0-11577 GCA_049519475.1 Bryobacteraceae bacterium | reverse complement strand
CGATCGATCCGGAGGACATCCACAATCTCTCGTCGGCGCTGGACAACGTGATGGACGGGATTGAGGACACGGCGCACCGGCTGGTGTCGTACCGCATCGACCCGATTCCGCCGAACATGGTGACGCTGGCGGAGATTGTGGCGGCGTGCGCGCGGGCGCTGCGGAGCGCGTTCGAGGCGCTGGAAAAGGGCAAGCCGCTGATGGAGCACTCGATTGAGATCAACCGGCTGGAGAACGACGCGGACCTGATTGGGCGGAGCTCGGTGGTGGACCTGTTCGCCAAAGAGAAGGACCCGATCACGCTGATCAAGCTGAAAGAAGTTTACGAATTCTTCGAAAACACCATCGATAGCTGCGAGGACGTGGCGGACGTGCTGCAGAACGTGACGGTGAAGAACAGTTGAGCGGCCGCGAGCGCGGCGGGGCTCCGCAAGCGCCACGCGGCTCATACGAAAACCGATGACACCCTGGACACTGGCGTTCGTAATCATTACGATCGCGCTGATCTTCGACTACATCAACGGATTTCACGACGCTGCCAATTCGATCGCCACGATTGTGGCGACGCGGGTGCTGACGCCGTTGCAGGCGGTGTTCTGGGCGGCGTTTTTCAATTTCGCGGCGGCGTTCGTGTTCGGGACGGCGGTGGCGAGGACGGTGGGCAAGGGGTTCGTGAACCTGAGCCTGGTAACGCCGTGGGTGATTCTGGCGGCCCTGGTGGGGGCGATTGTGTGGGACCTGATCACGTGGTGGTGGGGGCTGCCCACGAGTTCCTCGCACGCGCTGATTGGGGGATACGCGGGCGCGGCCATGGCGCATGCGGCCTGGACCAAGGGATTCCAGCACGCCATCGACGGGCTGATCCTGGGGGAGTGGCCGTTGACCGTGCTGTTTATTTTCTGCGCCCCGTTGATCGGCATGGTTTCCGCTTACCTGTTGATGGTCGCGGTGTTCTGGATCTTCCGTAACACCACCCCGGCGAAGATGGATCAGTATTTCCGCAAGCTGCAGTTGATTTCGGCGGCGACGTTCAGCCTGGCGCATGGGTCGAACGACGCGCAGAAAACCATGGGATTGATCACGGGCGCGCTGGTGACGTCGGGATTCCAGAAGAACTTCGAGATCCCGTTGTGGGTGATTATGGCGGCCTACACGGCGATCGCGCTGGGGACGCTGAGCGGCGGATGGCGGATTGTGCGGACCATGGGCGGAAGGCTGACGCGGCTGCGGCCGCGGAGCGGGTTCTGCGCGGAAACCGGCGCGTCCATCGCGGTCTTGCTGGCGACCCGGCTGGGGCTGCCGGTTTCGACGACGCACGCGATTGCGGGAGCGATTGCGGGAGTGGGAAGCATCCAGCGGATGAAAGCGGTGCGGTGGGGCATGGCGGCCAACATTCTGTGGGCCTGGGTGATGACGATCCCGGCGGCGGCGGCCATCGCGTGGGCGGCGTTTACGGTGATGCATTTGGTGGGGGGAGTGTAGGAAGGCGCGCATTACATCACGCTTCACCAATTCCCACTTACATCGGCAGCGTAAGCGGCGAAAGCTCGCGCGGCACCGCGCCTTCGGCCAGCACCAGCCAGTCCCCAGTCGCCAGGTACACTTGCAGCGCCATCACTTCCACCGGCGGCGGCGCCGGCCAGCGCGGAAAAATCTGCATCGGCCCGTAGGTAAACTTGGCCTGCTTGAGATTGAAAGAGGCTCCCGCTCCGTCGCCCTTCAACTGCACCAGCCCGTTGCGCGCCGCGCGGATCGTCATCAGCGAGGAGATCGCCGCCGTCCCCGCTCTTCCGCAGAACAGCACGCCGATTTCCTTCCCCGTGGTCTTCCAGTCTTCAAACATCAGCCAGACTTCTTCGGCCGCGATCGGCGTGCCTACCGTTTCCTGCCACGGGTTCTCAGTCATTCCCATCCTTCTACTTTCGCGCGGCCCACGCCAGTCCGTCCACCGACTTCCCGGCATCCATCAGCCGCTCCACCTTCCACGTGGATGTGTCGATCCTGGCCACCCTCCCAGCAATCCCGCGGCCGGCGCCGCGCCGAGTGGCGTCACCGCATCCACGCTGAAAACCGCGAGAACGAGAGAAACCGACGGGTGGGACATACTGAGACAATCTATCACGGCCGGGTGTGCGCCATGTCGGGATCGCGATGGATCTGTTACGCGACACGCTCGGTGATCTCTTCTTTTTTCTCCGCGCCGCCCCTTCCCGGCGGTGAATTCCTGGCATCTGACTTCTTCCTTCTGTCTCCCGTATCCCGCGGGAAATCCAGGGCTTCGCCCGGCCAACATTGTTTTCCGATGCGAATACCTTTTATACTGTGTTATCCACTAATTCGTTACGGGAGGATCCTCTTCAATGGTTTTTCATTCGGACACGCTCTGTGTCGAGCGACGGCCTGCACGCATGGGAATGGCCTTTTTCCTGCGCGTCTTTTCTACCGTCCTGGTATCCTTACTGCTCTCGGTCCCACTGCTGGCGCAGCAGCCCACCGGTGAGGCAAACCTGAAACTGCCGGATCTCGGCACCGTCAATTTCCTGGGCAACATCCCGGGCAGCACCCTGCTCAAGGCAGGCTTGGTCGTCAGCGCTCTCGGCCTGGTCTTTGGCCTCATCATTTTTAACCGCCTCAAGAATATGGCCGTCCACACCTCCATGCGCGAGGTTTCGGAGTTGATCTACGAGACGTGCAAGACCTACCTGGCTACCCAGTTCAAGTTCCTGGTGCTGCTGGAATGCTTCATCGCGGTCATCATCGTTTTCTATTTCGGTTTCCTGCTCCAGATGGCGGCTTACAAGGTGGTCATCATCCTGCTGTTCAGCGTGGTCGGCATTTCCGGCAGCTTCGCCGTGGCGGCCTTCGGCATGCGCGTCAATACCTTCGCCAACTCGCGCACGGCCTTCGCCTCGCTCCGCGGCAAGGCCTATCCGTGCTACGACATTCCCCTGCAGGCCGGCATGAGCATCGGCATGCTCCTGGTCTCGGTCGAACTGCTCATCATGCTCTTCATCCTGCTCTTCATTCCGGGCGACCTGGCCGGCTCCTGCTTCATCGGCTTCGCCATCGGCGAATCCCTCGGCGCCGCCGCCCTGCGCGTGGCCGGCGGCATCTTCACCAAGATTGCCGACATCGGCTCCGACCTCATGAAGATCGTCTTCAAGATCAAGGAAGACGACGTCCGCAACCCGGGCGTGATCGCCGATTGCACCGGCGACAATGCCGGCGATTCCGTCGGCCCTTCCGCCGATGGCTTCGAAACCTATGGCGTCACCGGCGTTGCCCTCATCACCTTCATCATTCTGGCCGTGGCCAGTCCCACCGTGCAGGTGCAGCTCCTCGTCTGGATCTTCAGCATGCGCGTCATGATGGTGATCTCTTCCGGCGTCGGCTACTTCCTCAACGGCGTCATCGCCAAGGCCCGCTTCAGCCAGGCCGCCAAGTTCAACTTTGAAGCGCCGCTCACCACCCTCGTCTGGCTCACCTCCATCCTTTCCATCGTCCTCACTTACGTCATCAGCATGTTCATGATTCCCGAGCTCGGCGGCGATGAGACCATGTGGTGGAAGCTCGCCACCGTCATCAGTTGCGGCACCCTCGCCGGCGCCCTCATCCCCGAGTTCGTCAAGGTCTTCACCTCCACCCACTCGCGCCACGTGCGTGAGATCGTCACCAGCTCGCGCGAAGGCGGCGCCTCGCTCAACATCCTCTCCGGCTTCGTGGCCGGCAACTTCAGCGCTTACTGGCTGGGCTTCACCATGCTGGCCCTCATGAGCATGGGCTATTACATGAGCACCATGTTCGTCGGCGGCATCATGCTCGCTCCGGCGGTCTTCGCCTTCGGCCTGGTGGCTTTCGGCTTCCTCGGCATGGGGCCGGTCACCATCGCCGTCGATAGCTACGGTCCCGTGACCGACAACGCCCAATCCGTCTACGAACTCTCCATGATCGAGACCCTGCCCAACATCCGGCAGGACATCCAGCAGAACTTCGGCTTCGTTCCGGATTTTGAAAAGGCCAAGGAAAACCTGGAAGAGAACGACGGAGCCGGCAACACCTTCAAGGCCACCTCCAAGCCCGTGCTCATCGGCACCGCCGTGGTCGGCGCCACCACCATGATTTTTTCCACCATCGTGCTGCTTACCGACAAGCTCACCGTCAACCTGGACAAGCTCTCTCTGCTGCACGCCCCGTTCCTGCTGGGCATCATCGCCGGCGGCGCGGTGATCTACTGGTTCACCGGCGCCAGCGCCCAGGCCGTCACCACCGGCGCGTACCGCGCCGTCGAGTTCATCAAGAAGAACATCAAGCTCGAAAGCTCCGAGAAGGCTTCCGTGGCCGATTCCAAAAAGGTGGTGGCCATCTGCACGCAGTACGCGCAGAAGGGCATGTTGAACATCTTCCTGGTGGTCTTCTTCGCCACGCTCTCGTTCGCGTTCCTCGAACCCTACTTCTTCATCGGCTATCTGATCTCTATCGCCTTGTTCGGTTTGTACCAGGCCCTCTTCATGGCCAATGCCGGCGGCGCCTGGGACAACGCCAAGAAGGTGGTCGAGACCGAGCTCCGCGCCAAAGGCACCCCGCTGCATGATGCCTGCGTGGTCGGCGATACGGTGGGCGATCCCTTCAAGGACACCTGCTCGGTGGCTCTCAACCCCATCATCAAGTTCACCACCCTGTTCGGCCTGTTGGCCGTATCGCTGGCCGTGGACCTGACGCGCACGCAAGGCGCGGCCCTCACCACTTCGCTCGCCGCCGTGTTCTTCGTGATCTCCGCCTGCTTCGTGTATCGCAGCTTCTACGGCATGCGCATCGAATCGGGGAAAGAATAAAAGCAGAATAGAGAACAAAGAATTAAAGAATGCAGAAGGAAGGACCGCGCTACGCGCGGATTCCGAATTCCCTTGATTCTCTATTCTTTATTCTTTATTCTTTACTCTCATGCACTATCCGTTGACGCCCATCCGCTGCCTCTACCGCGCGGTAGATCTTTACCCGTCCAAGGTCGGCGTAGTCTGCGGTTCCAGCCGGTTTACTTACGCCGAGTTCGGCGAGCGGTGCGAGCGCCTCGGCGCCGGCCTGCTCATTCAAGGCGTCCGGCCCGCGGACCGCGTCGCCTACCTCAGCTTCAACACCCACCAGCTTCTGGAAGGCTACTTCGGCGTCCTGCTGGCCGGCGCCATCGTGATGCCTTTGAATGTGCGGCTGGCCGCTTCGGAACTCACGGCCATCCTGAACCACGCGGAGCCGCGCCTGGTGATTTACGAATCCGATTTTGCCGCGACTGTCGCCCAACTGCGCCAGGACTGCCCCCGCGTGCGCGCCTGGATCGAGATCGGAGCGCCTTACGAAGAGCTGCTCTCGCACGGCCTCGTGCAGCGCCCCGACCCTTTTTCCATTGACGAAACCGCCATCGCCGAGCTGTTCTACACCTCCGGCTCCACGGGAACGCCCAAGGGCGTGATGCTTTCGCATCGTTCGCTCTATCTGCATACGCTGTACTCCAATGGAATCTTCAACAGCGACGATTCGGGGGTCGAACTCCACACCATCCCGCTGTTCCATGCCAACGGTTGGGGCCGCCCGCAGTCCTGCACGTTTCTCGGTATGCGCCAGGTGATGGTGCGGCGCTTCGATCCGCGCGAGGTGCTCGGCCTGATCCAGGGGGAGCGCGCCAGCAGCATGGCCGTGGTCCCCACCATGGCCAACGCCCTGCTCAACGAACCCACGCTCGCCGGGTACGACGTCTCGAGCATGCGCCACATCGTGCTGGGCGGCGCCGCTGCATCGCCCGAACTGGTGGCGCGGCTCGACGCGGTGTTCCATTGCCGCATCGAAACCGGCTACGGCCTGACCGAAACCTGCCCAGCGGCCACTACCGCGCGCCCCAAAGACGGTGTGGTCTTCGCCAACCAAGAGGACCGCTGGCGCCGCCAGTCGATGACCGGCTGGCCGCTGCCCGGCTGCGAAGTCCGCGTGGTCGATTTCCATATGAACGAAGTGCCGCGCGACATGCTCTCGATCGGCGAGGTGGTCATCCGCGGCGACATCGTGATGGACGGTTACTACAAGGAGCCGCAGTCCACCGAAGCCGTCATGACCAACGGCTGGCTGCACACCGGCGACATGGCGGTCTGGGACCAGGACGGCTGGCTGCAAATCGTCGACCGCAAGAAGGACATCATCATCAGCGGCGGCGAGAACATTTCCTCCATCGAAGTGGAGCGGGCCATCTTCGCGCACTCCGCGGTTCTGGAATGCGCGGTGGTTTCCGCGCCCGATCCGAAATGGGGCGAAGTGCCGGCGGCTCACGTGGTGGTCAAGCCGGGTCACACCCTCGACGAACAGCAGCTCCGCGCTTTCCTGGAAGACCGCATCGCGCGCTTCAAGATGCCCCGGCGCTTCCTGTTCTCCACCGATCCGCTGCCCAAGACCGGCACCGGCAAAATCCTCAAGCGGCAACTGCGCGAATCCTTCTGGGCCGGACAGAGCCAGCGCGTCCAAGGGTAATTGACACTGTTCAGCAGGTTTGGATAGACTCCTGGGTGCCCGACCAAAGGAGGAACTGCCGATGTTGAAATTCATGCTGCTGACTGGATGCGTGGGACTGATGGCCATGACCACGGCCTGCTCGAAGGATACGAGCGTGGCCGATGCGCAGGCCATCAAGGACAAAGAAGTTGCCTGGAGCAGGGATGCCGCCTCAAAGGATCCAGCCAAGTGGGCCTCGAATTTCGCCGACGACGCGACATTCATGATGCCCAATGAGCCCATCCTCCATGGCGCAGGCAACGTCAAGTCGGCGATGGGCGCCGTGATGCAGGACAAGAATTTCGCGCTGTCGTTCCAGACCGACAAGGTGGAAGTTTCGGGCGACATGGCTTACACGCAGGGCAACTACAGCATGACTACGACCGACCAAAAAGGCAATCCGGCGCCCGACAAAGGCAAGTACCTGTCGGTCTGGAAGAAACAGGCCGACGGCAGTTGGAAGGTCATCGAAGACATGTTCAACAGCGACCTGCCCGCCGGCGGCAACTGAGCCACTTCGTCACCACCAAAGGACCGTGAAAAGCGGCAGCTACGCCTTCGGTTCCCTCACCTTGGCTTTGATGAAGTCCATCTCCACCTGCTTGGGGATGCCGGGTTCGAAGCAGCGGCGGCAACGGGCTTCGTACATGTCGGAGCCGGCCACCACGATCAGGTCGTCCGACCCGCGCAGGCGTTGGGTATGCTTGGCGGGGTTGCCGCAGCGGACGCAGATGGCCAGCGTCTTGGTGATGGACTCGGCGTGCGCCAGCAGATCGGGAATGGGGACAAAGGGGCGGCCCATGTAGTCGGTGTCGAGACCGGCGATGATCACCTGCTTGCCGCTGTCGGCGAGGCGCTGCGCCACCTCCACCAGACCCGGACCCATGAAGTTGGCTTCGTCGATGCCCACCACTTCCGAGCGCCAGTCGATGCGCTCGGCGATCTCGGCCGAATTGGCCACCACCTGCGACTTCATGCGGAGATCGCCATGGGAGACGATCTCGTCGTCGGAGTAGCGCTTGTCGATCGAGGGCTTGAAGACTTCGACGCGTTTGCGCGCGATCATGGCGCGGCGCAGGCGCCTGATCAGCTCTTCGCTCTTGCCCGAGAACATGGGCCCGCAGATCACTTCGATCCATCCGACATTGCCGGTGATGATGTCCATACGAACCGTTCAGCATGGCACAAATGGAGGCCGCGAATCCAGTGGGCTGAAATGGCGGTTCCTGGGGACCACCTTCGTCTGCCCGGTCTGGGTTACCCTGTCCTCTGAGGCATGCCACATGCCGAGGAGGATTGACGATGATGCCAGTGTGCCCCACTGGTCGCGTGTTCAGCCTGCTAGCCAGCGCCCTAATCGCGAGCCCGGCGCCGGCCAAATCCCTGGCGATCGTAGATGCTCTGGTTTACCTTTCGGCGACTGCCGCACCGCTTCCTCACGCATCCGTCCTTATGCAGGCCGGCAGGATTGTTGCCGTTGGGGAACGCATCCAAATTCCGCCCGACGCCGAAGTGATCCGATGCAGCGGCTGCGCGGTGATGGCGGGATTCTGGAATTGCCACATCCACTTTACGGAACCCAAGTGGGAAAATGCGGCAGCGCAGCCGGCACAGAAGCTTGTCGAGCAACTGCAATCGATGCTCTTGCGCTCCGGCTTTACAACCGTCGTTGACACCGCATCGATGCTGGCGAATACGGGCGCCCTGCGCCGCCGGATCGAGTCGGGTGAGATTCCGGGCCCGCGGATCCTCACCGCGGGCGTTCCCATTTACCCGCCGGACGGAGTCCCGTACTATGTGAAAGAAAGTTTACCTCCCGCAATTCTGGCGCAGATCATTCCACCGCGGAACCCCAAGGAAGCGGCGGCAGCCGCTGAACTCAACATACAAAACGGCGCCGATATCATCAAGTTATTTACCGGTTCCTGGATATCGCACGGCACCGTTCTGCCGATGCCTGAGCCGATCGCGAGGGCAGCAGTCACCGCAGCGCATGAGCATCATCGGCTGGTGTTTGCCCATCCCTCCAACCTCGCAGGAATTCAAGTGGCGATTGCCAGCGGAGTGGATGTCCTGGCACACGCCCCCGACGACACTCGCGATGTGAACGACACGGTTCTCCGGCAGGCCCTCGCCAATCATATGGCGATGATCCCTACGTTGAAGCTATTCAGCGGGGCGACCAATATCGCCGATATCCGCCGCATCGTTCGCCGATTCCACGATCTTGGTGGTGAGCTGATGTTTGGAACTGACACGGGCTATCTCACCGACTATGACGCTGGGGAGGAGTTTCAGCAGCTTGGGAAGATGGGGCTGGATACAGTTGAGATCCTGCGCATGCTGACTGAGAATCCAGCCCGGAGATTCGGTGTGCAAGCCGAACGAGGTCGAATTGCGCCGGGGATGATCGCGGACATAACGATTCTTGAGTCCGACCCGGCGGTTGACCTCACCGCATTTTCGCAGGTCCGCTGCGTGATTCGCGGCGGAAGCGTCATCTACAATTCTCATTAGCTTATCTTTGGCCACCGGGTGGCCGCTGGCCGGTCGGGCCTTCCCGGCCCAGAGGCAGAACAATGCGTCCGTCTCCTTTACGCCCGCGCGTAGGTACGAGCGTTGGGGGAAGGAGTGACTCACGGCGCAACCTGAGGCGCCCAGATTACGCCTCCCAAGGATTCAGGACGATCACTCCGAGGCCGGCAAAATCCTTCATGTTGCGCGTTACCAGAGTCAGCTCGTGTTCAAGGGCGGTTGCGGCAATCAGGCCGTCGATGATGGAGAGCGGCGCCCCTCTTTTCTGCGCTCCCGCGGAAAGTACTGCCCAGCGGTCGGCAATCGCTTTGGTCACTGGGAGCACATTCGTATCAAACGATTCGAGCAGTTCACTCTCAAGCCACTGTTCCAACTGCGTGCGACGCTTGCTCGACGGGAGAATCTCGATGCCTCGGCGGATTTCTGCGAGGGTCAAGACGCTGGCGTAGAGAGAACCGGGAGCGGCAGCCTTCACCCAACTCTTGACTCTTGGATCTGGCTCACCTCTTCGCGAGAATTCGGAAAGGACGTTGGTGTCGACCACGAAGCCGCTCACAGATCAAGCGGCCTTGGGTAATCTTCTTGCCGCGTGAGATCGAGTTCTGAACCGGCAAACGGCGGTCCACTCAGAACGTCAGCCAGGTTCTTGCGCGGCTTCCGCGAGGCAGACGCACGTTTTCCGGCCCGTGATTTCTCCCTTAGCGCGCGGACTCCTTGCACGATCAACTCATCGACGGACCGGACGTGCCCGCTTTTGATTTCTTCCTGAACGAGCCGTTCTGTTTCAGGCTTGAGTTGTACCGTCATGCCTTCAAGATACGGGAATTCCCGGGGACTTGCAAACTTCAAGCCGAATCGGGAAATGTGTCCGTCCCTTTCCTTCCCCGGTCATGCCATAATAAGCCCCATGCTTCGTGCTTTCCTGCTCTCGCTCGCCGCGCTATCGTGCTTCGCCGCTTCCACCATGCCGCCCGAAATCGACCAGCGGCTGGCTCACGATATCTACAAGGAGATCGTCGAAATCCAATCCGGTTATACCACCGGGGCGACAACACCGGTCGCCGATGCCATCGCGCGGCGATTGCGCGCGGCCGGGTTTCCGGATTCCGATATCTTCCTCGGGGGCGCCATCCCCAAGAAGTTCAACATCGTGGTGCGATACCACGGCACGGGCAAGCTCAAGCCGATCCTGCTGCTGGCCCACGAGGATGTGGTCGAGGCCAAGCGCGAAGACTGGAGCATGGACCCCTTTGTGCTCACCGAGAAGGACGGGTATTTCTATGGGCGCGGCACGGCCGACGATAAAGCGCAGGCAGCCGTGTGGGTCGCCAACCTGATCCGCATGAAGCGCGAAGGCTACAAGCCGGACCGCGACATCATCGTGGCGCTCACGGCCGATGAGGAGGGCGGCGGGCCATACAACGGCGTCGCCTGGCTGCTCAAGAACCATCGCGAGTTGATTGATGCGGAGTTCGCGCTGAATGAGGGCGGCAGAGGCCAGTTGGTGAATGACAAGCGGATTTCGAACGACGTGCAAGCGGCCGAGAAGTGGTATCTGGATGTGCGCCTCGAAGTGCGCAACAAGGGCGGGCACAGCTCCCTGCCGGTGGCCGATAACGCCATCTATCACCTGGCGGGCGCGCTGGTGCGGCTGAGCCAGTTCGGATTTCCGCTGAAGACCAACGAAGTCACGAAGGCTTACTTCAGCGGCATGGCGAAGATCGAGACCACCGCGGCTAAGGCCGACCTGGGGAAGGTGGCGGAGAGCGACCAGGCAGCCATGGAGCGGATCGCGAAGATCTCACCGGTGTGGAATTCCATGCTGCGCACCACGTGTGTCGCCACCATGCTGGAGGGTGGGCACGCCCGCAACGCGCTGCCGCAACTGGCCGCCGCTAACGTCAACTGCCGCGTGCAGCCGGGCGATTCGCTGGAGTACGTCCTCGCAACGCTCAAGAAGACCATCGCCGACGACCAGGTGGTGATTTCGGTTGCGAACCAGGAGGAGGAAGCCGCGGCTTCGCCGTTGCGGCCGGATCTCCTGCATGCCATGTCGCGCATCACCGACACCATGTGGCCCGGTGTCATCGTGCTTCCCGGCATGAGCACGGGCGCGACCGACGGCCGCATGCTGCGCTCGTCGGGCATTCCGACTTATGGCGTGCAGGGCTTCTTCGGGGAGCGCGACGACAACCGGATTCACGGCCGCGATGAGCGGATGCTCGAACGCTCTTTCTACGAGGGGCAGACGTTTCTGTATGAGCTGGTGAAGGAGCTCGCGACGGCGCCACAGTAGGGTAGTGCGGCCTGAATAGTAACGATTATCATTAACGCTGAGAGCCGATTCTCCGCCCGCGCGCGCCAACTGGACCCTGCGCATTACCGCGTCACGCTAGCTACTTTCCGGCGCAAAAATGAGGGGGCAAGTCCTTTCGGATCTGCGCCTCGGTCGCCGGGACTCGGCAAGATCGTACAAAAAGTCCGCCCCCAAACATTTTTGAAGATGTTTGT